>JBBTCG010000093.1:0-1188 GCA_038043305.1 Deltaproteobacteria bacterium | reverse complement strand
GGATACCGTTCAATATTGCGCCGCTTCTCGCCCCCTCACCCCAGCCCTCTCCCCCGAGGGGGAGCGGGGGTTAAGCATGCAGGGCGTCCCGGGCAACGGACTACTTGCCCTTTTCTTTTTCCTTTTCCTCTGTGCCGGCCTCTTTATCCTTTTCCTCGAAGCTCTTGGCAAGCTCGGCCTGCACCTCTTCAGCGGTCTTCGGCGCGGCCTCAAGCGTTGGCGCGACGACCGAGACTATCGTTGCGCTTGCGTCGCCGGCGGCCTTCACGCCTTCGGGGAAGATGATGTCCTTTACATGGAGCGATGAGCCTATGGCAAGCGCGGTTACGTCAACGTCAAGACTGTCCGGTATATTAGCCGGCAGACACTCGACCTTGACCTTTCTGGCCTCAAGCTGAAGTATGCCGCCAAGCGCTACGCCTACGGACTTGCCGACGACGCGCAAAGGCACGTCCGCCACAATCTTGTGATCCATCCGTATCTCAAAAAAGTCCACGTGCTGAATGGAAGCCGCGAGCGGGTGTCTTGACACAGCCTTGAACATGGCCATGACGGGTTTATCCTCGCCATTAATCGTCAGGTTGACGAGGACGTTGCCGCCCGCCGCAGTATGCAGCACCTTATGCGTCTCCTTGCCGCTCAACGTAAGCGGTATGGCCGCCTTTATACCCGGCCCGTACAGAACCGCAGGCACGTTGCCGTCTTTCCTTAGCCTTCCCGCCGGACCCTTTCCGGTCTCAGTGCGGCGCTGGGCCGTAAGATTTATTCTCTCCATCTTTTCTGCTCCCTCCGATTTTCCGGCCTTGTTTGCCGGCTTATATAATGATTGATATGGAACGCATTTCTTAAACGAACAACGAGCTTACCGACTCGCCGTTATGTATCCTCTTTATTGATTCTCCGAGGAGCGGCCCAACTGAAAGCCTTTTTATACGGCTCGACCTTGCGCCGTCTCTCTCGGCGATGGTGTTTGTTACGACGAGTTCCTTTATCGGCGACTTTTCTATCCTCTCGATGGCAGGGCCTGAAAGCACGGCGTGCGTGCAACAGGCATACACGCTCTTTGCGCCGTTTTTATCAAGCGCGACCGCGGCCTGAGTAAGCGTTCCGGCGGTGTCTATCATGTCGTCAAGCAAAATGGCTGTCTTGCCCTCCACCTCGCCTATTATGTTCATCACCTCTGAGACG
>JBBTCG010000092.1:0-22348 GCA_038043305.1 Deltaproteobacteria bacterium | reverse complement strand
AAGATAGGCCATGCCATGATGCAGATGGCCAATGACATAGAGACGCAGTTTTCCAACAAGATAAACCAGCAGGCAAGCCGCCAGGAGTCCCAACTCCTTAAAAACCTCGAAGGCCAGCTCGCTAAATTGGGCGAAAGCTACAGCGCCCTCGACGGGCTCAATAAGAAGATACTCGAACAGGTGAGGACAAGCAGCAAGAAGGTTTCGGCGCAGGTGTTGGAGCTTCTCGCGGACGTGCAGTTTCAGGACATCCTTAGTCAGCAGATAGGGCTTGTGATGCGAACCCTGACCGATACGAACAAATACCTTGATCATCTGAAATACTGCATAAACAGACAGGGAAAATGCACGCCTGACTGCTCTGACCCCGACTGCGTTACGTCCGAGTTCAGCATTGACGGCCTGTTTAACTATTATGTGATGGACAAACAGAGGGATACCCACGAAACCATCGTAAGCAACGGGAAGGACAAGAAGGCCGTTAAGGGCAGGTCAGCAAAACAGCTTGTCGAGGGAGAAGTTACCTATTTTTAACTGGCGCGTGAGGAGCGGGAGGGATTAACGTGCAAAAGACCGTAATGATAGTGGATGACTCGGCTTCCATCAGACAGGTCGTAAACCTGACACTGAGAAAGGTCGGTTATAACGTAATAGAGGCCTCTGACGGCGAGGACGCGCTGAAAAAACTCGTCGGGGCCAAGGTGAACCTCGTGGTATGCGACGTGAACATGCCCAACATGGACGGGATAACGTTTTTGAGGTCGCTCAAGAGTTCATCCGCGCACAGATTCACGCCCGTCATAATGCTTACGACCGAGTCGCAGGAGGCGAAGAAGCAAGAGGGCAGGCTGGCCGGCGCAAAGGCATGGGTGGTAAAGCCGTTCAAGCCGGAGCAGATGCTTGAGGCGATAGCCAAGCTGATGAGAGAGGATTAGCTTTGCGCGGAGGACGATTTATGAACGATTGCAATGATATGCTTGCGTCTCTAAAGAGATTCAAAGAGCAACACGGAAAAGAATATCGCCTGCTTTCGCTTGGTATCTTTGGTTCTTTTGCCCGCGACGAGGCGACAGAGAATAGTGATGTAGATATAGTCTTTGAAACTGATGAACCAAATCTCTTTCGCGCGGCGCGGTTGAAAGAGGACATAGAGGCGTTATTGTCGCGCCATGTAGATATTGTCCGCCTTCGCGAGCGGATGAATCCGCGCTTAAAGGCGCGGATTGAGCGAGAGGCTCGATATGCTCGATAAAGCTCTTTTGATTGAGCGGTTGGAAGAGACGATAGAGGCGCTTGAGCGTATTCCTCGCCCTTTTGCAGACATTAACTCTGCCGATGATTTCGTGAAAGACGACGAAGGTCTTGATCGTTTGGATGCGATTTGCATGATATTGATTGCCGCTGGTGAAACATTTAAGCAAATTGACCGAAAGACCGATGGTAGATTATTAGCTCAGTATACGGACGTTGACTGGCGAGGAGTAAAAGGCGTACGCGACGCCATAGCGCACGGGTATTTTGACGTTGACGCTGAAGAGGTTTTTACTATTTGCCAAAACGACATACCTGTTTTAATTGCAACGGTACGCAAGATGATTGAAGATTCGAAATAGCGTTCTGCGGTATAAATTTTTCAAGATGCAAGCGGTAGATTATGAAGATAATGAGATGCCTTAATATCAGGTTAAGGGGCTTTGACTATGGAAGTCGCAACAGAGATAAATAACGGCGTCTTGACCCTCCGTCTTGCTGGCGAAGTTACGATATACGGCGCGTCAGAGTTGAAGGCAAGGCTCGGCACACTTTTTTCCGAACGGAACGAGAGCGCCTCCTTTGAGCTTGACCTTTCCGGCGTAACCGAGATGGACAGCGCCGGACTGCAACTCGTGCTTGCCGTCAAACGCGAGGCGATGGCGCTTGGCAAGGGGTTTAAGGTTGTCGCTCACGGAAACGCATCTGAGGCGCTTGTTCAACTTTACAGGCTGAGTGAAGACCTGAGCGCCGCAGGGAAAGATAATGGATAACGCGCTTCAACAGGTAAGACATACGTTCATAGCCGAGGCGCGCGAGCTGTTGCAGGAGATCGAGAACGCGCTCCTTGCGCTTGAGGCGCGGCCTCAGGACAACGAAACCATCAACACCCTTTTCCGCGCCGTTCATACGATTAAGGGTTCCTCAGGCATCGTCGGCATAGAAACGGTCGAAAGATTCGCTCACCTGATGGAGAATCTTCTTTCAATAGTGCGCGACGGGCGCATCCGCGTTACCAACGGCATTATCGAACTCCTGCTTGAATGCAGGGATCATACCGCTGAGCTTGTCGAGTGCGCCGCCGAGGAAAGGGAGCCAAGCGCGGACGCGCTTGCCAGGGGAGCGCATCTTACCGGCAGACTCAATACGTTTCTTCCATCGTCGGCGCAGGAAGTAGTTTCGGAGCCAGTCTTGAAATTGAAAAAAGCGGGGGACGCTCAGGGGAGGCTTGCCTCAACCGATCCCCGCTTTAGACATGCGGGGACAAGCGCATGGCATATATCTCTCAGGTTCGGAGCCGATACCTTCAGAAGCGGCATGGACCCCGCTTCATTCCTGACCTATCTTACGCGGCTCGGCGAGATTACCAGCCTCGTAACCTTGTTTGACTCCATCCCCGCCTTTAATGAGATGAACCCTGAAAGCTGTTATCTCGGTTTTGAGATAGACCTGAAGAGCGACTTTGACAAAAAAACCCTTGAGGACGTCTTTGAATTCGTGCGCGAGGACTCCATAATCCGCATCCTGCCGCCGCACAGCAGGCTTGAATCCTACATAGAGCTTATAAACGCCCTGCCCGAGGATGCAGAACTTCTCGGCGAGATATTGCTCAAAGGCGGCGCGCTTTCTCAGACCGAGCTTGACGACGCGCTGAGGCTGCAATCCGCTGAGTCCGCTCAAGCGGATGAAGGCGAAGGCCGCCAAGCGGCCCAGCCCATAGGCAGGATACTCGTAAACGAAGGCATGGTGTCCGATGAACTCGTTGACGCGGCCATTGAGAAGCAGAAAGAGACGCGGGTGCATAAATCAAGGGAGAGCGGCACGGTACGCATAAGCGCAGCCAAGCTTGACGCGCTCGTCAACCTCGTGGGCGAGCTTGTCATCTCAGGCGCGAACGTCAATCAGCACACGCGGAGATTGAAGGACAACGGCCTTTTCGAGGCCGCGTCGAACATGCAGCGTCTTGTCGAGGACGTGCGCGACACGGCTATGAAACTCCGCATGGTTGCCATCGGCGAGACCTTCAGCCGCTTCAATCGCATAGTACGCGACATAAGCAGGGAGTCGGGCAAGGAGATGCACCTCGTCATAACCGGCGCGGAAACCGAGTTGGACAAACTCGTCGTGGAAAAGATAAACGATCCGCTCATGCACCTTGTGCGGAACGCCGCTGATCACGGCATAGAGGGGCTTGAGGAAAGAAAGGCCGCGGGCAAGCCGGTAAAGGGGCTTATCAGCCTGAACGCATGTTATGACGCCGGTTCCGTGGTAATCACGGTCTCAGACGACGGCAAAGGGCTTGACAGAGAGAAGATTAAGGGAAAGGCAACGCTGCTTGGGCTAATCGAAGCGGACAAGACCCTTTCTGACGGCGACGTATACAAGCTCATCTTTGAGCCGGGTTTTTCAACGGCTCAGGAGGTAACCAAATTGTCAGGCCGCGGGGTCGGCATGGACGTGGTGCGCCGGAACATTGATTCATTGAGGGGCACTGTGGCCGTTGACAGCGTAAGCGGCAAGGGCACGAGGGTAACTATAAGGCTTCCGCTTACCCTCGCAATAATAGACGGCTTCCTGATCGGCGTGGCCGGGTCAAGCTACGTCATACCGCTTGAGATGGTTACCGAGTGCGTTGACCTGCCTGATTCGGAAAGGCGCGTTGACAAGAGACGCGGGTATATAAACCTGAGGGGAGAGGTGCTTCCTTATATACGGCTTACATCGTTTTTCAATTGCGCCGGGACGCTCATCGAGGCCGATACGCGGGAGAGCATAGTAATCGTCAGGTATGCTGGACGGCTGATTGGGCTTGTGGTGGACGCGCTTGAAGGGCAGATGCAGGCGGTAATAAAGTCCCTTGGCTCCGTTTACAGGGATGCAAGAGGCATATCAGGCGCAACGATCATGGGGGACGGCACGGTTGCGCTCATCGTGGACGTGCCTGCAATAATAAAGACTGTCGAGGAGGAGATAGAGACGGAAGGTGCGGCTTAATTCCCCCTCTCCCCTTTGGGGAGAGGGTAGGGTGAGGGGGTAGGCGGCGTAACGGACGCAAGACTACCTTTAATATGACACCATAAGGAGGTACAGGGCATGAATTTTTTCAGAAATCTGAAGACAAGTTCCAAGCTGATAGTGAGCTTTGTTTTGCTCATAATATGCATCATCGTCCTTGGAGTCGTGAGCGTAACGAGGATGGGCGATCTGCGCGCCATGATCGAGACCATGTACGACAACAGGCTCGTCCCTCTTATAGACCTCGACAAGATAAACGGAGAGCTTTCCGCGCTGCGCATAGGCGCCCTGCAGATAATCAACGAGCCTGACCAGTCCAAGAGGCAGACGATCCAGAACAACGCCGAGGACTGGGTAAAAGAGATTGACAGGCTGATACAGAAATACGGCGCATCGAAGTTCACGACTGAGGAAAAGAAAACATTTGAGGAGTTCAGGTCCGCATGGAAGCTGTTTAACGATTCAAGGACAAACACCTATAGCTGGGCGCTTGAGGGAAACTTCGAGAAGGCCAAGTACAACGCGGCAAACGACGCGGGTCCCAAGTTCAAGGCAGCTGACGCGAAGCTCAAGAGGCTCATTGAGATACAGGACGAGGTTTCAAAGGAGCTTTACAAGCAGGCCGAGGCCAACTATTCCGCGATAAGGATGCTGGTCATAATCGTAACGCTTATCGTAATAGCCATAGGCGTCATCTTCGTCATCATCCTTACGAGGATGATAGCGACGCCGCTTTCCAATCTTACGGCAAACGTGGCCAACAAGATTGCCGTCGGCGATCTGACGGTTGATATAGAGGTCAGGGGCACGGACGAGGTGGGCCAGCTCCTTAGCGCCATGAAGAACATGGCTGATAAGTTAAGGGAGGTCGTTTCTGACGTGCGTACCGTTGCCGACAACGTGGCGTCCGGCTCTCAGGAGCTTTCATCGAGCGCGCAGCAGATATCGCAAGGCTCTACCGAGCAGGCGGCCTCGACAGAGGAGACCACCTCGTCAATGGAGGAGATGGCGGCCAACATCAGGCAAAACTCGGACAACGCCCAGCAGACTGAAAAGATAGCCCAGAAGTCGGCGGTGGACGCGACCGAGAGCGGCAGGGCCGTGGCACAGACGGTTGTAGCCATGAAGGAGATAGCGAGTAAGATTTCGATCATCGAGGAGATAGCGAGGCAAACGAACCTGCTTGCCCTGAACGCCGCGATAGAGGCCGCAAGGGCGGGCGAGCACGGCAAGGGCTTTGCCGTTGTCGCCTCAGAGGTGAGAAAGCTGGCCGAGAGAAGCCAGACCGCGGCGGCTGAGATAAGCAAGCTCTCGTCAACGAGCGTTCAGATCGCCGAAAAGGCCGGGGAGATGCTCGCAAAACTCGTACCCGACATACAGAAGACCTCGGAGCTTGTGCAGGAGATAAGCGCCGCGAGCAACGAGCAGAACAGCGGGGCAGAGCAGATAAACAAGGCGCTTCAACAGCTTGATCAGGTCATTCAGCAGAACGCGAGCGCGGCTGAGGAGTTATCCTCCACCTCAGAGGAGCTTTCTTCTCAGGCGCTTCAGCTTCAGCACACGATAGACTTTTTTAAACTCCGCGACACCGGAGCGAGGAAAACGGCCTTTGTTGCAAGGCCGGCCGCGAAGGCGCAAAGGGCGCAGGCGGGGCATCTGCCTCACGCTCAGGCAAAAGGACAACACAAGGCCATGCACGCAAGCGCCCCTGCTCCCGGAGGCGTAGCCCTTGACATGGGGCAGCACGGCAAGGACGAGCATGACAACGAATTCGAGAAGTTTTAGAAGGCCGTGACCATGAACCGTGACCGTAAAAGTCCCCCTGATAAAGTCCCCCTGATAAGGGGGATTTAGGGGGTTGGGGGTTGAATCTTTTCACGGTCAACGGCCACGGTTCACGGTAGTCAGGATATGGATAAGTCGAAAGCAACTTGCATTCGGGAATATGCCCCTCACCCCAGCCCTCTCCCCAAAGGGGAGAGGAGGAATGAAGTGGTTCTTTTCCTCCTCTCCCTATAGGGGAGAGGACAGAGGTGAGGGGGTATCTTATTAGAACCACACAATGACGGTTATGCAAAGGTCTCTAAGACAAGGAGGGGATATGGCAGTACCCGCCATAACACAGACAACTCAGTACCTTACATTCAGGCTCGAAGACGAGGTCTTTGCCCTCGACATCTCCAAGGTGCGCGAGGTGCTTGACTTCACCACCGTTACGAAGGTGCCGAGGACGCCGGACTTCATGCGGGGCGTCATAAACCTGCGCGGAAGCGTTGTGCCTGTCGTTGACATGCGCCTCAAATTCGGCATGTCAATAACGCAAAAGACGGTCAACACGTGCGTCATAATCGCTGAGATAAGCCTTGACAACGAGAAGATCGTGCTTGGCGCCCTTGCCGATTCCGTGCAGGAGGTCCTCGATCTTGAGCCGAACCAGATAGAGCCGCCGCCGAGGATAGGCGTAAGGCTCAAGACCGAGTTCATCATGGGCATGGGAAAGCGGGACGACCAGTTCATCATCATCCTCGACGTTGACAAGGTGTTTTCAACGGATGAATTGAGCATGGTAACCGACCTCAAGGACGCGCCGCACGGCGTATGAAATCGGCTTTCATGCCTACATGGTGATGACGGATAAAGACTTCAGGCGCCTGAGCGAGTATATACAAGCCGAGTTCGGCATAAAACTGCCGCCGTCAAAGAAGCAGTTGCTTGTATCGAGGCTGGCAAAGCGCTTGCGCGTCCTTAATATCGGCACCTATAAGGAGTACTGCGACTATCTCTTCAGCGACGAGGGCATGGAAAAAGAGATAGTCTGCATGGTAGACCTTGTTACGACCAACAAGACCGATTTCTTCCGTGAGAACGATCACTTCGACTATCTCGTCAACACCGCCATTCCAGAGCTTGTAAGGGAGAGCGGCGCAGGCATACGAAAACCTCTTATGGCATGGAGCGCGGGCTGTTCAACCGGCGAGGAGCCGTATACCCTTGCGATGGTATTGAACGAGTTTGCCCTGAGCTACCCGGGTTTGGGTTTCGACTACACGGTCCTTGCTACCGACCTGTCATCACGGGTCGTCGAGGCCGCGGCAAAAGGGGTATACTCGTCGGACAGGCTCTCCCCTGTGCCGGATGAATTGAAGCGCAGGTACTTCCTGAAGAGCAAGGATCAGGCAAAGGGGCTTGTAAGGGTCATCCCTGAACTCCGTGAGCGCGTCAAGTTCAGACGCTTAAACTTCATGGAGCGCGACTTCGGCTTCAGGGAGTACATGGACATAATCTTCTGCCGCAACGTGTTTATATACTTCGACAGACAGACTCAGGAGAATATTATCGCCAGACTTCTCGGACACCTGAGGACCGGCAGCTACCTTTTTATAGGTCATTCGGAGACCTTGAACGCGGCAAACTGCCCGCTCGTACGGGTTGCCCCCTCGGTCTATAAAAAGATGAGTTAAGTCAGCGCGGCTTTATGGAGGTTTTCATTATGCATGAACTATCGGATGAAGAAATAACAAGGGAACTCCTTAGACGACTACAGGAGAAGGACAGGGCCTACCATGACCTTTCAGTGGTTACGAAGAAGCTGGAGGTATTGAACGCCAGACTCCTTGAGTCCGAGAAGGTGAAGACCGACTTTCTCTCGAACATCAGGAACGAGATAAACAATCCGCTTACGTCCGTGCTGACGTTGTGCGAATTTCTCGTCTCTGACGCCGATTCAACGGGTCAAGAGACGCTGATGTCGGTCGCATGGACAATCTACAAGGAGGCCTTCAACCTTAGCTTCCAACTCAGGAATATCTTTGCGGCGGCGGAGCTTGAAGCGGGAGACGCCCAACTGTGCATTTCAAACGTGGACATACCCTCGCTTATACGCAATACTGTGCAGTCCTTCAAGCACCGCATGGCAGAAAAAAAACTCATCGCGGCTTTTCGGCTCGGCGATGAGTGGAGCGGCTCACCTCATTTTGCCGTTGACGCGGATAAGCTCCAGCGCATACTGGCTAATCTCCTCGCCAACGCGATAGAGTTCAGCCACGACGGAAAAACTATCGAGATAAAAGCCTGTAGGGAAGGCGCATCCCTTGTCATTACCGTTGAGGATCACGGCATCGGCATTGAGAAGGATAAGCACGGGGTCATATTCGACAGGTTCAGACAGCTTGAGGCCGGCGTAACCAAGAGCCACCCCGGACATGGTCTGGGACTCTCCATCACGAGGGCTTTTGTAGAGTTGATGAACGGGACGATAAAGGTAAACAGCGCTCGCGGGGAGGGGGCGGCCTTTACGGTAACGCTTCCCGAGGGCCAACCCGTTGCCGGGGCAACGGCATTTTCAGAGGACGGGAACGACTTTTTTTTCAATGACAGCGGCGAGAAGTTTTAGCCGCTCTATAAGAGAGACCTCTGATTTGCAGACCAACAACGCAAAAGACGCGATAAGCCATTATCTCTATCCGGGCATGTTATTTGCCCATAATGGCCAGTGCGTCATCACGACCATCCTCGGCTCATGCGTTGCCGTTTGCCTGTGGGACGAGACAAGGCTGACCGGAGGCATGAATCATTATCTTCTGCCCCTGTGGAACGGCGAGGGTCTGCCCACGCCAAGGTACGGCAACGTGGCGATCCCAATGCTTATAGAAAGGATGCGGCTCCTTGGCTCAAGGAGAGAGTGCTTAAAGGCCAAGGTGTTCGGCGGCGCAAACGTCCTTGAGTCTCTCAGCGGGCTTATTGACGTAGGCGAACGCAATATCGCGTTTGCCGAGGACATGCTCAGAAGCGAGCGCATAACCATCGTAAGCTCCGATACCGGCGGCACTCTGGGCAGAAAGATATTGTTCATGACGGACAGCGGAGACGTATTCGTGAAGAAGGTCGAGAAAAAGACCTGAACGCGGCCTACCTTTTTTGAAAAAAAGCCTGCCCAAGCCTGCCCTCGAATGTCTTAATCGAGGGAAGGTATCTATCGGGGGGTAGGCCAAAAAACTTTAATAGGGAACAAACATTCGGGCTGACGAAAACTATGTGTTGCCCCTCACACCATGACACAAAATACTTAACGTTACCCGGATAGGGAATTGTAGTGTCAAATAAGAAAATAAGGGTGCTTATAATAGACGATTCGGCCGTTGTGCGTCAGGCGCTTTCAAGGATTATCTCTTCAGATACGGCTCTTGAGGTGATGGGGTTGGCCGCAGACCCGCTGATAGCGGCGGACAAGATACGGGAAGAAGCGCCGGACGTGATCACGCTGGACATCGAGATGCCGCGCATGGACGGCTTGACCTTTTTGCAAAAGGTAATGAGCCAGCATCCGATACCTGTCGTCGTTATTTCAAGCCTTGCCGAGGAAAACTCCGAGACCGCGCTCCGCGCCGTCGAGTACGGCGCGGTAGAAATTATTCAAAAACCTCATCTGGGGATTCGCAATTTTCTAGAGGAGGCGAAGATACTGATATGCGACGCCGTAAAGGCCGCCGCAACGGCAAAACTCAGGCCGATAAGCGAGAGGAGGGTTTCTCAAAAGCTTACGGCCGACGTTGTGATAGCAAAGGCCAGAACAAGGGCAATGGCCCAGACAACGGACAAGGTGGCCGTCATCGGGGCATCAACCGGCGGAACCGAGGCTATACGCGACATCCTCGAGGCTATGCCGCTTGACTCGCCGGGTCTGGTGATAGTCCAGCACATGCCTGAGCACTTTACTGCGGCCTTTGCAAGGCGGCTTGACGGGATATGCCGCATCTCGGTCAAGGAGGCCAAGACCGACGACACCGTGGTCAGGGGACGCGCCCTAATCGCGCCGGGCAACAGACATCTCTTGTTGAAGCGTTCAGGTGCGCGTTATTACGTGGAGGTCAAGGACGGCCCGTTGGTTTCCAGACATCGCCCGTCGGTTGACGTGCTGTTCCGTTCAGCGGCTCAGTATGCGGGCAAGAACGCCGTAGGCGTAATAATGACCGGGATGGGAGACGACGGCGCGCGGGGCATGGTTGAGCTGCATGAGGCTGGCGCGAGATGCGTGGCGCAGGATGAGGATTCATGCGTCGTGTTCGGGATGCCCAAGGAGGCCATAAAGCGCGGCGCGGTTGACGCCGTGCTCCCGCTTGCTTCGATCCCGGACGAGATAATAAGGCAGTGCCGATAAAAAAACAGATGGAAGGTGATCTACAATAATGGCTTGTATTTTATGCGCTGAGAACGGTTATGCCGAGATAGGTAAGAAGAGGGGTTATACCATAGTAAAGTGCGCGGGTTGCGGGTTCGTTTATACGACGCCGCTCCCAGCGGAAGATGAGCTTGTAACGCTTACCAAAAAAAGGTCGTCTAATTTTAAGCCGCATGTAAGCATCAGCCGGACGATAAGGTATCGCTTGTTTGCGTCAAGCGTCAAGAGGCTCTTTCCGCGCAACAAGAGCATAAGACTGCTTGAGGTCGGGTGCAATCACGGAAACTTTCTCAGCGTCGTCAAAAGCGACGCGAGGTTCGTCGCAACGGGCATAGACCTCAATTCAGCCGCCTTGGAATATGCGAGAGGCCGGGGACTTAACGTGCTTGACGGAATCCTGGAGTCCCATAAGTTCCCGTCAGGGAGTTTTGACGTTGTGGTGGCGCTGCATGTAATAGAGCATTTTCACGATCCGATCAGGACGTTGTCGGAGATACACAGGATTTTATCGGAAGGCGGGATGCTTATTTCAGTGGTCCCGTGCGTTACCCACATAAAGGCGAGGCTTGCCGGGATCAACTGGAAGTATTTCGGTCCGCCGAGCCACCTCTGGTATTTCTCTCCCGCCACGTTTGCGATGCTTCTTGAAAAGACCGGGTTCACGCCGACGTTCTCATCCAGCTTTTACAACAGGGCGCATCTGAAGACGATAGCAAAGAAGGTGAGTCCAAAAAGACCGTGATGCGGGCGGCGCTGAGCAAGGCCGTGCTACGCATGCTTTTTTCAACGCTTCAAGTTTTTATACGCGCTTCCCCATTTACACATCGCATTGAGTATAGGTTTGAGGCTTTTCCCGATTGTAGTTAGTGAATACTCCACCCGCGGCGGCACAACCGGATAAACCTTTCTATTTACAATGCCATCTTTTTCCATCTGCCTGAGTTGTTGCGTCAACATCTTCTGGGTTATGCCGGAAACACCCCTGCCGAGTTCACTAAATCGCTTCGTTCCATCCAGGAGCTCTCTTAATATAAGCACCTTCCATTTGCTCCCGATTATTGACAATGTTATTTCCACGGGACAATCCATCTTTTTATTATTCATGCTAACCCCGTTGCCATATAATACTTACCAAAAGGTATGTATATCACAAAAAGGTGCCTACTTGACAAAAAGTATGCGTAGCAATAATATACAACACGTATCATAAAAACACAAGAGGGGGTATTTAATATGAGCGCTGATCTTAAAAAAGTAATTTCTTCGTACATGAAAGGGCATTTTTATCTGAGTCTTGCCACGATCAACTCGGATAATCCAAAACAACCGCACGTCAGCAGCGTCGTGTATGTCAATGATGGATTGGATTTGTATTTTGGGACGTCCGCAAAGACGCAAAAATTCATCAATCTGACAACCAATCCCAAAGTGGCGGTAACTATTGATGCATACACGACTGATTGGGCGGAGTTAAAAGGCATTCAGATTGAAGGTGAGGCTGAGGTTGTAAAGGAAGAGACAACGGCTTTCGTTTACGGGATCTATTCAGAAAAATTTCCGATAATAAAAAGTCTTCCGGCCATTCCCGATAATCGTTTTATAAAGATAACGCCGCGGAAGATTTGGATGCTCGACTACAGCAAGGGTTTTGGTTATCGGGATTATTTGGAGTTGTAATCAGCGGGTCGTGGTCGTAGTCGTAGTAGTCGTAGGTTGGGTTAGCGAAGCGTAACCCAACATTCATTGCAAAAAATGTTGGGTTGATAAAACCAACCCAACCTACGGGTCTAACCTTACCCTTGGGTCTACGAGTTGCGTCGCCATTGGCAAGGCTAACCCCTCCCCGCCTCCACTTTGTCAAAGTGGAGGAGAAAAAGAATTGTTCATCACAGCCTTGCCCTACGAGCCGTAAGCCCTGCGTCGCACAAAGCAAGCTCCTACATGGTTCCTCACGCCGCGCTTTCCTTTTCCGCGCCTTCCTTCTCGAAAAAAGCCGCAAGATCAATGTCGGCGGTTGCCGGGTTGACGGTTGATATGACGCTCCTTCCGCGCTCAGAGGCCAGATCAAGGACTGCGGGGGCGGGGAACGCTCCGCCGTTTTTGTCGAAGAGCAGTTTTACGACCGGTAATTCGAGGGCGTCCTTGTTTACGCCCGTTACGACGCCTATCTCGTTGCTTGAAAGCCTCACTAGCGTTCCCACCGGATACGTGCCGATCATGTTGATGAACGCGTTAAGCACGTCGGGGTTGAAGTGCCTGCCCGCGAAGTTGAGCATGACCCTCAGCGCCTCCGCGGGATTATGCGGCTGTTGATAAACCCGGAGCGTCGTAAGCGCGTCGTAGGCGTCGGATATGGTGATAATCTGCGTCAGCGGATGCAGGTTGCTTGTCGTTTGCGGGTAGCCGGAATGGTCGAATCTTATATGGTGCTCGTAGATGAGCTTGCCGACCAGTTCCGTCATCCCATCCATCCGTTTTATGATGTTCGAGCCGAGGAGCGGATGCTCCTTTATTTTTTCCCACTCATCAGAGCTTAAGCCGCCCGGCTTTCTTATTATTTGCTCCGACACGCCCGTCTTGCCGATGTCATGCAAAAGAGCGCCTGTGCCCACCGCGCGCAGTTCGTCCTTATCAATGTTCATGGCCTTGCCGAGGGACAGCGCGATTATCGAGACGTTGACCGAGTGGTTGTAGAGGTAGTTGTCGTAGTTCTTGATCATCGTAAGGCCGATGATGGCGTTGGCGTCGCTCAACACGGACTCGGTAAGCTCGGCTACGACGTTGTTGACAGGCTCTGATTTCGGTATCTTTCCGAGCCTGACGTCGTTCATCACGTTTTTTACCGTCTCAACCGCGCCGTTGTATATCTCGACTATGTTTTTTCTGCCTATGGGAACGGTCTTGAGGGTAATGTGCGTAACGCCTTTCGCGTGCAGGAGCTTATGTATCTCCTGTCCCTTTGGCGCATCCGGCCCGGCAAGCGTATCAAAGAGGCTGGAAAGCTCCTTTTCGGTTACGCCCTTTTCAAAAATGACGGCGTCCACGCGCTTGTCGGCCAGATGGGCAAGCAGTTCCGGGAACATCTGCTCTCCGTTGGAGACCGGATGATCTTCAAACACCAGCGCGTCGTTGACGTTGCCTATCATCAAATTTTTTTGCGTCTTCAGGAGGTCAGTCAGAAGGTCATAGGATTTCTTGGACGGCGCGGCTATGGCCGGATGTCCCGGCGGGTAGAGCTTCTTGCTCTTCAGGGCCGCGTTTATGCTCTTAAGGATCGCATCCTGCGTGTCTGGCAATATCATTTACTTCTCTCTTTAGCGTCAAGTATTCTCCGGCAGGCGGCATGAAGATCGCCAGACAATGATTCAGCGCACTCACGAACCGCGTCAATGGCAGCCTTTGAGCCTATCGCGGCTAGCGCGTTGGCCGCAAGGGTACGCGTCTGCTCGTTGGATTCCTTGCCGAACCAGACCTTGCGGGACAGTATGGGCAACAGATACGGCAGTGCCCTTTCATCCCCGATGTTGCCAAGCGCTTTTATTGCCTCTTTTACCGATTCGCGCGTCTCGGCAAAAGGCTCCCTTTTACCAGCTATCCTGCCGAGAACGTCAATGGCGGCGGAGTCCCTGAGCATACCGAGCGATATTATGGCCTGATTCACGAGCGACTCTTCCTTCTCCTCAAGGGCGCTTATAAGTATCGCGGCCGAGCGCGTGGAACGTATCTTGACGAGGCTTTTTAAGACCTCTTTCTTTACGCGCGCGTCAGGGTGCTGGTAAGCGTTCTCAAGCGCGTCAAGGCAGCTCTCATCCCCAAGTCCGCCCAATATCGCCGCCATCTGCCTGGCGACGAACCACTTATCGCTATTCAGACGGCGCTCCACGTTTGGGCGCACCTTGACGCCGAACATGACGATGCCGTCAAAATAGTGGCGTCTTGAAACAGCGTCTTCGGATGAGACAAGCGCGTCAAGGAGCGGCTCAAAGGAGAGCGTATCGGCCATGAGCAGGATGCGCCTCATGGCGTCGCGCAGAGGCTCTTCCTTTGCGCCTATCCTGCCGATGATTAGACGCATCATATCAGGATTCAACAAAGAGAGCAACCGTTTCGAGGCCGTGTGCATTATCTCCTCGGGAAACCCTGATGACGACTTCGTGGTCTCAAGAAAGACGATCATGACGTCAAGCGTTTGGTCAAACTCCCTGGCGCGCATGAGCGCATCAGCTTTTTCCTTGATTCGTACGGACAGGTCGTTATATTTGAGGAAGTCCTTTTCAACGCGAATCTTGCCGATTAGAGCCGCGAGGTCGGGCTCGAAGGGTTGTTCCTTTTCATCAGGCTGCTTTTCCTGCTCATCGGCCTCCCCGGCCTCTTCGGCCTCTTCTTTCAGTTCCTTTGCGCCCTCTTCGAGTCTCTTCTTTTCCTCAAGCTCGGCTTTAAGTTTTTCAAGGTCGTCGTATGTCAGCGCGTTCAGGAGTATGCCGCTTACGTCCGTTCCGGCCATGACGGTCTCTGCCCCGCCTTTTGCATATATGTCGTCAGGCTCAAGCCTTAACATGGATAAGAATACACTCAGTTCACGGCTGTTGAAACGGTGGGTGAAGGTTATCTGGTTTATGCGTCTGAAGAATATCTTTCTTGCAAGAGACGCGACATCAGGGTTGCCTGCGGCGATTGGAGCATTGCCGTCGTAAAATCCCTTCTGGTCAAGCCTCCATTTCAAATTGCCGTTCTCCGCGACATTTTTTTTGATGAGTGAAAAGCACCTCTCAAGCGCTTGATCAAGGTTCGGATGGCCGTCAGGATAGAAATTATGCATCTTGACAGCCTTGGTCAGTTCAATTAGTATGTTTGTGTGGCTTGCCGGTTCCGTAACCATTTATGCCGCTCTCTCCAGCGTATTTATCTTAATTATCATAACAAAATTAAGTCGTTTGTCAACTTACCTTTTTTGTAAAAAAGCCTGCCCCCGAAGGTATCTATCGGGGGGTAAGCCAAAAAACTTTTAATAGGGAATAAACCGCCGGGCTGACGAAAACTGATAGCGCCCATGTGACACCTGCCTTTCGTGAAAAGACCGGTAGGCCAAAGAACTGAAATACCGTGACCGTGAACCGTGAAAAGATTCAACCCCCTAAATCCCCCTTATCAGGGGGACTTTTACGGTCACGGTCACGGACACGGTATTTAATCGAATGGCAAAGCTAAAAACCATATATTCGTGCCAGTCATGCGGCTCTCAGGCGCATAAATGGCTTGGCAGGTGTCCTGATTGCGGCGGCTGGAACAGCTTCGTTGAGGAGCGCGTTGAGCAAGCGCCAAAGGGCGTCTCCATGTCCGGCTCGTCATCAACGCCGCATCCCATAACGCGGCTTGACATGAGGGAGGAGGACAGGATACCAAGCGGCATAAGCGAGCTTGACAGGGTGCTTGGGGGCGGCTTGGTTCCGGGTTCGGCGGTGCTCATCGGCGGGGAACCGGGCATCGGCAAGTCAACCCTCTTGTTGCAGGCAATGGGCGCGCTTGCCCGCTTAAACCGCAAGGTCTTGTACGTTACCGGAGAAGAGTCCATGCGCCAGATAAGGCTTAGGGCAGAGCGTCTCAGCGCTGTTTCGGACAACCTCATCGTCTTTTCGGAGACCTCGGTTGAAAGGGTCTTGGGCGTAATCAAGGAACTTGCCCCGGACGTAATCGTCATTGATTCCATACAGACCATTTACAGCGAAGCGCTTGATTCATCGCCCGGCAGCGTAAGTCAGGTGCGCGAGGCGTCGCACCGGCTCATTACCGCCGCAAAGGCAATGGAAGCGCCGCTATTCCTCGTCGGACACGTTACCAAGGACGGCGCGATAGCCGGGCCAAAGGTGTTGGAGCACATGGTTGACACGGTTCTTTATTTCGAGGGCGACAGGGGCCATCTGTTTAGAATCTTAAGGGCCGTAAAGAACCGTTTCGGCTCGATAATGGAGATAGGCGTTTTTGAGATGCGGCAAAACGGGCTTTGCGAGGTCTTGAATCCGTCTGAGACCTTCCTTGCCGAGAGGCCGGAAGGCGCGTCAGGTTCAGCCGTGGTATCAAGTCTTGAGGGAACAAGGACGATACTCGTGGAGGTGCAGTCTCTTGTGTGTCCCACGCTTTTCGGGATGCCGAGAAGAACCGTTGCCGGCGTGGATTATAATAAGGTGATCCTCATTGCCGCCGTGTTGGAGAAAAAGGCAGGCATGGCGCTTGCAAATCACGACATATTCATAAAGGTGGCCGGAGGGATGCGGCTTGACGAACCCGCCGTTGACCTTGGAGTCGCGGCGTCCATGGCCTCAAACTTCCTTGACAAGCCCGTTGATCCCAAGACCGTTATCATAGGAGAGCTGGGCCTTGCAGGCGAGGTAAGGGCTGTAAATCAGATTGAATCCCGGATAAAGGAGGCCGCGAAGCTTGGGTTTAGAAGGTGCATCCTCCCTAAGGATAACCTCAAGGGTCTTCCCGCGCTCAAGGGGATGACGTTAATAGGGGTCAAGTCCGTGAAGGAG
Organism: Deltaproteobacteria bacterium; assembly: GCA_038043305.1. GTDB lineage: Bacteria > Desulfobacterota > GWC2-55-46 > GWC2-55-46 > GWC2-55-46 > JACRCE01. Next base: position 5,374 of record JBBTCG010000092.1, on the reverse strand, counting down.
GCGATAGATGCCATGTTTTAGACAAATAAGAGATATGGTTCCCCCTCACTCTACCCTCTCCCCCGATGGGGAGAGGAAGAAAAAGAAACTGTTACTCCTTCTCCAATATGCGGGTTGCGTATTGGCCGCTGTCTTCCTTTTCTCCTTTGTTTCAGAGTCATTCGCCCAGAATGCCGCCTCAAAAAAACCGTACATAACGGCAGAGGGTCGGCTGAGTTACGCCATGTTCATGGCAGATGAGGGTGAATACAAGGCCGCTCGCCAAGAGTTTCAACGGCTCATAGAGGAGTTTCCCGCAAGCGTGCTCATTGAAAAGGCGCAGTTCGGTCTTGCCGGGGCGTACATGAAAGATGCGCGTTACAAGGAGGCGCAAGAGACATACAGGATGTTTTTATCCAATTTCCCTGATTCCGCCCTTGCGCCTGATGCGCGGGCAGGGGAGACCGAGGCCAAAAACGCCGGACAGATGGCGCGGCTTCCGGTTATTGAAGCGCCTGTTTATAATCCATTGCCTGAGATGAGAGACGAACTAAGGGCCGTTCAGATATTGGTGCTTGATGCAACCAACGACGCGGACATTGACAGGGAGTTTGAGCGATTAAAAAACGCAGGCGTGAACGCCGTGATATTCAGGGTCTTTCATAACAAGGGGGACAGGTTTCACGCGAGCGCCAGTCCAAGGCAAAAGAGGGGCGTCTACTTTTATACCAAGCATGCGCCAGTCGTTGACGACATGCTGCCAAAGGTTTTGGCGCTGGCCCACGCCAGAGGTCTTAAAGTATACGCATGGATGACCACGCGATACGCGGATTACGGGGTTGAGGATGACCCGGGATTAGCGTGCAGGTCTTACGATCTTGTCGGCAAGACCTTTTCGCGCTGCGCCGGGCTTGACCTTTTCAACGAAGCTGCGGTTAAGAGACTTGAGGCGATCTATTCTGACCTTGCCGATGCGGACATAGACGGCATACTCTTTCAGGACGACCTCGTGCTCAGGCATAACGAAGGCTTTGGGACGCAAATGACAACGCTCTTCAGAAAGGATACCGGGCGCGTGGCCGCGCCAGAGGCGTTGTACATGCCGGCCAGTAACGCCTCCCCAGTGCGCTATACGCCGCTTTTCTGGGAGTGGGCTGCGTGGAAGAACAAAAGGCTCCTTGAGGTTGCATCAAGGCTTCGCGCCGTCGTGCACAAGAAAAGGCCGGACGCCTTATTCGCAATAAATCTGATGTACGAGAGCATAACCAATCCTCCGATGGCGCTCGCTTGGCTGTCGCAGGACTTTTCCGAAACCGTTAAAACGGACTTTGATTATTACTCTATTATGGCGTATCATAAACAGATGGAGGACGAGCTTGGCGCTGCCCCTCAGACGGTAAGGGATATGATACGGATAATGGCCTCTACTGCGTCGCGCACCGTTAAAGACCCGAACAGGGTGCTTATAAAACTTCAGACCATTGACTGGAAAACGTCAAAGCCGCTGCCGCAAGGCGACATAATCAGCCTCATAAGGGACGTTAGAAAGGTAAGCGGGTGCAGCATCGCGCTGGTGCCGTACCGCCGGGATTTTCCGTTTGATGCGCTCGGCGCTCTACCCTTGGCAATTAAAAAGCATTAACTTACTATGCCAATAACCGTTAATAAAGACGTCTGCGGCCTTTGCCAGTGCGAGATACGGCATAACGCCCTGTTCGCCGGCCTGAACGTGGCGCAGCTTGACGCCTTCAAGGACGTTGTCAAGACCTCCCAGCTCAAAAGGCGCGAGATGGTGTTCATGGAAGGCGATCCTTGCTCCGGCCTTTATATAATCCGTCTCGGCAGGGTCAAGCTGATCAGGGCATCGAGTTCAGGCAAGGAGCAGATAATAAAGATAACGTACTCAGGCGACATGCTCGGCTTTGAGGTTTTCTACGGCTCCAAGGTCTACGCCCACACCGCCATTGCAATGGACGACTCCGAGCTTTGTTACGTGTCAAAGGCCGCGCTCTTCGGGATCCTCGAAAAAGACCCGGCAATAGCGAGGAAGATAATCATAGCGCTCGGCTCCGAGTTGAATCAGGCGTATGAGAGGATCGGTTCGCTTGGGCTTTTGAATGCAAGGGAAAAGATGGCGCATCTGCTGTATACGCTTGCGAATGAATACGGCGTAAAGGCTGACAAAGGCGTAAAACTCAACCTTACGCTCTCACGCCTCGACATCGCGGAGCTATTGGGAATAACGCAGGAGACGTCCATCCGCCTCCTTAAAGGCTTCAAGGAGGACGGCATCCTTGAGATAAAAAGAAAAGAGATTCTGATAAAGTCCATGTCAAAACTCAAGGAGCTTGGAGAGTAGGGCCGGTATGTTGCGAATTGGTTCTCTTGTCTGATATGAACCGAGAATGGTTTTCAATCCTCGTGAGATGGCCCCAATAACACCCGCATGGCATTTTCCATCCGTACAAGGCTGACCTTTTGGTATGTGACTCTTCTGACCATGAGTCTGATCGTCTTCAGCGCGGCCTTTTCTTATTCCATCTATCGCATATCCATAAACCGCATTGACGGCCAGATCGCGTCGGTGGCCGAGATGATGGCGCATACCATTGTCAAGCCTTCAGGGGAGTTATTTTTGCCAAGGGACTTTGACATCATACTTGGCAGATTTTTCGGCATCCGCACCTCAGGCCATTACATACAGCTGCTCGACGCGAAAGGCCGGATAGTGGCGCGCTCGTCCTCGCTTGAGGGACGTTACAACATGCCGCTGTCAAAGGAGGGGCATGAGGGGGCGCTCAAGGGAATTGAGACGTATGAAAACGTTAAGGGGCCAAGGAGATTCCCGATAAGGGTTGTAACAAGGCCAATTATATTCAAGGGCGCCGGGCTTGTGGCCATCGTGCAGGTCGGCTCATCGCTTGAAGGCATGGAGGACATATTCCATTCACTGGCCGCCATATTCGGCATAGGCATCGTCGCCGCCGTTATTACGGCCTCTGTCTTCGGCGCGCTGCTGGCCAGAAAGGCGCTAAAGCCGGTTGCCGAGATTACGGCGCAGGCAAGGAAGATTACCGCCGAGAATCTGAATGAGAGGCTTGCGGTCAGGGTCAGGCAGGATGAGATAGGCCGTCTTGCCTCCACCATCAACGAGATGATAGAGAGGCTTGAGGGGTCTTTCAACCGCATCCGCCAGTTCACGGCCGACGCATCGCATGAGTTGAAGACCCCGTTAACCATACTAAAGGGCGAGATGGAGATGGCGTTAAGGTCAAAGGACGATATAAAGTACATGCAGCAGGTCATTGCATCAAGCCTTGAGGAGATTGACAGGATGAGTTATATCGTAAGGAATCTCCTTGACCTTGCAAGGCTTGACGCTGAAAAGGAGGGGCTGGAGCAACGGCCTGTGAAGCTTGACGAGCTGCTTGCCGGGCGCTATGAACACCTTCAGCGTTTTGCCCTTGACAGGCGCGTGGAGTTGGTTATGCTTAATACTACGCCCTGCACCGTCATGGGGGACGCCGTCAGGATTGGCCAGCTCTTTTACAACCTCATTGACAATGCCGTTAAATACAGCCCTGAAGGCGCAAGGGTTGAGATTTCACTTGACGCAGAGTCAAGGCAGGCGGTTGTTAGGATACGGGACACCGGCATCGGCATTGCCGAAGAAGACCTGCCGTATATATTCGACAGGTTCTACAGGGTGGACAAGGCGCGAACAACCGCGTTTGGAGGCGCAGGACTGGGGCTTAGTATCTGTAAGGAGATAGTGGACAGCCTTGGCGGTTCCATTGAGGTGCAAACCGAGCCGGGCAAAGGCGCGCTTTTTATCGTAAGGCTTGCGTTAGCCGATATTCCATAAGGGGAGGGACGATATTTATGAACATTGGCGTGCTTACCGGCGGGGGAGACTGTCCGGGCCTGAATGCCGTTATAAGGGCCGTAGTAAGAAGGGGGGATCAGTTCGGGTACGAGTTTACCGGCATACGCGACGGATGGAAGGGGCTTGTAGAGCCTGAGACCGTTAAGATGACGCCTGAGTTCGTCTCAGGGCTTTTGCCTGTAGGCGGCACAAAGCTCGGCACTTCAAGGACAAATCCGCTCAAATCCGAAAAAGACACCGCTGCCGTCCTAAGCAACATAAGGCGGCTTGGACTTGACGCGCTCATCTGCATAGGCGGGGACGACACCCTTGGCGTTGCCGCAAAGCTTTTTCAGAAGGGCATCAAGACCATAGGCGTGCCAAAGACCATTGATAACGACCTTTCAGGCACCGACTTTACGTTCGGCTTTGACACGGCCGTCAGCATAGTCGTATGGTCCCTTGACCGGCTCCATACGACAACCGAGGCGCATCACAGGGTAATGGTGGTTGAGGTCATGGGCAGACACGCGGGCTGGATTGCCGTCTACGGCGGCATAGCCGGAGGCGCAAACGTGATACTCATACCCGAAAAGCCTTTTGATATCGCCGAGGTCTGTTCGTATATTGATAAACGGAAGCAACGCGGCAAATGCTCCAGCATTGTGGTGGCCGCGGAAGGCGCTTATCCAAAGGAGGCGGGCGGCATGATAACCAAGGACAAGGCGCTTGACGCATTCGGACACGCCAAACTCGGCGGAGTGGGCGAGTTTCTTGCCACGGAAATTGAGAAAAGAACCGGCATCGAGTCCCGGCACGTGGTGCTTGGGCATCTTCAACGCGGGGGGACGCCGACGGCATACGACAGGATACTGGCCACGCGCTTCGGCGTAAAGGCCGTTGAACTGATACATGAGGGCAAATTCGGCAGGATGGTTGCCCTGCAAGGCAACAACATAGGCGACATCTCCCTTGCCGACGCCACAAGCAAGATAAAGACGGTTGACGCTGAGTCCTTGAGGATTGCCGAGATATTTTTAGGGTAGGGTTGGAATGAACGGTTGGATTAAAATGACAACATCCCATGCCGTCGTATTGACGCTGTTGATATTCGTCATGGGTTGTTCAAGGCCGTCCGATGAGGCCGCGATACGCGCCGTTGTTGACAAGGCCGTTGAAGCCGCTGAGTCAAAGGATGCAGGCGGCTTCATGAAGCTGATTTCAAAGGACTATAAGGACGATTCTGGCAACGACTACAATGCCGTAAAGGGCATCCTCCTGTATCAGCTTTTCAGGAGCGATAATGTCAGGGTCTTCATTCGCGGTCTTGACGTTGAGATAAAAGGCGATAAGGCCGTTGTTAACGCAAAGGCCGTGCTTACAAGAGGGGCTGATGTCAAGGGCTTGAAGGATATCCCGCCAGAGGCCGCCTCGGTGATGATGTTTTCCGTCGTATTAAGGAAGGAAGACGGCAAATGGAAGGCCGTCGCCGCAAAGTGGGAACAGACAGGCGTTGCAGGGCTGATTTGA
>JBBTCG010000091.1:0-12886 GCA_038043305.1 Deltaproteobacteria bacterium | reverse complement strand
TTGTTATCGGTCATATTTTTTATCATGCCGCCGACGCTCATCTTCTTCATGGGCACGCTCTTCAAGTATACCCAGCAGATGATGCCCGCGATAACCAGCCACGGCAGATACCAGAACGCCGCGTTCTGCACCCACATATCCTTCTTGAGTATCCTCTTGACGCTTATATCCGTAACGACGCCCGCCTCGTTCTTCTTTATATCAACCTTCAGGCCCTTCGTGGCGTCGCCCTCTGTAAGGACGATGTTCTGCACGGCGCCAGCCTCGTTCTTCACGACCGTAATGACCTTGGCAAGCGCCTCGTCTTTAACGATCACGTCCTTGACCACGCCCGCCTCTTTAGTAATCTTCACGACAAATAACGGAGTTGCCTTGACGAAGGTCTGCGGGCCACCTGCCGCGCCTATGACCGCAAACCCGATGATCCACGGGGTTACGAACTGCACGAGGCTCACGCCGAAGTTGCCTACACCCGCCTGAATGCCCATTGCCGTGCCTTGGAGCCTCTTGGGGAAGAATTGGCTCGTTGAAGGCATGTATGAGGAGAAGTCGCCGCCTCCGAATCCGCAGAGGAAGGATATTATCAGGAAATGTATATACGGCGTTTCGGGGTTCTGCACCGCATACCCGAGCCATACCATCGGTATGAGCTTAATAAAGGTTGCGATTGTCACAACAGTCCTTGTGCCGAAGACCGGTATCAGGAATGCGTGTATGGTCCTCATTGCGCCGCCGGAAAGGCCAGGCATGGCCGCAAGCCAGAAGAGTTGCATAGCGTCGAACTTGAAGCCTATGTTCGGAAGGCGCACTGCGACCGCGCTCATGACAAACCACGTGGCAAAAGAAGCGACAAGGCTGAACGTGGTAACGATAAGCGTCCCCCACGCGCGGCCACTACCCTCCTTTTGCCAGAACTGCAGGTCTTCCGGCTCCCATCTTTTTAGCCAGGACATTTGATGCTCCTTTCCATGTACGTATTTACGTCTATTTTGCGGCTCTCGTTTTTGAAAACGGATTACGGCTTAGTAATTGTTAAATATTGCTTGGTGAGCGCCGATAAGCGTATATGGAGAGTAGTATGCTCACCCCACCGGCGTCCGGGACATCCTGCTACTACGGCGGTTGCTACCCGCGTCCCCAGCCTATACGATGGTTGGCGCACTGGCCTGAACCGGTGCGCCAACCCCTCGATTACGAAACTACTTGTACTGTATGACGTTGGCCGTGCGCTGATCCCTCTTGTACCACCTGACGACCTGATACGGCCTCCAGAGGTATTTGTAAGGATTGACGACAATAAAGTGCGCCAGCCTTGAAAACGGTATCAGGCCGAAGAATATCATCGCGTTGAAGATATGCACCTTGGTTACGAGCGGCAGGTTGGCAACGTAGTCAACCTGCGGGTTGAGCGAGAGCACTGACCACATCCAGGGTACGGCGGACGCGGCGTACCAGTTGGAGCCCCACCTGTAAACGATGGCGTTTCCAAGGCCGGTAACGACCTGAATGAGGAGCACGATGAGGATCAATACGTCCCATCCGCTCGTAAGCGCCTTTACCCTTGCATTGGTAAGCCTTCTGTATATAAGGGCAAGAAGGCCGAACAGGGCAAGGAAGCCGAAGGCCAGGCCCGTAAGCTCAAGTATATAGAGCCTTATTGGCACGCCGTTCCACGCAAGCACCGCGCTCGGCACGATAAAACCGATGAAGTGGCCGAGGAGCAGCGTGATTATGCCGTAATGCCACGGAAACGACCCGAAGAACAGGGTCTTGTTCTCAAGGAACTGTGAGGACTGCGACGACCAACTGTACTTGTTCGTCGTGAACCTCCAGATCGTCCCGACTATCGCAATAGTCAGGAGTATGTATGGCATTGCGCCAAAGAGCATCTGATTCATTATTTGGCCTCCTTAACATCTTTTTCCAGAATCCTATATATCGCGCTAATGAGATGTCTATAGAGATTCTTAACGTTTTTTTCGAAGTTCTTATTAAGCTTCTCCATCGCCAGTATCACGAAGCTCTGTCTGAAGTCCTTCATAAGCTGGGCATCCTTCTCCTTCACGAAGTCGAGGAAGAGAAGCACCACCGGAAGGTGATCAGGCAGTTCGCCCTTTGCTATCTGGTCATACGGGAAGCCTTGCTCCTTATACATCGTCTTGACCGTGGCCAGGTTATTCGCCCTTTTGAAGCCGTCGTACAGATGATAGCCTATGTCGAGCGAATAATCGGCTGAAAGCTCGAAGGTATAGGAGTATACCCCTTGAACGTCGTCAAGGGGCATCTCCTCAAGGTCCTTCTGGAAACGGCCAAGCTCAGCGCCCACCTCAGGCGGATACTGCTCGGTACGCGAGGCCAGCGCCTTGATGCACTCGTCTGTCCTGAGCTTTATATCCTCCTGCGGGTACGTGAGAAGTCCCGCCAACTGCGCGTATAAGCCCTTTTCCATGACCATACCCATGCCTGTTACCACGTCCTTCTCGGGAACTCACTATGCTTTGTTCCAAAGCCGACCGTGCCCCTCTTCTCATACATGGTCCTCGGGTCAACGGCAGTCTGGTGCTCGCGGTGCGTCTCAGGTATCACGAACCTCTCCTGGAACGTGCCGAGAGAGACCAACCTGTAGATATCCGTGCAGTCCTTTGCGGTAAGGCCCGCGCTTGAAAGCGCGTTCTTCACTGCGGCTTCTCCCACGTCGCCCACCCTCTGCTGGCGCATGTACATCCTTACGGCCATCTGCTTTTTCAGGGACTCGAGCACAAGCTGCTCGTTGCCCGCTGAGAGCAAGTTCGCCAAGAACCGGATGGGAACCCTCATCTTGTCTATCGCGTTGAAGAATTCCGTTGACTCCGGATCGAACATCCCGCCGCTGTCGGCCTTGGCGTTATGCAGTATCGGAGAAAGAGGCGGCAGATAGAAGTTCATCGGAACTGTCCTGAACTCAGGATGGTTCGGGAGCGCTATCCTCCACTTTTTGAAGAGGTTATACGCCGGCGACTCCTGCGCGGCCTTTATCCAGTTGTCGTCCATGCCCTGCTTTCTGGCCTCCTCGATGACGCGCGGGTCGTTGGGGTCAAGGATTATGTCCCTCATGGCCTCGACGATCCTCTCGTCAGGGCTCTTTGCGACCTCCTCGATCCTGTCGGCGTCATAGAAGAGCGCGCCTACGAAGCGTATCCTTCCGGTGCAGGCATGGGCGCATGCGTTCGGCTGGCCCGTCTCTGTCCTCGGATAGCAGAATATGCACTTTTCCGACTTGCCGGTTGCCCAGTTGTAGTAGGGCTTCTTGTACGGACATGCGCTTACGCAGAATCTCCATGCGCGGCAGGTCTCCTGATCAATAAGGACTATGCCGTCCTCGCCCCTCTTGTATATCGCGCCTGACGGACAGGACGCGACGCACGCCGGATTAAGGCAGTGGTTACATATCCTGGGGAGATAGAAGAAGAAGAGTTTATGAAACTTGGTGAGCATCTCCTTCTGGCTCTCGGACAGGCCCTTGAGGTTCGGGTCGTTGGACGCGTACAGCGGAGAGCCGCCCATGTCGTCGTCCCAGTTCGGTCCAAGGACTATCTTCTCCATGAACTCGCCGGTGATAAGGGACTTTGGCCTTGCAACCGGCTGATCGTCCCCTGCAGGGGCGTTAAAGAGGTTCTGGTAGTCGAAGGTAAACGGCTCATAGTAGTCGTCTATCGTCGGCAGGTTGGGCTGGAAGAATATGTTCGCCAGCGTCCGTATCTTGCCGGGCCCCTTGAGGAGCTTTAACCTCAGTGCGCCGCCGGAGACCTCCCATCCGCCGCGATACCTCTCCTGGTCTTCCCATGTAAGAGGATAGCCTGCGCCTGGCTTGGTCTCTACGTTATTCCACCACATGTACTCGGCGCCTCTGCGCGTTGTCCAGATGTTTTTGCAGGACACGCTGCAGGTATGGCAGCCGATGCACTTGTCCATATGAAAGCTCATTGAAAGTTGCGCTCTTAAGTCCATTACCACTTCACCTCCTGGTTTCTCATTTTTCTAACCAGCACCGTTGTGTCCCTGATGATCGGTATCGGTCCCCAGCCGTTAAAGGCGTAAGAGAACTGGCCGTATCCTCCGGTCATTAGAGTAGGCTTCAGGCGCTGCCTCGTAACGCTGTTGTGGAAGCCGCCGCGGATCTTGTTTCTCTGCTCCGCCTTGGGGATGTTGATCGTCCTCTCCTGTGAGTGGTAGGCAAAGGCCGTTCCCGTCGGAATCCTGGCGCTTACGACGGCGCGGCATACGTAGATGCCGTTGTCGTTATAGGCCTCGATCCAGTCGTTGTCCCTGATACCGACGCTCTCGGCGTCCCTGTCGTTGATCCAGCAGGAGTTGCCTCCGCGGGACAAGGTGAGCATCCTGAGGTTATCGTAGTGCGTGGAGTGTATCTGCCACTTTCCGTGCGGCGTGATGTAGTTGAGCTGCAGCGCGTCGGTCTTGTCGCTCTTTTGCAGCTCGTTCATCTTCGCCGGGTTGAGCTTGTACTTGTGCTCGGTAAGCGCTTCGCCGAAGTTTAAGAACACCGGGTGATCCAGATAGAAGTGCTGCCTTCCGGTAAGCGTCCTCCACGGAACCCTTCTCTCTGTCTGGAGGGTCCATGTGCCATAAGCCCTGCCCTTACGGTTGTCGCCCGTCCACAGCGCGCTCGTAAGCCAGCGTTTCGGCTGCGCTACTATGTCGTCGTAGGTGCAGGTGAAGTTTCTGTCAGGTCCGGCGATCTCCTCGGCAAGGCCGTGGGCGCCCTCCCTGAACTCTACCTCGTTGCCGTACACGGCCTTGACCTGCTTCTTGGCCATCTCATAGCCCTCGGCATGGAGGCCCGTGTGATGCTCCTCCTCGTGCCACTGCCTGTAAGAGACCTCTCCGTTGGTCGTGCCTGAGAAGGCCATGACGAAGTTGCACGCCTCTTTGGCCGTGTTGATGGCGATGAGCTTTTGGCCGTTCACCTCGTTGGAGTCTATATGCTCCTGCTTCTGATAGTTCTCGTAAAGCTCCTTGCCGTCCACCATGATGCCGTGGAAGCCGTACTTGGTCTTCTGGAGCGGCCCTACTGAGCAGTACATCTTGTCTACGTTGGCGTAATCCCTCGTAACGACGCTGATGTTCGGCATCGTCTTGCCGGGGATGGCCTCGCACTGACCCTTCTTCCAGTCGAGCACGCCGTTAATGGCCGGCTGCGCGATCTCGCCCGGCGTGTCATGTCCCAATGGAGAGGTCATGACCTCCTTGACCGGATGCGGGAAGTGCTTCTTCGCTATCTCGGAGAACTTTTGCGCTATGAACTTATAGGCATCATAGTCGCTCTTTGCCTCCCAGTTTGGCGCAACGGCAGCGCCCATCGGATGGATGAAGGAGTGAAGCTCTGTGGTGTTGATGTCCTCCTTCTCATACCAATGCGCCGTCGGGAGCACGATGTCGCAGTAAAGCGGGGTCGTGTTCATACGCATGTTAAGGTCAACGATGAGGTCGAGCTTCCCAAGCGGGGACTCCCTGTACTTCAACTCCTTCAGATGCGGCCTTGCAACCTCTTCAGCGGCAAGGTTGTGGTGCGTACCGAGGAGGAACTTGAAGAAGTATTCCTGTCCCCTTGCACTTGAGCCAAGGGCGTTTGCGCGCCAAATACACCAAACTCTCGGCCAGTTCTCCGGTGCGTCCGGATCGGCAATGGAGAAGTCGAGTGCGCCGCTCTTCAACTGCTTCACGACGTAATCAACTATCTCGGCGTCCGTCTTTGCCCCGGCCTTCTGAGCCTCTTCGGCAAGCGCGATGGAACTCTTGTTGAACTGCGGATACCCCGGCATCCAGCCGAGCCTGACTGAGCGCACCGCGTAATCGGCCGTGTGAGCGAACTCAAGGGCGTTCTTATCCGGCACGTTATGGTATTCGGTTATGGCTGAATCGTACTTGAACTGCTGGGTGTGGATGTACCAGTTGATCGGGTTGCTCATAAGACGCGGCGGCCTTACCCAGTCGAGGCCGTGTGCGATCTGTCCCCATGAATCGAACGGGGCAAGCTTCTCCTGACCGACGTAGTGCTGCAATCCGCCGCCGTTCCTGCCTACGCAGCCGCAGAGCATAAGGGCGTCCATGCTGGCGCGGTACATGAGGTCGGAGTGATACCAGTGGTTAAAGGACGCGCCGACGATGACCATGGAGCGGCCTTTGGTTACCTCCGCGTTAGCGGCAAACTCCCTTGCTATCTGGATGATGGTGTCGCGGCCTATGCCGGTGTACTTCTCCTGCCATGCCGGAGAATAACCCTTGTCGTCGTCGTAGTTACGGGCATAATCCCCCGCAAGACCCTTCCTCGCCACGCCGCAGCTTCCCATCTTGAGATCGAATACGGTCGTAACCGGAACCTTGCCTTCCTTAGTGGTCTCCACGTACTTTACCGGGACCTGTCTCTTGTATCTCTCAGGCTTGTCAAGCTCGTAGTAGTTGACCTCTTCAACGCCGTCCTTGAGATCAATAAGCGTCAGGGCCGGGGTGATTTCCTCTCCGGTCTTGCCGTCGAGAAGAAGGGTGTTCCACTTGCCCTTGCTCTCGTTCTTCTGCGGATACCTGTAGCCCATGCCGCCGTTGGTTACCCTTGGCTTGTTGGTCTTTTCGTCCCACATGGTGAACTTCCACTCGGCGTTGTCCTCATCCGCGTATCCGGCGAGGTCGCATGCCTTGAGGAGGCGTCCCATCTCCCAGCCGTCCTTGCCCTTGGTGAGCTTTACGAGGTGCGGAAGGTCGGTGTAATGCCTTGTATAGTTTTCAAAATACGGCGTCTTCTTGTCAACGAAGAACTCTTTGAGTATGACATGGTTCACGCCAAGCCAGAAGGCCGTGTCCGAACCGGCCCTGAGCGGAACCCACAGGTCAGCGTACTTGGTAACCTGGGAGTAGTCAGGCGCGCATACGACGAGCTTCGTGCCGCCCATCCTCATCTCGGATACGAAGTGGCAGTCAGCGGTACGGGTCATGTTCGGGTTTGCGCCGTTCATGATGACGTAGCCGGCGTTGTACCAGTCCGCGCTCTCGCAGGAGTCGGTCTGCTCGCCCCATACTTCAGGCTCTGCGGGCGGAAGGTCTGTATAGTAGTCGTAGAAGCTAAGATGTACGCCGCCGATGAGCTGGTTGTAGCGCGCTCCCGCGACGTAGCTTATCTGAGACATGGCCGGGATAGGCGAGAATGCGATGATCCTGTCAGGCCCGTACTTCTTGATGGTGTGTATGTGAGCGGAGGCGATGATCTCGGCTGCGGTGTCCCAATCGAACCTCCTGAAGCCGCCCTTGCCCCTCGACCACTTTATCTTCTTGCTCAGTTCCGGGTTGTCAACTATGCTCCTCCATGCGTCAACCGGGTCAGAGTGTTTGCTCCTCGCCTCTTTCCATGCGTCAATAAGCGAGCTGCGGACGTATGGATATTTGATCCTGACCGGGCTGTAGACGTACCATGAAGCGGATATGCCCCTCTGACAGCCCCTTGGCTCATACGGCGGAAGGCTCTGCTCAAGCTTGGGATAGTCAACGGCCTGAAGCTCCCATGTGATGATGCCGTCCTTTACGTAGACCATCCATGAACAACCGCCAGTGCAGTTGTTGCCGTGCGTGCTTCTAACGGTCTTGTCATACTGCCAGCGGTTCCTGTAAAACTCCTCCCAGCTTCTCTTGCCTGGGTTTATCTCGTCTTGAATCCAGCTTGTAGCCATTATCATCTACCTCCTTTGCCGCCGTAATTTCTCCACAAGGCATCATGCGCGGTGCCGTTGTTCCTGTTCCTGTACCTGCCGCTCCATATTATGTTGAAGATTATCAGTATGCCTATGAAGCCGCCGAGCCCGATTATCGTGAACGTCGGGGTGGAGCTTGACTTCACGGCAGTCGTGCTCCTGAGCTCAAAGAACGCCCTCAGGTGATCCATCTCATCGTCGGTTACGTTCCTGTTGGAAAACACAGGCCCCATGACCGGGATGCTCGGCTGATTCACCCAAACGGTGCTCAGAAGCCCGTTCTTAGAAGGGTCTGCATATACCTTCGTAAGATTCGGCCCAAGTTGGCCGCCGTCAAGGCCGCCTACGCCGACAGAATGGCATGAGATACACGGCGGGCCGCCGTTGGCAAACCTCTTCTCACCGGTGAAGTACGCCTGGCCTATCGCCGGGTTGCCCTTTTCCTGCGGTCCTGCCGGAGCCGCGACTGCAACCGGCGCCAGTTCAGCAATGGCCTTGACCGGCAGGTACGCCCCTATCAGGGCCACAGCCAGTCCGAGTTGCAACCCTCTTATAACGCTCTTCTTACAACTCTGTAACACCATACCGTACACCTCCTTTTACCGCTGCTTTTTCTTTTTTTACAAGCCGTGCCATGAACTCCAGACAAGGCGCCACGTCTCTTGTGGAGCACCAACCTTAATCGCTTTAAACCTGCTTATACGCATGCAGACCGCCCGTCATTCATAATACCGTGGACATCGTTGTCCTTACGGCGCGGCTGCATGCGGGGAGCAGGGCCGCTTTGTTCTTCTATGTTGCCGCGCGCCAGATTAAGCGTTGCCTTCAGCATCTCGAAGCCGCTCCTGAGCGGCCTTTGCGTATCCTTATACGCGCACGGCAATGCCGGTTTTACAACTCGCTTTACACGGAAGTCGTTACCGTCATCGGAGGCGCACACGGAAAGCCCTAAAACCACAGCCTGACAGGGAAGCGGCATTGAACCGCACACCCTTGCAAGGAAGCTCATTGCGCCGGATGGCTGTAATACCGTCGCAGACGCCTTCGCTGATATCGTCTCAGGCGCCCTTGCCCTCATACGACTTTCGGCCAAGGCCTGCTCGCCAAGGTAGCGCCTGTACGCGGCACCAATCCTCAACGAACGCTCGTGGCTCTCCTTTACGGTAATGCATATCCGCATGAACGCCGAACATACGGCGGCACGGCATTGACGCGCGATCTCTTGTTGTAAACTCCGGCTCAAGTGTTTTCAGACCTCCGGGCGCGCGGCGTTTATCCGCAACTAAACAAAGCCGACGCACCTGTCTAAAACATCATATTCGCCAAGACGTGCATACACATGCAGAGCCGTTAAAACGCACTTCCAAACCTGATTTTCCTAAAGTAGGCGTAAAGTACCAGATTAGGATAGACCTGTCCAGCTTTTTTTTACCGGAATATAAAAAAATGTGCGGCAAGGATGCGCTTCAATTTTTCGGTCTGCTAAATATAGTACAAATCCAAAACCTTGTCCATGAAAAAAATAAAACCGGAGTAAACGCATCCGAATTGCGTGTTAAGGGCATGATTTCGGCCTTATAATCCGGCTGAAAGACAAGAGGCCCCCTTGACGATAAAGTCGAGGAGGCCTTAAGAAACGAACCTGATTAGACATGACGGCAAGGTGCGCCGGCTTATTGAAAGGGAAGCGATTGGCCGAAGAAGCAAGGCTTCAGAGCCTTGCCCTACGGCCACCGCGTCTTGAACGGATATTCCGGCAGGAGTTAAAAACATATCAGAACTTGTAGTTCACCCTCAGGGTAGGAACCCCGACTACCGTGGCCGAGGCCGTGTCCTGAAGTCCGTTGCCGAGGTCAGGATTGCCGTCAACCTTTATGGTCGTGCCCATAAGCGCAAGCACCGCGTCTATGGTCCAATTCCCCTGAATAATCCTCGCGCCAAGTGCCGGAGCGAACACCTTTAAGCTGAAGTCGCGGTCAGGGGCTCCTATGGTTGAGGTCTTGTCGTCTCCGACGTTGATCTTTGCGTAATTAAACTCTAAGCCAACGAGCAACGACGGCCTCAACGGATAAAGCGCGGCAAAACCGGCCTCCGCGGTGGTTACGGTTCCAACGCTCCTTCCGGCGGCATTGCCTGTGTCCTTACCAAAGCCGATCGTCCCGTTCAATACGAGAGCCCCAACCACTGGTATGGATACCACCCTCGTATACGCGACGCCGACCCTTTTTGACGAACCGCTTACGTCAGCCGCGGCATTGGTGTTGTCGCCGGTAATATCGCTCTCATTGGTCGTTCCATAGCCTGCCCACGCGGCAAGTCCAGGCACCTGCGGCACGGAGCCTTTGACCGTAAGACCATAATTATTCCCGGCCGGATTAAGCTGAACGCCAGCTACGGCAGGAAGCGTAAGATAGCTCCTGAATCCCGGCAATCTTCCGATGCGAAGCTCTAAGTTCTCTATGAGGCTCACGTTCACCGACGATACGGTTGTGCCGCCGACCGTCGCGTTTCCATTGCCGAGGGTCGTGTCGTTTGAGGCTACGACGTTGAAGCTCTGGCTTACCACGTCAAGGTCAATGTTGACCTCGTCCTTTGCTATCGTGCCGCCCGTCTCCTGTATGATGGCCCTTGACGGCCCGGCATACGCCGCTCCTGCAAAAACAACAGCCAAAATCCCCGCCGCAAAAACGCTGAAAAACCTTTTCATTCTTCCCTTCCTCCTTGGGTGTTTGATAATTGCCGCGCTCTCAATTACGCCGCGCCGCATAAAGACTCTGCCTGAATAAACCTGCCTCATCACCTGCCTCCCATCCCCCTTTCGTGAAATTAGGGAAGCTCTGATTAATTCCATCTAAGCCGTCATTGCGAGCCGCCGCAGGCGGCGCGGCAATCTCAAACCCGGCGATTTACTTGAAGACGAGATTGCTTCGGCTTCGCCTCGCAATGACAGAGAAGAATTAATCAGAGATTCCTTATTACAAACCGTTTGCAACAATAAAAAAATAGGGATGGGTCATACATAACCATCCCTCCATATCATTAAAGGAGGAGGCCCTTCTTGCGAAGGGCCGGAGGACGGTGATGAAACAGATCCTCGTATGGTTATAACGCAATCGTTATGCCAACGGCACATTGCAAAAATTATCTTGATTTTTCAATAGGTTGTATTATCGGAAGGACTTGAAGGAATCGTCATGTGCGGCATTAATGCTGGAAGGCCGATGATAAGACCGGAAAAGTCGCCATATTGCGCTCTTCTGAATACGCAATAATGCCGCATGCGGCGAAAAACGCGCAGTATACGAATAGATACGGCTCGTTTGTTGGCTAGTCGAATTTGACAGGGCAGGATGCTTCTTTTTTGACAGGGATGGTACGGCTCTGCTTATGAGTGGACTATTGTCGGAAAGGGTGGACGCTCTCTCAAGTTATCGGTTTAAGGAATACCTCTGCCGATAACCGGTAACTAAAAACAAAGAGCACCTTGCGGTGCTCTTATTGTGGTAGATATTTTTCCATTATACCAAACAAATGCCTGTCCGCAAACCACAACTCAGATGAGCGCCAGACTTCCCATTCCCATAGCGACAAGCGGCATGGCCGGGACCTCGCGGTGAAACTCCTCGGTCAACTCCCATGCATTGGGCCTTTGCAATATCTCCTGAACAAGCTTATAGTTGAGCGCGTGTCCTGAACGGTGCGCCACTATGCGGGCAATGAGCGGATACCCAAGGAGGCAAGCATCTCCCATCATGTCAAGCACCTTGTGCCGCACGAACTCATCCGGGTAACGAAGCCCCTCCTCGTTCAAGATGTCCGTCTCGCCTATGACGACCGCATTATCCAATGAACCGCCCTTGGCAAGTCCGTTGGCCTTTAGCATCTCCACGTCGCTCAAAAAGCCGAATGTCCTGGCGCTCCCCACCTCGTGCCTGAACACGTCCCTTGAAAACATGCGCGAAAACGACTGCCTTGCGATGAATGAATGCGAAAAATCTATATTGTAGTCTATCGTAAGCGCGTCATCGAGCGCCGGAAGCAATAGGACGTACTTATCGCGGTCAAAGACCTTGATAGGCTTTTTTATTACTATGTATCTCCTTGGCCGGGTCTGCCCCTTCCTGCCAACGGCGTCAATGCGCTCTATAAAATACGAGGCGCTGCCGTCCATTATCGGCGCCTCAGGACCGTCAAGCTCGACCACTGCGTTGTCAACGCCAAGTCCGTAAAATGCCGCGAGCAGGTGCTCCACCGTGGATACTGTAACGCCGTTTACGCCGATAGTCGTTGCATAACTCGTGGCAACGACATTCGAGGCAACCGCCTTGATCACCGGACTTCCCGGCAGGTCTTTCCTTATGAACGTAATGCCAGCGTCTTCCGGGGCCGGCAAGATGCTTACGTTAACGCGGCAACCCGTGTGCAACCCGATGCCGGAAAACGTTATCTTGTCTTTTATGGTCTGTTGCATCTTCATGCCATTCTTAAAGAAGCAATAGCCGTGCCATAACAATAATATCTTATAATTCAAATAGTTAGGCTACTACCAAAACATCAAAAGTGTATCAAAAAAACCACTATCCCCGGAAAAGTCTCATTTCTGCAACATCAGAGCCTGTTAATGAAGTAGACGAGCACGGACAGGATTATGCTTACGATGATTGAGGCGGCAGCGGAAAGTAGAAGGTAAAACTGTCTTTCCCCCGATAAAGACATTCGGGGGCAGGCTTGGGCAGGCTTGTAGTATATGTCGCCAGGCAGCTTGCCAAGATAAGGTATCCTCGGACCGTAAGCAATAAAAAGCCCGATTACAATTGTTTCAAATAGTGGTTTGTAGCGTTAACTATGTCTATCTCAGGTATTGTGGAAAATGTAGAAAAAAATTTGTCAGCTGTTTTTACGGCAGTTTCTGCATCTCCTTGTTCAACAGTCTGGGTCATGTCATAGTCAGCCTTTATTCTATTCCCATGAAGGCTTCCCCCAAGGTACCCCAATTGCTTAGCGTGTTTACTACCACCTAAAAAAAACTTCCATAGGGTAGTATGTCCAATATTACCTCTGTCTTTACACTTGTCAAGCAAAGGATTCCCTTTAAATTTGTCATAAACATGGTCTCGCATTGATATATAACATGCGTAATAAGCGCGGCT
>JBBTCG010000090.1:0-18944 GCA_038043305.1 Deltaproteobacteria bacterium | reverse complement strand
AGGAGCAGGGTCGGCATGGTCTTTCAAAAGCCCACGCCCTTCACAATGACGATATTCGATAATATCGCCTTTGGGGTGAAGCTCGCCGGGGTGCGCAATAAGGGAGAGCTTACCGGAAAGGTGGAGGCCGCGCTCAAGGTATCGGCGCTGTGGGAGGAGACAAGGGACAGGCTGCATGACTCGGCGCTTGCCTTGTCGGGCGGCCAGCAGCAAAGACTTTGCATAGCCCGGGCCGTCGCGGTGGAGCCTGACGTCATACTCATGGATGAGCCGTGTTCTGCCCTTGACCCGGCTGCAACGGCAAAGATAGAGGACCTGATGTCGGATCTGAAGAGGAACTACACCGTCGTCATCGTAACGCACAACATGCAACAGGCCGCAAGGGTGTCGGAGCATACCGGCTTTTTCATGCTCGGCGAGGTAATAGAGTTTGACCAGACGCAAAAGATATTTACCGCGCCGTCGAATAAGCTCACTGAGGATTATATTACCGGAAGGTTTGGTTAAACCGTATTTTTGTGGCATAATGTATATCCGTCGTACGAGCGGCCTGAGAAAGAGGACAGATGACACGCGAAGCATACCACAAATCACTGAATGAACTGCAAGACGAGCTTATGCTGCTTGCGTCAATGGTCGGAGACGCGCTTTCCGGGGCAATGACCGCGCTCAAGGACAGGGACATAGCGGCATCGAAAAGAATAGTCATTGCCGACGCGGAGGTCAACAGGAAGCGTTTCGAGATAGAGGAAAAATGTATCCGCCTCATCGCCACCCAGCAGCCGATGGCCGTTGACCTGAGGACCCTTGCCGCCATTATCAACATAGTCACGGACCTTGAGAGGATCGGCGATCATGCCGAGGGCATAGCGAAGATAAGCCTGTCCATAGGCGAGGCTCAGCTCGTAAAGCCGCTCATAGACCTTCCCAAGATGGCCGAAAAGGCGCTCTCGATGTTGCAAAGGTGCATGTAGTCCTTCGTGGCGCGCGACGCCGTGACCGCAAGAAAGATATGCGACGAGGACGACGAGGTTGACGCCCTGTACGACGCCGTCTATAACGAGTTGATCCTTCTTATGGTTGAAAACCCCGCGATAATCAAGGACGCGACCTACCTTATCTGGGGCGCGCATAACATTGAGCGCATAGCGGACAGGGTAACGAACATAGCGGAGCGTGTGGTCTACATGGTTACCGGCAAGATGGAAGAGGTAAACGTGTCGAAGTACTGAGGAAGGCAAGGAAGTGGACGATAACATGACAACGGTTTCATTCATCCTGCCTGCGCGCAACGAGGAAGAGTTCATTGTCGGCGCTTTGAGGTCAATCAGGAAACATGCGGCTTTGATCAGGCACGAGGTGATCGTTGCGGATAACGGCTCCACGGATTCGACGCGCGAGTTGGCAAGGAATGAAGGGGCCATCGTCATAGAGAACGCCGCCGGGACGATCGCATCCGTGAGGAATAAAGGGGCCTCCATTGCGCGTGGAAGGATACTCGTTTTTTTGGACGCTGACGTTCTGTTGACGCAACGCTGGCAGGATGGAATAGGGGCGGCCATAGAGGAGTTGGATGCCGACCCCATGCGGATTACGGGGTCAAGATGCGGCGCTCCCGACGACGGAAGCTGGATTATCCGTTATTGGTTCGGAAGGAAACGGCTGGCTGCGGCAAATTATATCAATTCAGGGCATCTAATCGTAACGAGGACGTTGTTTGACGGGATTGGCGGCTTCAACGAGACGATGAAAACCTCCGAGGACTATGACTTTGCCGTCAGAGGAGTCAAGGCCGGGGGCCGGGTCGTTGATGCGCCTGACCTGCCGGTCATACATATGGGGTTTCCGGCAACGGCCGCGTCGTTCATCAAAAGAGAGATGTGGCATGGAACGGATGATTTCAGCGGCATAAGAAAGATATTTACCTCCAAAGTGGCATTGGTATCATTGCTGAACCTTGCCGCGCTGACGGCCGCTTCAATCTTTACCGTCGCAACCGGTGCGCCGCTCTTTATATGGCTTTATATGGCCGTAATGGTGGCAATTGCCGGAGCAATCGTAATATCAAGATTCGGCTTTGGCGGGCTTAAGCCTTTTATCGCAAGCACCTGCATAGCATATCTTTATATCACCGGCAGGACAATGGCTTTGATAAACGGCATGAAAAGGCGCGCTCAGGCGGCCTTCTGACAGTTTCCGGACTTATGTTTACAATATAAACATCCGGCGTTCATCTGCCAACGTCTCACCCCTGCGAATATGCACATGGCGGCCTTCCGTGAAAAATTACATCCCCTGATAGAGACATTCGGGGGCAGGCGTCTTATAATAGCCCTCTGTCTCTTGGTCTTTATTTGCGGCGCTGTTGCCCCGTCCGTTGCCTGCGCGGACGACTCTGCGGCAAGACCCGAACAAAAAACCGATGAGACGAACAACAAGCGCCTCCGCGTCGAGCACGAGCTGGACGCCTATTATTCCTCGCTCGGCCTTTACCTAAGCCTTACGGACGACCCCATACCCGACGCGGGCGAGAAGCCTGAGTTCATGATCTATAAAGATCTGCTCTTCAGCTCCTTTATCCCGCGATTCCTCGTGATCGAGGCGTCAATATTCCCCATGCCAATGGCGGGCGTGTATCTCAAGGACGACGCGCCAGACTTTTACGAGAACGGACAGGTGGCCGGGGACTTAAACCTCGTAAAGGCCGTTACCGCCGGATTCGAGGAGCCGTTTGCCCTCTCCGCCTTTCTCGGCAACGTGGTGAGCTTCACGAGACCCGGCGAGGCTCATAAGAGCGGCAACTTCGGCTACATGGGGTATCTGGTAAGCATGGGCAACTACAACATCAAGAACAACGTGCTCATACACGACGACTGGCTTGAGCTTGAATGGAAGATAAAAGGGGACAGGAAGCTGGCCACCCATGACCTGCATTGGAGCTTCAGGGTGGGCGCCAAGTTCCATGAAAACGTTGACATCAAGGACGTGGTCTACCTGTCATTGAGAAGAAGCAGATTAGACTTCATAAGCGACGATCTCCTCGACAACAGCGGCTTTGAATACACGTTCGACATGGACTCAAAGACATTGAAGGCCATGCGCCACTACTTCGTGGTTGACAAGAAATGGCCGCTGAAAGACCAGAAGATGGGCTTTTCAATGGCCCTCGGCTTTATCTGGCAGGGCGCGGATAAATATACCGGGACTCTTGCCGACAAGGACAAAAAGGACGAATACCAGATTATCATCAGACCGAATATAATATTTTAGTGCGGCCTTAACCGCATCATGCCCCGTGGCACTTCTTGTATTTTTTCCCGTTTCCGCAAGGGCACGGGTCGTTCCTGCCGGCCTCTTTTGCGTTGATGTTGCTCTTTACCGGCGCGTTTGAAGCGCAATGTTTTTTAAGCCGCTCAATCACCGATGAAACCGCCTCCTCCGCGGTTGCAAACCCTTCATTATAGTGCCGGCTGGACGAGCCCTTTTCTATCCTAATCGCCTCGTCAATGGCCGCGCTATGTCCGCCCTCAGCCGCATCTATTATGCGGCAGTATCCCTGCTCGCCCGGTTTTGCGGCTATTGAGCCTGTAAAGGCGCAATGGCACGGGCGTATCTCCTTGCCGTTATTAAGGGACGGGTGTATGAGGCAGGACTTTTCAGGAGACAAAAAACGGCATCTGAAGGCGAACATGGCCATTAGGTCGAGCCTGACGGCCTGCCCGTCAACGCTTATACCCCTAACAACGACGTTATACCTTTCAGGCGCGTCAAAGAGCGGTCTTGCCGGGGTCTCGTTGGTAATGTAAGCCTCGCGTATGCGCCGCACCCGTCCCATTATGCCGTCTTGCAGCTCTTGTTTGAACGAGGCAAGGCTCGACAAGCCCCCCTGTTTTATGACGGAATAGGAGATGATGCCCCACCACGGGTCGCAGCACAGTCCGTTGCAGGCAATCCGGCACACGTCGGAAAAAAACGCGGCGTCTTTTTGTTTGGTTTCCATGGTTGTCCGTCCGTTGAGCGTCATGTTTTATATTATACCCGTTAACAGTAAGAAGTTGCTATACTTTTAGGCGTTTTTCTATTATAGTATTCCGACAAAGACACAGTACACAGCAATACGGCTGACATCTCCATGCGAGCGGCGTTATGTCTCTGGGTAAATACAAAGAGATACTCAAATCCTTTGGCTTCCAATCCTTCCTGTGGACGCAGTTCTTCGGGGCATTCAACGACAACGTATTCAAGATAGTCCTGTCCATGATCGCGGTCAACATGGCCGGCTCCTCCGGCGGCGGGTACGTCTCGCTCGTGGGCGCGGTCTTCATCCTGCCGTTTTTCCTGTTCTCAGGCTACGCCGGCTACTTTGCCGACAAGTACAGCAAAACCACCGTTCTGATAGTTACCAAGAGCTTCGAGATAGTTGCGGCCGTGTTCGGCACGTTCGCGCTTTTGTCCGGCAAGATAGAGTACATGCTCGTTACGCTCTTTCTCATGGCCACGCACTCCACGTTTTTCAGTCCTGCAAAGTACGGGATACTGCCTGAGATGCTCCCTGAGAAGGAACTCTCCCGCGCCAACGGCGTACTTGAGATGAGCACCTTCCTTGCCATCATACTCGGCACCGCGGCGGGCACCTTCATGTTCGCGGCATGGAAGGACTCTCTCGTCATCATAGGCGGCATCATGATCGTCGTGGCCGTCGCCGGCACCGCAATGAGCTTCGGCATCTCGCGCGTCAAGGCGTCCGGCGCCGACAAGACGCTCGTCCTCAATCCGTGGTCTGAGATAGGACACGGCATAGCGGCGTTGAAAAAAGACTCCTTCCTGCTCCTTGCAGTGGCCTCGATTACATACTTTTGGTTTCTCGGCGCGCTCTTGCAGATGGACATACTGCTCCTCGGCAAGGAGGTGATGAAGCTGTCGGACACGTGGATAGGCATCCTTATAACGTTCCTTGCGGTCGGCATCGGCATCGGCTCCTTAACCGCGGGACGGCTCTCAGGCGACAAGGTCGAGCCGGGTCTTGTGCCGATTGGCTCCATAGGCATGGGGATAGTCGCCGTCCTTCTGGCCTTTTCCTCGGCCTCGTACGTACGGGTGGCCGTTTGCCTCGTTCTGCTCGGCTTTTTCGGCGGGCTGTTCATAGTGCCAATGAACGCGCTGTTGCAGCACAGGAGCGGCGGCACTGAAAAAGGCAGGCTCATAGCGACGACAAACTTCATCGGCACCGCGAGCATACTCGTCGCATCCGGCGTGCTTTGGGGGCTTCGCGACCTGCTTGGGGTAATGCCGGACCGCATAGTCTTCGTCTTCGGCATAATAACCATGCTGTGCACCATCGCCGTGATAAAGGCGCTGCCGCAGTTCTTGCTGCGTTTTTCCCTGTGGTTTCTTACGCACACGTTCTACAAGATACGCATAGCCGGGAAGGAGAACGTCCCTTCGCGCGGGGCCGCGCTTTTAGTCTGCAACCATCTGTCCTTTATTGACGGCCTACTGGTCGGCGCCTGCGTCCACCGCTTCATCCGCTTCATGATATACCGTTATTTCTATGAGCACAGGGCGCTTAACTGGGCGCTCAGACATCTTCACGCCATACCGGTCTCCGACGGAGATAAAAAAGATATTATGGAGTCCATCAAGGCCGCCCGAAAAGAACTTGAGGCGGGCCACGTGGTGTGCGTCTTTGCCGAGGGCGCGATATCGCGCACCGGCAATCTCCTGCCTTTCAAAAAGGGGCTTGAGCGGATAGTCGAGGGACTCGACGTGCCGGTCATACCTGTTCACCTCGACAGGGTGTGGGGGTCAATATTCAGCTTCAAGGGCGGGAGTTTTTTCTGGAAGCTGCCATCGGCCTTCATGAGGCGCGTTACGGTGTCGTTCGGCAGGGCGCTTCCCTCAAGCTCAAGGATTCAACAGGTAAGGGCCGCCGTGATGGAGCTTGGGAGCGAGGCGGTCAAGTACAGACGCTCTTACGACGACTGCCTGCATCTGAGATTTATCAAGGCTGCCAAGTCGCGTCTCAACGCGCCCTGCATGGCCGACGACACGGGCGTTGTCATGACGTGGGGCAAGGCGGCCAACCTCTCCCTTGCGGCCTCCGGCCCGTTAAAACGCGCCCTGCATAATCAGGAGATGGTCGGCATATTGGCGGAGCCGGGCGCGTACGCGGCGATAGCCAATATCGCGGCGCACACGGCCGGTAAGATACCGGTCAACATCAGCACGTCGGCAAGCGAGAGCGCCATCGCCTCCATCAGGGAGCAGTGCGGCATCTCCACTATCATAACGACGCGTCCTTGGGCGGCCAAGGCAAAGCGCGAAGGCAAGCCGGGTTATGTGTGCATTGAAGACGTAATCGCTGAGGCGGGCGCGCTTGGACGCTTCTTAGCGCGTCTTGCGGCGTGGGCCTTTTCATACAGAGCGATTGCAGCCATCTACTGCAAAGGCAAGACTGACCCGTTTGCCCTTGCGACAATCATCTTTACCGGCTATCACGAGGGCGAGCCGCGCGGAGTAAGGCTCACTCATCACAACGTGCTCTCCAATATAGAAGGGTTTTCACAGCTTTTCAACATGTCGGGCAAGGACGCTCTCCTCTCCGCGCTTCCGTTTTACCACTCCTTCGGCTATACGGTTGGCCTCTGGTATCCGCTCATAAACGGCTTGACCGCCCGGTACTGTTCCTCGGAGGCGAACGTAAAGGCCGCAACCGTTTTTGCAAGTGCGCCGGGAGCGGCAATGCTCATCGGTACGCCTTCATTTTATCTATCGCTCTCTAAGGATGCGCCGCCTGAGGCGCTTAGTACGATAAGGTACGCGGTTACAGGGGGCGTCAGGCTCAGCGAGACAACGGCAAGGATATTCAGGAACAGGTTCGGAAAGCCGCTTCTGGAGGGGTACGGCTCAACCGAGATCGGCCCAGTGTTATCCGTTAACGTGCCTGACGTTGAGGAGAAGGGTATACGCCAGACCGGCAAGGTAGAGGGCACAGTGGGACACCCTATACCCGGGATTACCGTAAAGGTCGTCTCGCCGGAGAGCGGCGAGGAGCTTCAAAGCGGCATGGAAGGCGTCCTGCTTGTAAAAGGGCCGTCAGTCTCGGACGGTTACTGGAAGAACCCCGAAAAGACGGTCGAGGCGCTTCATAAGGGCTGGTTCAGCACCGGGGTAATCGCCTCAGTGGGCGATGACGGGTTTATCAGGGTATCGCAAAGGCTTGTCTCGGCGCGGGCCGCTGAATGAGACCCGTCGTCAGGCCGCAGGCGGCATGGGCGCAAGGAATACCGCGTTCTTCGATGCGTTCTTGGCGCGGTACATGGCCTTGTCCGCGATCTTTATAATCTCCAATTTGTCCCTTGTGTGCACAGGGTAGGTGGCTAGCCCAATTGAGACGGTAAGCCTTATATCAGACCCCTCATCCTCAAGGAATATCTGTTTCTCCGTAGAGGAGCGTATCCTTTCCGCGATGTGCTGTGCAACGTTGAAATCAGCGTCCACGAGCACCACGACGTACTCGTCCCCTCCGTACCGTATGACGGTATCAACCTCCCTGACGCACTTGAGTATGAGCTTTCCGAGTTCAATCAGCACCCTGCTGCCGATAAGGTGATCGTTGGAGTCGTTTACGTTCTTGAAGTCGTCTATGTCGAGGAACAGCACCGTAAGCGGGGCAAGGAGCCTGTCGGCGCGCTTCACCTCGCGGTCAATGGCCACCTCAAGGTACTTGGCGTTATACAGGCCGGTAAGGCTGTCAATGAAGGCGGTCTGTTTCGCGTCCGAGAAGTTTTGGGCGTTTTCAAACGACTGCGCCGCGTGCTCGGCTATGAACGTCGCGCTTGCCAAATCCTCGTTGCCCCATCCGGCGTCGCCCAGCAGCACCATGAATCCGCACGACGCCGAATGCCTTAGAAACGGCGCAACAAGCAGGTGGGAATAGTTTTCAAGCTCCTCGTGCTCAACGCCTTTAAGTTCGGCAATGGGCATGGCGCTAACATGGCCTGCTGTGCGGATGAGTTTGTCCATCAACGTCTTGAATCCCCCGGCAAGCGCCTCAGCGGCGTCTATGTTCAGATGTCTCAAGGTTTTGATGTCGAATCTCTTAACCCCCGGTTCATATACGATTACAAACCCCGCCTGACAAGGGACCGACTGCATGAAGACGTCAACGACCACGTCGTAGAGTTTCATTACGTCCAGCGTGGTCGTGATGACGCGGCTGGCCTCATAGAGCTTAAGGGAGCGCTTCATGCCCTGATTCTCTTCGAGTATCTTTTTCATCTCCATGCAGCGTTCAACCGTATGGAGAAGCTCTATCTCGTTGACCGGCTTTCTTATGTAGTCGAAGGCGCCGGTCTTGAGCGCTTCAATCGCCGATTCGATGGAGCCGTGTCCGGTAACGACTATTACGTCAATGAGGCTGTTGTGCTGTTTTACCTTGTGAAGGAGGTCTACCCCGCTCATCTCCGGCATCACGAGATCCGTTATCACGAGGTCAACCGGCTCGTTTTCGATGATATTCAGCGCAACCGCACCGGATGATACGCCGGTAACGTTAAAGCCCGCGCTTGAAAGATGGTCGGTAAACACCTTCCTGAAGAATGCGTCGTCGTCCACTACGAGTATCTTGCCCTTGTTCATGTAACCTCGCCCGTTGCTTGACTATAACCGCAAATTAACAGAATGTTCAGGCGTTGTCAATCGCATGTGGCCGTCTGCGCCAGATAGCGTAAAGCTCTGCCCTGCGTTGGCGGCCTTCACTGATAACCGATAACCTATTTTTAAGTGGACGATATCATCTTCCGTTGTGTTCGCATTTTCTCTCGGCGTTGTTACCCGCGTCATAAACCCGTCGGAAAACGTCAACGAAAGTAAACGAAAGAGGAAAGTAAAGGGGACGGTTCTAATTATTTGACAACTTGTGACAACTTGGGAAAGCAAGAAGGAATAAATAGAACCGTCCCTTTTACTTTCTTGAGATGGAAGACGCCTTCAGAAAGGCGCTGACCGTCTACGAAGAAAAATATAAAATTTGCAGACGCCATTATGTCCGCCTGGGGCTTGGAACGCGGCCTTTCAACCGTCTATACCTATGACGAAAAACATTTCAAACTCATCGAAGGTCTAAAGGTAAAAAAACCTTAAATGCCGGAAGGTATATTGTCCTTGACAGGGTGCGCCTCCAATGGCATACTCCTCTTAATCTAAAAAATCCTATATTAATTGACGCCGTTCATGGTATTTTTTACGGCGCCCTGTCTCAGCAAGGAGGTTTCGCATGAAAGGACAGGCAAGACCCGGCAAACGTCCAGCCGGAAAGGGAGCTCATTTAACCGTTCATATCGCTGCCGGTGGCAGCGGCAACAACGGCAAGGAGCGCATCGCAACGGCCGCGTCCTTGACGGAAGGGAAGGAAAGGGCGGAGAGGCGCATGGAAATACGCAAGGAGTACTTTCCTCTTGTGTTGAGCGGAAGGAAGTAAGCCGTGCTTATGGAGGATAACCATGACCACAGAGCTCCAGACATACTATCTTGTCTCTCCCGTCAACAACAATCTTGCCCACAGCAGGCATTTTTTCTGGATGCTTGATACCAGCGAGAACAAGTGGATAGGCATCGCCAGAGGCATCTGGAGGGAGAAGCACGAACTCGACATAGTGAAGGAAACGGCCAAGGCCGAGCACCTGACCCTTCTTGACTGGAAGAAGACGCCGTTTTACGACGATAAATCCCGCGCCGGATGGCTCTCACGCGACGGCCGTTTTTACGGCTGTCCAGAGGTCCTTCATGATACGCTTGCCTACTGTCTCTTTGGAGTGAAGGTCGGAGAGCTTGAGCAGACGGGCTGGGTACGGGTAAAAAACTCATATCTGTACACCTGCGAACAAAGACTGACCCCTGAGCAGTCCAACTGGCTTTCCGGGCAGGGATATAAGGTAATAGAGATCTATTGATACGCTAAAGACCGTGAACAATGACCGTGACCGTGAAAGGATTCTTCTTTTACACGGTTCACGGTCTTTCAGGTTCACGGCCTTTCGGTAATTTCCCCTTGCTTTTATGCCACATAGACCCTAAACTTATATGGTTGCGAGGGTGGCGGAACTGGCAGACGCGCCAGACTTAGGATCTGGTGGGCAACCATGGGGGTTCGACTCCCCCCTCTCGCACCATAGTTAGCGATATAGTTTGAGGGACTCGAACGCCTTTTGAGCGCCGAGCGGAGCGAGGATGAGGGTGCGCGGGAGCGCACCCGGAAGCGAGAAAGGCCGGCCTCTGAGAGGAGCGGTAGGGCGAGCGAAGACCGACTCCCCCCGCTGACCCTGCTATGGCACCAGCGTTAGCGATACAGTTCGATGTAACTGTAGCAAATACATGAGGAAAGGTGAACAGGCGGACTTATTATGATGAACAGCTTGAGTATCGAAGTAGAGGATTTGGGGCAGGTAAAAAAGAAACTCAACATCACGCTCCCGACGGAGGTCGTCAACAGGGAGATAAAAGCGGCCTATCAGTCGCTAAAGTCAAGCGCCAGCATAGCGGGCTTCAGAAAAGGCGCGATCCCGATGAGCATCCTTAAAAGCCGGTTTGGCGAGCAGGTGGCCGAGGACGTGAAGGTCAAGCTCATCGAGTCGAGCTATCCGCAGGCCATGAACGAAAAGAAGCTCGTTCCGGTGGTCGCGCCCAAGATAGAGCTTGGGTCTCCAAAGGTGGTCGAGGGGGCCGATTTTTCATACAGCGTTACCGTTGAGGTCGCCCCTGACGTGGTTGTCGAGGGGTATCGCGGCATGGAACTTAAACAAGAGCCGATAAACGTATCCGAGGCCGACATTGACGAAGGTTTGAAGCGGCTTGCAGAAAGCAGGAGCGAGATAGTCGAGTCCAATCGTCCGGCAAAGACCGGAGACTATGTTACCGTTGACTTCGAGGCGACTATTGATAAAGAGCCTGTCAAGGGCGGCAAAGGCTCCAACTATACATGCATTATAGGGGAGCGGACGCTTCTTGACGGATTTGATACCGCGCTAATCGGCGCGTCGAAGGACGAGACCGTGGAGACGAATCTGACCTTCCCTGAAAGCTACAGCGAGGGGAGCCTTGGAGGCAAGAGTGCGCTCTTTAAGATTATCGTCAAGGCCGTAAAGGAGAAGCGGTTGAACGCCATTGACGAGGAGTTCGCAAAGGACATGCAGTTTGAAGACATGGGCAAGCTCCGCGACTACGTCTCAGTTGAGCTAAAAAAGGTAAAGGAGAGCAACGACAAGGAGAGGCTTAAAAACTCCATACTTTCCAAGCTGATTGAAAAGCATCAGTTCGAGGTGCCTGACGCCCTTGTAAAGAAATACTTAGGACTCCTCCTTGGCAGGATTGTGGAGAACATGAGGCAGGGGATATTCAACGAGGATGACAGGGGTCTTAAACCGGAAGCGCTTGCCTCAAAGTATCTGCCGCTTGCCGTAAGGCACGTCAAGGAGGACATCATCCTTGACTGTATCGCCGCAAAGGAGGAGATCCAGATACCAAAGGAGGAGCTTGAAGCCGCGCTCAGGCATCTGGCCGAGCTCCGTGGGCAGGCTTATGAGGCATTTGTTGGGAGTGTTGAGAGGCAGGGGGCGCTTGACGTGATACGGGACGGGCTAAAGCACGAGAAGGTCTTTGACATGATCATCGCGTCGGCGAACAATGGAGCATAGAAAGGGCGCGTAAACACGGGCGGCTGGATGGGAGTATGGTTATCAGTTATCAAAAACGGTTATAAGTAAATCAGTTAACCGATAACCGTTCTTTTGCCTTTATCGAGACGCATTAGGGTTTGGTAAGGGAGAGGTGCGGGAGGAGGGATAGGTCATTATGCCGGCAGTCGCCATGAAAACGCTCAAATTTTTGAATTCCGACGAGCTCAAGGCCGTTGAGATATTCGAGGATAGGGTTAAAGAGGCGCTTTCGGAAAATCTCATGATGCTTGAGGTCTTTGGTTCAAAGGTGCGCGGGGATTTTGGCGTGGAATCGGATATTGACGTCTTTGTATTGGTGAGAACCTTTGTTCCCGATGTCATGACCGCTGTTGCCGATATCTCATCGGATATAAGCATCAATATGGGGGTTCTTATTTCTCCCGTCGTTCTAAGTAGTGACGCCTATGAGAAGAATTCAAGGTCAAATACGTTTTTTTTTCAGGAGCTAAGGGACTACGGGGTTCTTATTTATGGAAGGGAGTAACGTTGAACTTGCCGCTCATCGGTTACAGAGGGCGGAAGAACACCTGCGGGCTTCAAATGCGTTATACGCAAATGGATATTATTTAGATTCTGTAAGCCGCTCGTATTATTCGGTGTTAAGCGCAGCCCGCGCTATTTTAGCGACAATAGGCAAGGACAGCGCAAAGCATTCCGGCGTTATATCGCTATTCGACAAGTTCTTTGTTAAGGAAGGCAAATTAAGCGTTGACGCAAGCCGCATCTTCCACGAGTTAAAGGATTATAGGGAGAAGGCTGATTATGCCGATTACCCTGAGATAACAAAGGAAATTGCGAACAACGAACTGTTAAAGGCCCAGAGATTCTTAAATGAGGCTAAGCAATATATTGAAGGTTATAAGTCGCTTGAGGAGGGGTAGATGGAGCAACTCAAGGATTGCATAACTAAAATTCGCGATGACTTAAAGAAAGGCAATTATTCAAATGAGGCATCTGTCTCGCAAGGGGTAGTGATGCCGATTTTACATTCGCTTGGGTGGCCTGTCTTTGAAACGCAAACGGTATTTCCAGAATATACCGTCGGAGGCAGGCGGGTTGATTATGCGCTTTGCCTTAAAAGCAAGCCTGCGGTATTTATTGAGGTTAAGCAGGTCGGTCAAAGTGGCGGGGCAGATAGGCAACTCTTTGAATACGCCTTTCATGAAGGCGTTCCAATGGCTGTCTTGACGGATGGGCAGGAGTGGCATTTTTATCTGCCTGCTGAGCAAGGCGGCTACGAAGAGCGTAGATTTTATAAATTAGACTTGCTTGAGCGGGAGATAGAAGAATCTGTTACGCGCCTTGAGAGGTATCTTTCATATAAAAATGTTTGTTCGCAAGGCCACTTGGAAAACGCCAGAAGCGATTATAAGAATATTGCAAAAAATCGGGATATTGAGGCGGCGATACCAAAGGCATGGGCAGAAATAGTAGAGGAGCAGGATAGCCTTCTTATTGATTTAATCGCCGAGAAGGTAGAGAGTTTATGCGGTTATAAGCCGGCCCCGGATTTGGTTGCTGATTTTTTATCAGGCCTTGGGTGGAGACCCGCGCAGATAAAGGCGCAAGCCGCATCTACACTACAAGATTTAACGAAAGGGCGGCAAGCAAGAACATCGCCGCTTAAAGAAGACGGCCATATTGGTTTTGAGTTTAGAGGTAAAAAATTTGAGGCGCGGAGCGCGAGAGATGTTCTTATTCAAGTTATGGAATTATTATCTGGCGAAGACAAACATTTTTGCGAGCGTTTCGCGGCAAGACCGAAACACGGCACAATACGTAGATATGTCGCTAAGAATCGCGAAGACCTTTATCCCGTATATCCCGAACGGCCTAATTTTTCGCGAGACAACTCTTATCAGCTTAAATCAGGTTATTGAGTCGGACTGCCTGGTAGCAGGAAAAGTATTTTGAGAATATTAAAAATGGCCTGCGAGGTTGCAGGACTTAGTTTTGGCAAGGATTTAATAGTTTATCTTGGCGATTATTTGGGGTGAGTTTACCGATGACAAAGGCGCTTGGTAGAAAAGACATAGAAGGGCTGCTTGGCGAATTGAAGTTGGTCTCTTCAGTCGCTCTATAAGGAGAGGTTCGATGGGTGCGCTTTATTTCACTCATCCTACATTACTGTTTTCGATAACTGATAACCGATATTGGAGGCTTACATGACTTTGATCCCGATGGTAGTCGAGCAGACAGGACGCGGAGAGAGGGCCTATGACATATACTCAAGGCTTTTGAAGGACAGGATAGTATTCCTTGGGGATACCGTTGACGACAATCTGGCCAATCTTATAATCGCGCAACTCCTGTTTCTTGAGTCCGAGGACCCTGAAAAGGACATAAGCCTTTACGTCAACTCCCCCGGCGGTCTTGTTACCGCTGGTCTTGCCATCTATGATACCATGCAGTACATAAGACCGGACGTGTCAACCATCTGCATCGGCCAGGCCGCGTCCATGGGCGCGCTCCTCCTTGCCGGCGGGGAGCGGGGCAAGCGTTTCGCGCTTCCGAACGCAAGGATACTCATCCACCAGCCGCTTGGCGGGGCACAGGGGCAGGCAACGGAAATAGACATACAGGCAAGGGAGATACTGAGGGTCAGAGACGAACTTGCGAAGATAATTTCGCGCCATACCGGGCAGCCCCTTGACAAGATTCACAGGGACACGGAGCGGGATTTTTACATGAGCGGACAGCAGGCCGCGGAGTATGGTATAATTGATAAGGTGATAGACAAGAGGCTGACGGTTGCCGCGTCTCAGCCGTAAACCGTATGGAGGCTATTAAACGATGTCAATAAATAAAAAAAGCGGCTTCCTTACCTGTTCCTTCTGCAACAAGAGCCAGGACGAGGTTAAAAAACTCGTTGCCGGCCCCATGGTCTACATCTGCGAGGAGTGCATAGAGCTTTGCAACGACATCATCGCCGAGGAGTACGAAAAGGACGAGTTCAAGAAGCGCGAGCACACCATACCAAAGCCGCTTGAGATAAAGAGGACGCTTGACGAATACGTGGTGGGGCAGGACCATGCCAAGAAGGTGCTTTCGGTCGCGGTTCACAACCACTACAAGAGGATTGAAAGCAAGTCTACCCTCGGCAACGTGGAGCTGCAAAAGAGCAATATACTGCTCGTAGGGCCCACAGGCTCGGGGAAAACCCTTCTTGCACAGACCCTTGCGCGCATATTGAACGTGCCGTTCACGATAGCCGACGCGACGACGCTTACCGAGGCGGGCTACGTTGGCGAGGACGTGGAGAACATAATCCTCTCGCTCCTCCAGAACGCTGAGTACGATATCGAAAAGTGTCAGAAGGGCATAGTCTACATAGACGAGATAGATAAGATTGCGCGGAAGGGAGACAGCCCTTCGATAACCCGCGACGTGTCCGGCGAGGGCGTTCAGCAGGCGCTCCTCAAGATAATCGAGGGGACCATAGCCAATGTCCCGCCCAAAGGTGGGAGAAAGCATCCGCAGCAGGAGTTCTTGCAGGTGGACACCACCAACATACTCTTCATCTGCGGAGGCGCGTTCAACGGGCTTGAGACCATAGTCTCTCAGCGCATCGGCAAGCGCACCATGGGCTTTGCCGCGGAGATGAAAAAGACCTCAAAGGCCGAGATGCAAAAGAACATGCACGAGGCCGAGCCGCAGGACTTTTTGCGCTACGGGCTTATACCGGAGTTCATGGGAAGGCTCCCGGTCGTGGCCGTGCTCGACGAGCTTGAGGAAAAGGACCTGGTCAGGATACTCACGGAGCCTAAGAACGCGGTCATCAAGCAGTACCAGAAGCTCTTTGAGTTCGAGAACGTGAAGCTTAAATTCACGGACGGCGCCCTGGTCGCCGTCGCAAAGGAGAGCATGAGAAGGAAGGCCGGCGCAAGGGGGCTTCGCGCCATACTTGAGAACGCCATGCTTGATACGATGTACGAGATTCCATCTCAGACGAACATAAAAGAGTGCATCGTCAACGAAGAGGTGATTTACGAGAAGGCCAGGCCCATAATCGTCTATGCGAACAGGGCTGAGACGGCCTGAAATACCGTGACCGTGAACCGTGACCGTGATAAAAGAAGAACACAGAATAATTAGGGGAATAATTAGGGACACTTCCCTATTTTATTGTGGGAATAATTATGAGCGCGTTAACACGGACGACTAGAAAAATACGGAGGCATTAACTTGAAGACAGATAACAGGATGATAATACCGCTTATTCCGCTCCGGGACATAATCATTTTCCCGTACATGGTGGTGCCGCTTTTTGTCGGAAGAGACAAGTCCATCAAGGCGCTGGAACACGCCATGGGGAACGACAAGTTGATACTCATGGCCGCGCAGAAAAAGGCAAAGACCGAAGACCCAAGCAAGGAAGAGATATACGAGACCGGCACCCTTGGGAACATACTCCAGCTTTTAAGGCTCCCGGACGGAACGGTAAAGGTGCTCGTGGAGGGCAAGAAGCGCGCGCGCATTAAGGAGTTCGTGTCCGAGACCGAGTGCTTCATGGTTGACTGCGAAGAGGTGGAGGACGAGCCGGACGAGTCGGTGGAGACCGAGGCGCTCTTGCGCTCCGTAGTCAAGTCGTTCGAGACCTACGTCAAGTACAACAAGCGCGTGCCTCCTGAGATGATACTGAGCGTATCGTCCATCGAGGACCCGTCAAGGCTTGCCGACACGATAGCCTCTCACCTTACGGTGAAGCTTGACGACAAGCAATCGCTCCTTTCCATGTCAAGCCCGACTAAGAGGCTTGAGCGGCTCTACAGCATCATGGAGAGCGAGATCGAGATACTTGAGGTGGAGCAGAAGATACGCCAGAGGGTCAAGCGCCAGATGGAAAAGACTCAGAAGGAGTATTATCTGAGCGAGCAGATGAAAGCCATCCAGAAGGAGCTTGGCGAAAAGGACGAATTCAAGAACGAGATTCAAGAGTTTGAGGAGAAGATAAAGTCCAAGAAGCTCTCGAAGGAGGCCGCGAAAAAGGCGAGGCAGGAGATAAAGAAGTTAAGGCTCATGTCTCCGATGTCCGCCGAGGCGACCGTATCGCGTAACTACATTGACTGGCTTGTGAACCTTCCGTGGGACGCGGTTTCAGAGGAGAAAAAGGACATTGACGAGGCCGAGCGCGTCCTTGAGGAAGACCATTACGCGCTGAAGAACGTAAAGGAGAGGATAGTGGAGTACCTTGCCGTGCGCGGCCTTGTTGACGAGATGAAGGGGCCTATCCTTTGCCTTGTCGGGCCTCCGGGCGTGGGCAAGACCTCTCTTGCAAGGTCAATCGCAAGGGCGACCGGCAGGAACTTCGTGCGCCTCTCCCTCGGCGGCGTCAAGGACGAGGCTGAGATACGCGGCCACAGGAGGACGTATATCGGCTCCATGCCGGGTAAGATAATCCAGTCGTTGAAGAAGGCCGGCACCAATAACCCGGTGCTCCTTCTTGACGAGGTTGACAAGATGAGCCACGACTTCAGGGGAGACCCGGCCTCGGCCCTGCTTGAGGTGCTTGACCCGGAGCAGAACCATACGTTCAGCGACCATTACCTTGACTGCGACTACGACCTGTCAAAGGTAATGTTCATAACCACGGCTAATTCGTTGCAGGGCATCCCGTATCCGCTCCTTGACAGGATGGAGCTAATCAGGATAGCCGGCTATACCGAGATTGAGAAATTAAAGATCGTAGAGAAGTTCCTCCTTGCAAAGCAGCTCAAGATGCACGGCCTTCTCCCGGAAAACCTTGAGTTCGGCAAGGGCGCGCTGCTTTCCATAATCAGGCACTACACAAAAGAGGCGGGCGTCAGGAACCTTGAACGCCAAGTGGCGGCGGTGTGCAGGAAGGCGGCCAAGCAGGTCTTGAAACAGGGCAGGGAACTGAAGGTAAAGGTCTCGGCCAAGGTGCTCTCAAAGTACCTTGGTGTGCCGCAGTACAGTTACGGCATGATTGAGGCCAATGACGAGATAGGCTCCGCGACCGGTCTTGCGTGGACAGAGGCCGGCGGAGAGCTTCTTACGATAGAGGTTGCGCTCGTGCCGGGCAAGGGGAAGTTGACCATAACCGGCAAGTTAGGCGACGTCATGCAGGAGAGCGCGCAGGCCGCCATGACCTACATAAGAAGCAGGGCGACCGAGCTTGGCCTTGAAAAGGACTTCTACCAGAAGCTTGACGTACATATACATGTGCCTGAAGGCGCGATACCAAAGGACGGGCCGTCCGCCGGAATCACTATGGCGACAGCAATCGCCTCGGCCCTTATAAGGCTGCCGGTG
This sequence comes from Deltaproteobacteria bacterium, assembly GCA_038043305.1. GTDB lineage: Bacteria > Desulfobacterota > GWC2-55-46 > GWC2-55-46 > GWC2-55-46 > JACRCE01. The sequence continues at coordinate 936 of JBBTCG010000090.1, read as the reverse complement.
CGTAAAAGCGTTGCCATGACCGGAGAGATAACGCTTCGCGGAAAGGTCTTGCCCATAGGCGGTCTGAAGGAAAAGCTACTTGCGGCGCACAGGGCCGGCATCCCCACGGTGCTAATCCCCAAGGAAAACGAAAAGGACATAAAGGACATACCAGCGACGGTATTGAAGAAGGTCAAGCCCGTGTTCGTCGGGCACATGGACGAGGTGCTTTGCGCGGCGCTCAACGTCAAGGGCAGCGAGGAGATATTCAAGGGCGGCGCTAAAGACGAGGCCGCTAAGGATGCGCCAGCCGGCGCGGGTGTAGCCGTGCCGAATGGCGCGGACGTGGTAAGGCATTGAGGCGGTGAGGTAGATATTTTGACGGGCAATGCTCGCATGTCTCCGCAGGGCAGATCTTTATGTCTGCCCTGCGGCTTTGCTTAAAAGCAGGTTGCGCTTCGATGTCGAATGTGGTATTTAATTAAAACGTATGTAAAAATAATCTCCCTCAACATGAATATGCGGACAATGACAACCACATTGGCACATAGCTTGCTGAGGCAGGCAGGCAGGCAGGCAGGCAGGCAGTAAAACTTTAACGACAGCTATATGTTTTTTTGAAAGGGACAGGCCATAACGGCCTGCCCCTTTTTTGTTTTGAGATGTTGCCCAGTAAGACTGGGGACTATAGTAAATAATGATAAGGAGGTAAACCATGTCGAAGACGTATAAAAATAGTTTTCAAAAGAATGTGGCTGTGGATGAAACAATCGTAAATGAGCATGAAAAAGTAATAGGCACAATTCGCATTAAACCATCAGGCATCCTGTGGAAAGAAGGAGGTAAGAGCGGATATCATAATGCCCCGTTAGACGATTTTATAGCTTGGATAAAAAATTATCCAAAAACAAACCACTAACCCCCAGTAGACGCTGCGATGTGTATGAATAAGAAAGA
>JBBTCG010000089.1:0-1931 GCA_038043305.1 Deltaproteobacteria bacterium | reverse complement strand
TGAAGCCGAACCACCCGAAGGCCAGTATGAAGCACCCGACTATGGCCATGGGTATGTGGTGGCCGGGTATGGCGTTCGGTGTGCCGTCCGCTCTGAATTTGCCCAGCCTCGGCCCTAAAACAATGGCGCCTGCAAGGGCAGCCACGCCGCCCGTCATGTGGACGACCGAAGACCCCGCGAAGTCGAGGTGCCCGTGTCCAAGTCCGAAATTCTTGCCGAGCTGCGAGAGCCAACCGCCTCCCCATACCCAATTGGCGTAGAGGGGATAGACTATAGCCGCGATGAAAAACCCGTAGACTATGAACGACTTGAACGTCCACCTCTCGGCCATGGCGCCGGTAGGTATCGTGGCGGTCGTATCCATGAAGACCATCTGGAAGAGGAATATCGCAAATATGACCGCGTCATAAGACACGCCCGAAAGGAAGAACCCCTTCATGCCGAAAAGACCGAAGTCGCGCCCAAAGAGACTTATCGTGAACTCAGAGTCGAGGCCGCCGCCGCCGCCTAAAGAGGCTACCGCGCCAACGCCGCCCATCTGGAGGGCAAACCCGCATACCCAGTAGCCCAACATGCCGATGATGTATATCATGAAGTTCATGGCCATGGTATGTCCCGCATTCTTGGCCTGCGTAAAGCCGGTCTCGGCCATCGCGAACCCAGCCTGCATGAACATGACAAGAAATCCGCACACCAGCATCCACGCTATGTTTATGGCTACCCTGTTGTGCCCGACCACATCCGCGAGCTTAGCTGCAAGCGGTTCATTCACCGCGAGGTTCTTCAGGTCGTCCGTGGTTGGCGCGTTGGCCGAAGCCCCGACCACGTCCGAGGCCTTCCCTGTAACCGCGCCGGATGGGTCGGACGCCGGCGCCGGGCCGTCCGCGAAGGCGACGCCGCCGATTGCTGGCACAAGCGTTAAAAGCGCCATTATCAACACCACCATGCTTAAGATGCGTCTCATTATAGTGTGCCTCCTTTAAGGCTGTCAGTAGTAGGGCAGGGCAGTCCCCCTGATAAGGGGGATTTAGGGGGTTTGCCCTGCGTTCTTAAAAGTGGTACAGCACGTTCACGCCGATCGTGTCCTGATCTTTGCTTGCGGCGTCAGTCCCTGCGGCGTTAGACCCCTTGTCAAAGACCCTCCGGTTGGATCTGTCATGCCTGTACTCGGCGCGGACAACCGCATTGCCGGTAAGCGCATACTCGGGCGTTACCGTAACCTCGGTCATCTGCTGCTCCTGTCCGGTCCTCGCGCCGTCGCTGTCGCTTAATACCTCGGCGCGGACGTTCAAGGCCAGTTTGTCGTTAAACGGATACCTCACAACGCCCGCAAGCCCTGCCCACTCGGCATTGCGTCTGCTGCCGTCCGGCATGAGCACGTTCTTCTCCGTGCCGTAGATGTAGTCGGCCTTGACCACGAGCTTGTCGAGCACCGTAACCGAGGCGTTCAGGTTCAACACCTGCCGCCAGTTCTTGTTGTTGTCGGTCTGCTCAGGGCCGCCTGTGTACTTGACGTTGACCATCGTGTCCTTGGCAGGAGTTATCATCACGTGCGCGCAGATGGTCTTGCCGCCGTTGTTGTCAATGGCGTTGTCCCAGCCGTTTGCCAACATGCCGATGAGCGTTACCTGATCATTCAACACGTAAGAGCCCCTTACGCCGGTGTGGGTATAAGGTATGGTGTAGTAGAAGAGGAGCGAACGGGAGTAGTTGTAGTTCCAGTCCGAATACCCCTCAATGACCTCTCCGCCCATCTCGGTTATGACCTTTCCGAAGTCGAGCTTCAATCCGTTGCCAATGCCCGCCACGTAACTAACATAAGCCTGCTTTATGTCAATGTCATCGGTCGTGCTCGTGCCGGTTGAGGCAATGGCCCACGGCGTGGTGGTGCCGAAGTAGACGTCGATAATATAACCCGTTGTTCCGACATT
>JBBTCG010000088.1:0-7200 GCA_038043305.1 Deltaproteobacteria bacterium | reverse complement strand
CATTGGACGCGACAGGCACTTCCGCAAGGTTTAATAACCCTTTCGACATAACCACTGACGGGACAAGCCTTTATGTAGCTGATACCCTCAATCACACAATCCGCAAGATAGTAATATCTACCGGCGTTGTAACGACCCTTGCCGGCACAGCGCTAACCTCTGGTACAACGGACGGGACAGGCACTGCCGCAAGGTTTAATAACCCTTGCGACATAACTACGGACGGGACAAACCTTTATGTATCTGATACCCTCAATCAGACAATCCGCAAGATAGTAATATCTACCGGCGTTGTAACGACCCTTGCAGGCACAGCGCTAAGCACTGGTTCAACGGACGGGACAGGCTCTGCGGCAAGGTTTAATAACCCTTTCGGCATAACCACTGACGGGACAAACCTTTATGTGGCTGATTACTACAATCAGACAATCCGCAAGATAGTAATATCTACTGGCGTTGTAACCACCCTTGCCGGCACAGCGGGCACCAGTGGTTCATTGGACGGGACAGGCACTGCGGCAATGTTTAGTGCCCCTTTCGGCATAACCACAGACGGGATAAACCTTTATGTAGCTGATAGGAGCAGTCACACAATCCGCAAGATAGTAATATCCACGGGCGTTGTAACGACCCTTGCCGGCATACCGGGAAGCGTAGGTTCATTGGACGGGACAGGCACTGCGGCAAGGTTTCATGAGCCTATCGGCATAACCACTGATGGGACAAACCTTTATGTGGCTGATTGGGTCAATCACACAATTCGTAAGTTAGTAATATCTACCAGCGCTGTTACCACCCTTGCAGGCTCAGCGGGCACCATTGGTTCAACGAACGGGACAGGCGCTGCCGCAAGGTTTTATAACCCTATGGGCATAACCACAGATGGGACAAGCCTTTATGTAGCCGATATTAATAACCACACAGTCCGTAAGATACAGTAGGCCAGTCTGGTAGGATGGCAGTGAGGGTGAAGCGCACCCATCAAAGGTTGGGTCTCTCGGCAATATACAGGCTGAGAACGGCCTGATATGCGAGCTATCAGGATTGGACGGAAAGGTTTGGTTACCTCGTGGGCGGTATTTGACAGCCGCATACCATTTGTGTATACTTATATGTATGAATAAGCATACACAAACGGGGGATCGGTTTATGAGAACTACGCTGAATATAGAGGATAAACTGCTTGAAAAGGCGGTAAGGTTGACTGGTATAAAGGAAAAAACGTCGTTAGTCAGACTCGGCCTTGAGTCGTTGATTGCCTTAGAGAGCGGTAAAAGGCTTGCCCGCCTTGGCGGCACGGAAAAAAACCTGACGCCGATATCTCGCAGACGCCTTGCCGGTAAATAGCATGGTTCTCGTTGATACCTCGGTCTGGGTCGCCCACTTCAGAGCCGGAGATTCAGAACTTGAAAGATTGCTGAACCATGGACAGGTCATTTGCCATCCGTTCGTCGTCGGCGAACTCGCCTGCGGGAATCTCAAGAATAGAACGGAGATACTATCGCTTCTTCAAGCGCTTCCAACGGCGCTCGTGTTAGACCACGACGAGGTCTTACGGTTCGTGGACACGCATCGTCTTATGGGAAGGGGCTTAGGCTATATAGACATTCATCTTCTTGCATCAGCCATGCTCACGAATGCCTCTTTGTGGACGCTGGATAAGCGGCTTGGCGCGATGTCCTTAAAGTCGGGAGGACCAAATAACCAGTAGGAAATTCTTTTTAAGAGGTGTTTTTTATCGTTCCCACGCTCCGGTGCGCAGTAGCGACCCTTCCTTGGGTTTAATTAGTCCCCCTCAATTAGTCCGGGACACCCTTAAAAAGGATATTTTTCTTGACAGGTTTATGCGTTATGATAGAATTCAATATTCTTTCAAGCACTTGCCCCGTTACGGACGGCTTTAATGTTTGAAAGCACAAGGCGATCAACAGGCGCGTAGCTCAGGGGTAGAGCGCTACCTTGACACGGTAGAGGTCGGCGGTTCGAAACCGCCCGTGCCTACCATGTTTATTCGTGGGACTCTAACATAAATGGTACGTGCAAGACTGGCCGGTAAAGACGGCGAATACGCTCAAGGGGTAACCGTACTCGACGTTATCAAGGATATTGACAAAGCCGCGCTGAAAAACACGGTTGCCGCAAGGGTTAACGGTCAGGTAAAGGGGCTCAAAGACCCGCTTGATGACGGCGAGGCCGTTATTGAGCCGATAGGCGTTGACACAAAGGAAGGTCTTGAGATACTCAGACATTCCGCCTCTCACGTAATGGCGCAGGCCGTTAAGTCGCTCCGTAAGGACGCGCGACTTGCGATAGGCCCGGCCATTGAAGACGGCTTTTATTACGATTTTGACGTTGACAGGCCGTTCACTCCCGAAGACCTCGATGCAATAGAAGTCAGGATGAAGGAGATAGTCAAGGCGGACTATCCGTTCGTGGCCGAGACTTTTTCCTCAAACGACGCGCTTGCATTATTTGAGCGCATGGGCGAGCCTTACAAGAAGGAGATAATAGAGGAGCTAAAGGCGGACGAGGTAAGCATCTACAAGCAGGGCGATTTCACAGACCTGTGCCGCGGGCCTCACGTTCCCTCAACCGGATGGATAAAGGCGTTTGCCCTCACGAGCTTTGCCGGGGCATACTGGAGGGGTTCGGAAAAGAACCGTATGCTTCAGAGGATATACGGAACGGCATTTGCTTCTAAACTCGCGCTCGAAGCGCATCTTGCAAGGCTTGAGGAGGCGAAAAAAAGAGACCACAGAAAACTTGGGCGCGAGCTTTTGCTCTTTTCAACGTCGGACGACATAGGTGCAGGACTCATCCTGTGGCTCCCGCACGGCGCAACGGTCAGGCGCGTTATAGAGGACTTTTGGAAGGCCGAGCACGCGGCCAATGATTACAGCATCGTCTACACCCCGCACATCGCGCTCATAGATCTGTGGAAGACGAGCGGGCACTGGGATTTTTACAAGGAAAATCTCTTTTCCCCGATGGACGTGGAGGGGCAAGACTACATAGTCAAGCCCATGAACTGCCCGTTCCATATACAGATATACAAGAGCGGCCTGAGGAGTTACCGCGACCTGCCGATAAGGTACGCGGAGCTTGGCACCGTGTACAGGTACGAGCGCTCAGGGGCGCTTCACGGGCTTTTGAGGGTCAGGGGTTTTACTCAGGACGACGCCCATATCTTCATGACCCCGACTCAGTTGAAGGACGAGATACAGGGCGTACTTAATTTTACGCTTTACATTCTCAAGTCTTTTGGTTTTAATGAGTTTGACATCTATCTCAGCACCAGGCCTGATAAATACGTCGGAGCGCTTGAGAACTGGGCATTGGCCGAGGATGCGCTTAAAGAGGCGCTGGACTCAACCGGTATTGCATACACGATTGATCCGGGCGAGGGCGTATTCTACGGCCCGAAGATAGACGTAAAGATAAAGGACATGCTCGGCAGGGCATGGCAGTGTTCCACCATACAGGTGGACTTCAATCTGCCTGAGCGTTTCGACGTAACATACCGCGACGAGACAGGACAGGAGAGGCGCCCTATAATGATCCACAGGGCGTTGATGGGTTCTCTTGAGCGGTTTTTCGGTTGTCTTATAGAGCATTACGCGGGCGCGTTTCCGCTATGGCTTGCGCCGGTGCAGGCGATAATCCTGACCGTAACGGACAGGAACAACGCTTACGCCGAAAAGGTGTGTGCGAAGTTAAAGCAGAGCGGCGTCCGCGTCGAGCTTGACATAAGAAATGAGAAGTTGGGCTTCAAGATACGCGAGGCCCAGCTTAGAAAGATTCCGTACCAGCTTGTCATAGGCGACAGCGAGGAAAAGGACGGGAAGGTGGCTCCAAGGGCGATGGGGTCGAAGACACTTGAGCCTATGACCGTTGACGAGTTTCTGAGTCAGGTACGGGATGAGAATCATCCGTGTTGCGAAAAGGCAATTAACGCTCAATAAGGGAAGGGGTGGGTCCTTATAGCTAAAGAAACAATCAGGATTAACAGGATGATCCGCGTACCGCAGGTGCGTGTGCTTGACGCGGATGGTAATCAGCTTGGCATAATGGTCACGCGGGAGGCGCTTACCGCAGCGGAGAACATAGGGCTTGATCTCGTGGAGATTTCTCCGACGGCCAATCCGCCGGTCTGCCGCATGATGGACTACGGCAAGTACAAGTACCAGTTGAGCAAGAAGGCCAAGGACGCGAAGAAGAAGCAGACCGTCGTGCTGGTCAAGGAGATGAAGCTTCGCGGCAAGACCGAGGAGCATGATTTCCAGTTCAAACTGAGGAACGTAAAGCGATTTCTTGCGGAGGGCAACAAGGTCAGAGTTACGATAACCTTCAAAGGCCGCGAGATAACCCATACTGGATTGGGCATGGGCATGTTGAAGCGCGTGGCAGAAGAGTTGAAGGAAACAGCCGTCATAGAGGCGCCGCCTAAGATGGAAGGACGCGCCATGACCATGCTGGTGGCCCCTTCGCAGCCCAAGCCTCAGATGGCTATCGCGCAGCCGGCACAGGCTGCGGCGGTTGAGAGTAAATAATAAATAGGGTGTAATACCCTGAAAATGCTAAGGCCGTTGAAAACGTTTATCTGTTAAGGAGTATCTTTCCTGATAACCGATACCCGTATCAGCGGCCTGATAACCAAGAGGTGTGATATGCCGAAGATGAAGACCAACAAGGGCGCCGCAAAGCGGTTCAAACTCACCGCCAGCGGTAAGGTAAAGCGCAGGAAGGCCGGGACGCGACACATACTTACAAGCAAGTCCCAGGGCAACAAGAGGAGCCTTAGAAAGGCCGCCTTTATCTCAAAGACGCATGAGGCCTCGATAAAGAAGCTGTTGAACGCATAACTTTTGCCGCAACGGATATCGCTCCCGGCATGGGAGCGTGGATGGAAACAACTGAAGGGGGACGGTGAGATGCCGAGGGTTAAACGTGGCGTAAACGCCAAGAAGAAAAGAAAGAGCGTCCTGAAGGCCGCCAAGGGATACAGGGCGGGCAGGGGGCATTTGTATCGCATAGCGACCGAGGCGGTGGATAGGGCGTTGGCTTACGCCTTTGCGCACAGGAAGTCGAAGAAGAGAGAGATACGGAGCCTGTGGATCGCGAGGATAAACGCGGCCGCAAGGATAAATGGCATCACCTACAGCCGTCTTATGAACGGTCTTTTGAAGGCCAACGTGGAACTTGACAGAAAGTGCCTTGCCGATATGGCGGTAAACGACCCGGCAGGGTTTTCAAAGGTTGCCGCAACCGCAAAGTTATCGCTTGCCGCATGACGGCCAATGGAGGCGTACAGGATACGCTTTCATTGCTCGTGAGCGAGGCGCTTGAAGCCATTAACGCCGTATCAGATACGGATGCCCTGCAACTGCTCAAGTTCAAGTACGCAGGCCGCAAGCAAGGTTCTATCGCCTCCCTTCTGAAAGAACTTCCCGGACTTGCCCCAGACAAAAGAAAGGCCGCTGGCGAGGCCATAAACAACGCTAAAGAGGCGATCGAGGCGGCTCTTGAGAGCCGCGCAATTGCGCTTGCGTCAGGTCTGGTAGATGATGCGTTTGTCAAAGAGCGCCTTGACGTAACCCTGCCAGGAAGGTTTACCCCGCCCGGACGGCTTCATCCCATTACTCAGGTTATGAACGAGGTGCAGGATATATTCCTCGGCCTCGGTTTTGACATTGCCGAGGGGCCTGAAGTCGAGCTTGACCGCTACAACTTCGAGTCGCTCAACATCCCAAAAAATCATCCCGCAAGGGACATGCAGGACACGTTTTATTTCGCGGACGAACTGCTCCTTCGCACCCACACGTCTCCGGTGCAGATTCGCGTCATGGAGTCGGCCAAGCCGCCCATCAGGGTTATAGCCCCTGGCGCGGTCTTTCGCAGGGACTCGGACATAACGCACACGCCCATGTTCCATCAGGTCGAGGGCTTCATGGTGGATACGAACATATCGTTTGCAAATCTCAAGTCAGTGCTTACGGAGTTTTTAGGTCAGCTCTTCGGCGAAACCGGCATTCGCATCAGGCCGAGTTTTTTCCCGTTCGTCGAACCCGGCGCAGAGGTGGACATCACCTGCGTTATATGTTCAGGCAAGGGTTGCCGCGTCTGCAAGATGACCGGCTGGTTGGAGATACTCGGCTGCGGCATGATACACCCGAATGTATTCAAGGCGGTTGCCTACGACCCGGAAGAGTACACTGGCTTCGCCTTCGGCCTCGGCATAGAGCGTATAGCCATGCTCAAGTACGGCATTGACGATATAAGGCTGTTTTACGAAAACGATCTGAGATTTTTGAGGCAGTTTTAGCGGGCTGAACGCATCCGTTCACAAGGGTCTGAATGCGACGGAAGTATCTGATGTCGCGAGGGTTCGTTGGGTATGCTTGATTACCTTGCTATATTCAGGAAATTCAATGAAAAGGGCATCGGATATATCGTAGTCGGAGGGCTCGCGGTCAACCTCTACGGTATACCGAGGATGACCTATGATATTGATATACTGCTTGACCTCGATGACAAAAATATTAAAAAGTTTCTGCTTTTATTGAAGAGATGGGGGTTCAAACCGAGAGCGCCCGTGGATATGATGGAATTCGCGGATAAAGAGAAGAGGGAAGACTGGATAAAAAACAAGAACATGAAGGCGTTTAATCTTGTAAATCCAGAATGGGCGATTTCAGAGATAGATGTTGTGATAGACGCGCCTGTAACATACGAAAAGGCATACGAGGGCGTCAGCCGCATCATGCTTCAAGGCGTTGACATTCCGGTAATATCAATTGACGGGCTTATGAAGATGAAGCAAAAAACCGGCAGGCTGCAGGATGAGGCTGATGTAAGATATCTGAGGAAACTGAAAGATGAAAAAAAGTAAGCATTGCGGTTTTGATTATTATCTTACTGAAGATATGATACGGAGGTACGGTGAAAAGCCCGTGGAGATGAGGCTCAAGTGGCTCTACATGGGCAACCTCCTGCGTAAGGGCTATGCTGAAAAGATTGTAAGGATTCAGGATGAGTTCAGGCAGGGCGGCAAAAATAGTTGACATAATCTCACCCCGCCCCCTCACCTTAGTCCTCTCCCCCAAGGGGAGAGGAACTTTAAGGATAGAGATTCGTTGAACCCTCTACCCAAGGGGAGAGGGCAGGGTGAGGGGGCAGTTCGATTTTGCAAACTAAACCCGC
>JBBTCG010000087.1:0-27331 GCA_038043305.1 Deltaproteobacteria bacterium | reverse complement strand
ATTGCCCGTGCGGCTTACACCCTCGGAAAAATCTTCTAATTTTTAGAGGCAGCCTTAAACTACTTCCTATCGAAATCGTCGTCAAACCTGACGATGTCGTCCTCTTCGACATAAGCGCCGTTTTGCACCTCGATTATCTCGAGCGGCTTATCAATCGGGTTTTCCAGCCTGTGCTTCACCCCGCGCGGTATGTATGTGCTCTGGTTGACGCCTATCTCCACCGTCTCTTCGCCGCGTTGCACCAGCGCCGTGCCTGTAATCACCACCCAGTGCTCGCTCCGATGGGCGTGCATCTGCAAACTCAGCCTTCTTCCCGGAAGTACGCAAATCTTCTTTATCTTGTATCCTGGGCCGTGCTCAAGAAGGGTATACGAACCCCACGGACGATTAACCGTCCTGTGATGCTCATGCTCGGAAAACCCCTTCTTCTTCACCAATCCGACTATGTCCTTGACCTCCTCAGCCCTGTCCTTGGGACACACGAGCGTGGCGTCCGGCGTATCTACGATTATGAAATCCTCAAGGCCGATGGCCGCAACAAGACGCTCGCAGCCGAAGATTATGGAGTTGCGGCTCCCTATGTCAACGACCCTGCCCCTTATGACGTTGCCTCTCTCGTCGGACGGAAGGACGTCCGACATGGAGCGCCAGCTGCCGACGTCCGACCAGTTGAAGGCCGCCGGTATAACGACCATGTCTCCGGCCTTTTCAAGCACGCCGTGGTCTATTGAAATGGCCTCCATGCCTTTATAGGCGTCCACGATAGACGCGCCGCGCCTTAGAGCATCAAGACCGGCTCTTATGCCGGGCAGGTGTTTTTCTATTTTCTCAAGTATGACCTTGGCCTTCCACACGAAGATGCCGCTGTTCCAATAGTAGCCGCCGTCCTTTATATATTGTTTGGCGCGCCGGAGATCCGGCTTCTCAACGAACCTGTCAACCGGCCTGATCTCAAAGCCGTTTATCTTCTTCAGCTTCGATACGCCCGCCTTGATATATCCGTAACCGGTCTCAGGCGACGTCGGCGCTATGCCAAGGGTTACGAGATGCCCTTGCTCTGCGGCCTTGCGCGCCGCCATGAGTGTTTTGGCAAAACTCTTGCCATCTCCGATAATATGGTCGGCGGGCAGGACGGCCATTATCGCGTCAGCGTCTTTTTCCAGTATCCTGAACGCCGCAAGGGCTATGGCTGGGGCGGTATTCCTGCCGAACGGCTCGATGATGTAACCGGGAAGAGCGGGCGCGCCGTCATAAGCAAGGTGCGTCCTTATTATTTCGGCCTGAGCCACGCTGGTAACTATATTGACGCGCTCATGCGGTATGAGCGGCTCAAGCCGCCTTATAGTCGCCCTCAACAGGCTCTCGTCGCCAACGACCTTGAGCACCTGCTTTGGGGCCGTCTCCCTGGACAAAGGCCAGAAACGGCTGCCAATACCTCCGGCAAGTATGGCCGCATAGAATCCGCCGTCTGAGAGCGTTTTTTTCACAGCCGCCTTCTTTATCATGGCGTCTCCTGCAGCCCTGCCATGTACTCGCCTGAAAGTATCCGTTCCCACCATTGGCGATTGGCTATATACCAGTCAACCGTCCTTTGCAGGCCGTCTTCAAAGGAATGGCGCGGCCTCCAGCCAAGCTGGGCCTCTATCTTGGAGCAGTCTATCGCGTACCTTCTGTCGTGCCCCGGCCTGTCCTTGACAAAGGCAATGAGGCTCTCCCTTGGTTTATCCAACGGATACAGCGCGGCCAATCCCTTATCCGAGACCGCCTCGTCAATCATGGAGCAGATGCGCCTTACTATGTCAATGTTGGCGCGCTCGCATCTCCCGCCGACGTTGTATGTCTCGCCAAGGCGTCCCTTTTCAAGCGCAGAGTAAAGCGCCTCGCAGTGATCCTCCACGTACAGCCAGTCCCTTACGTTCCGTCCGTCGCCGTAGACCGGAATCGGTGCGCCTTTGAGCGCGTTTATTATTACAAGCGGTATGAGCTTTTCAGGGAACTGATATTGCCCGTAGTTGTTTGAACAGTTGGTCGTTACCACGGGCAGGCCGTATGTATGAAAGTAGGCGCGCGCGAGATGGTCTGATCCAGCCTTTGTCGCCGAATACGGCGAGTTTGGGCTGTACGCCGTCTTCTCCGTAAAGTAACCTTCAGTGCCCAAAGAGCCGTATACCTCGTCGGTCGAGACGTGCAAAAACCTTGCGCCCGGCGGCTTCAACGCGCCATCCTTGTCGAGCCAATGCCTCCTTGCGGTCTCAAGAAGCGTGAACGTCCCCAATACGTTCGTCTCTATGAACGCCTTTGGGCCAGTTATCGAACGGTCTACGTGCGACTCGGCGGCAAGGTGCGCCACCGTGTCAATCGCCTCTTTGCTGAAGACTGCGTCTACAAGACCGGCATCGGTTATGTCTCCCTTGACGAAGTTCAAACCCTCATCCTTCATGGCAGCCTTGAGGTTCTCAAGATTACCGGCGTAGGTGAGCTTGTCAAGGACCGTCACGCGAAGGTCAGGCCGCCTTGAGCGCAGATAAGCAACGAAGTTCGAGCCTATGAAACCGGCCCCTCCTGTAACAAGGATGTTACGCATGGCTTTTACCGTACCAGGCGTTCAAATAAGTCCCATCTGCGGCGTTGTCTTCGTCGTTCGTCACTGCGGCGCACAATCCCCGCTTAAAACATGCGGGGACAGGCTCCGTGCGCCTCATTCCTGAACCCGAGACGCCTTGCATCTGGAACTTTTTGAGCAGCCTGGCCAAATTTTGATTTTTTCAGCAACCTGCTAAAGCGCGTCCATCATGTTTTTAAGCGACGCAGTCCAGTGCGGTATGACGAGGCCGCACGCCTTTTTTATCTTTGTCTTGTCAAGAACCGAATACGCCGGTCTTCTCGCGCTCGTCGGATAGTCCTTGCTCAATATAGGCTCTATGGAGCGGCAGTTCAAAGACAAGCCTCTTGAACGCGCCTCATTGAGTATGGCCACGGCAAAGTCATACCAGCTTGCCACGCCTTCGTTGGCGAAGTGATACACCCCGCTCGGAGCGTTGCCGTCAAAACGCTTCTTCATCAGCGCGATGATCGCTTCCGAGAGGTCTGCCGTACTCGTCGGCGCTCCGACCTGATCGTACACGACCGTCAACCTCTCGCGCTCAGAGGCCAGTTTCAGTATCGTCTTCACGAAGTTGGAGCCGGATGCGCCGTAGAGCCATGAGGTTCGGATTATCGCGTATTCGCTCATGCGCCTTGCTATCTCAATCTCTCCGCCGAGCTTTGATTCACCGTACACGCTCAAAGGAGCTGCCTCGTCGTCCTCGTTGTACGGCGACGACTTTTTTCCGTCGAACACGAAGTCAGTTGATATATGATAAAGTTGCGCGCCTGCGTCTTTCGCCGCGTCGGCAAGGTTTGCCGGGCCGTCCCTGTTGACTGAAAACGCCTTGTCTCTTTCCGTTTGGGCAAGGTCAACCTTCGTGTACGCGGCGCAGTTGATTATCGCGTCCGGCTTTGACGAGCCGACAACCCTTGCAACCGCCCTTGCGTCGCTTACATCCAACCCTTCCCTGTCAAGGGCCACTACCCCGGCACCGGACTTATCAAGACGCGCCGCGAGGTCTGTCCCAAGCTGTCCGTTGGCTCCTGTTACCAATATCTTCACGGCATTCAATCCCTTCAGTCAAGCTTGTACGGCGAGGCCGAATTTTCCTCATGGCGAATTTCATCAATCGCCTCGCCTCGTCCCTTGCCCTTAAAGAGCCTGTTCGGGCAGTTTATGACAACGCCGTCGTGGTTGCCTACGTTCTTGTATGCGTGAACTATCCCCTTTGGAACGATAACGATACTTGGGCAGGATTCGCCCGCGATAAAGACCATCCTGTTATGCCGCGTCACGGACGACGCTCTATTATCCCAAAGATAGACCTTGAAGTCCGAAGGGCCGATAAAACAAAAATAATCCGCCTGATCTACGTGCTCATGCGGGCCGCGCGCAACGCCGGGCATTGTGAGGGAAACATAGGTCATAACAGGCATATATTCTCCTTGAAGCTCGTCCGAACGGAAAAGTTCCATGAGCCAGCCGCGCCCGTCCGAATATCTCTTTAGCGGCCTTATGATCACGTCCTTTATGTCCGCGTCAACAAAGGTAGTCATGTCAAACCTCTACCACGGAATCGTCGCCCAACATAAGCCTTAAAGCCTCGTGCTTATGAAGGCATCTTATGACCTTTGCGTTTTTTCCTATGAGGCTGTCCTCAAGCCGGGCAATGCCCGTTATCTCGGCTCCGGCCAGAATAACCGAATGTTCAATGATTGATCCTCTTATGACCGCGCCCGGGCCGATGCTCGTGAAAGGCCCTATGAAGCTGTCCTCCACGACGGCCCCGCTGCCAACGACTATGGGGCCGCGAAGCGTGCTGTTTTTTATCATTGCGCCGTCCTCAACGGTAACACGCCCGGTTATGGTTGAGGCCTCGTCAATACTGCCTGACAGAGAGCGTTTGAACCACTCGTCAAGCACCACCGTGTTGGCCGCAAGGAGGTCGTCCTTTTTTCCGGTATCAAGCCACCATGTGTCGAGGATGAAGCTTTTCACCGGCCTTTTCAACTCGATGAGCCGTTGCACCGCGTCTGTAATCTCAAGCTCGCCTCTGCCGGACGGCCGTATCCCGTCAATGGCCTTGTGTATGGCCTTTGAGAATATGTAGACCCCGACAAGCGCAAGGTTGCTCCTTGGCTCAACTGGCTTTTCCTCAAGCCCGAGTATCTTGCCGGCCTCGTCCACCTCAGCGACGCCGAAGGCGGACGGATTATCAACCGGCTTCAACAGTATCATGGCGTCGGAGCGGGAGGAGCGAAACGTCTTGACGAAATCGCGGATGCGGCAGCCGATGAGGTTGTCGCCAAGGTACATGACGAACGGGGAATCCCCAAGAAAACGCCGCCCCGTGAGCACCGCGTGGGCAAGTCCCTTTGGCTCGGCCTGAAGGATATATGTGATATCCAGCCCCCAGCAAGAGCCGTCGCCCATCGCGGCCTTTATCTCTTCTCCGGTCTCTGGAGAGATGATGACGCCGACCTCCTTTATGCCCGCGTCGGCTATGTTGTCAAAGACGTAGGATAGTATGGGCCTGTTCGCTATCGGCATAAGCTGCTTTGCGCCGGTGTAGGTCAGCGGCCTTAGCCTCGTGCCCTTGCCGCCCGCAAGCACCAGCGCCTTCATGTCAATGGTCTTTGTCATACCTTAAACCTTATATGCCGGATGAGAGCCCCGGTTCAACCGCCTCAAGCCGCTCCTTCATAAACGCCTTTGCCCTGTCAAGGAGCGCCTTATCCGTTGCCTCGAACCTGAGCACAAGCACTGGCTGGGTATTCGACGCCCTCACCAGCGCCCAGCCGCCGTCGAAGTTTATCCTCAACCCGTCTATCCTTATCACGTCCTTCACTCGTATGCCGTTGTTGCCCGCGCCCACGGCCTTGTCAAGCCTTTCGATGACCTCGAACTTTTTGTCGTCGGCGCAATCAATGCGTATCTCCGGCGTAACGACCGTCTCAGGCAGACCGGCAAGAAGGTTCGAGAATACGAACCCCGGATCCTTTGCGCGCATATTCGCCATTATCTCAACCAGCCTGCATGAGGCGTATATCGCGTCGTCAAAGCCGAAGTACCTGTCCGCGAAGAATATATGGCCGCTCATCTCGCCGGCCATTGCGGCCTTCAACTCCTTCATCCTTGCCTTTATGAGAGAGTGTCCGGTCTTCCACATGACCGGGACGCCTCCGGCCTTTGCTATCTCGTCGTACATGGTCTGCGAACACTTGACCTCTCCGACTATGATTGAGCCGGGATTGACGGCGAGTATCGCCCTTGAGAAGATTACCATGAGCCTGTCTCCCCAGACGACCGCGCCCTTCTCGTCAACGACGCCGATCCTGTCCGCGTCCCCGTCATAAGATACGCCGAAGTCGGCCTTCTCGCGCCTCACGGCCTCGATGAGATGCTTGAGGTTGGCCTCTACCGTTGGGTCTGGATGATGATTCGGGAAGCGTCCGTCAGGCTCCGAAAAAAGCTCTATCACCTCGCATCCGAGTCTCCTCAACAGAGTAGGGGCAACCGGGCCTGCCGTGCCGTTGCCCGAATCAAGCACTACCTTAATGGGCTTACGAAGAGCTGGCAAGTCAAAAAGAGAGGCCGCGTGAGTGA
The DNA here is from genome assembly GCA_038043305.1 of Deltaproteobacteria bacterium. Classification (GTDB taxonomy): domain Bacteria; phylum Desulfobacterota; class GWC2-55-46; order GWC2-55-46; family GWC2-55-46; genus JACRCE01. The sequence continues at coordinate 21,138 of JBBTCG010000087.1, read as the reverse complement.
CGTAACGCTCTACTATGTCAACGCGCTCCACGCTTCCCTGCCCAAGAGCCTTTGGCGGCTTGCCGAGACAATCGGACTGTATTATCCTTTTTAACTCCTGTATCTCCTTGCCGTGTATGGTCTCAGCGCCGACGCTGACCTTGAACCCGTTGTACTCAGGCGGGTTGTGGCTTCCGGTTATCATCACGCCGCCCTGAACCCCGTCAATCACGCGCATGGAAAAATACTGGAGAGGCGTAGGGCACTCGCCTATGTCAATGCAGTCAACGCCGCTTGACGTCAGCGCGCCGATGAGCGCGTCCTTCAGCGCCGTTGAACTCAGCCTTACGTCCCTGCCAACGGTTATCTTCAATCGCTTGTCCTTATGGTCGAACGCGCCGCGCCTTTCGGCATACAGGCAATAGCCCCGGCCTATTAAGGCGGCCGTCTCAGGCGTAAGGTCCTTGCCGAATATGCCCCTTATGTCATACTCCCTGAAGATAGCGTCCGATAGTGCAGCCATTTCTATAGCCCTTTCCCGGCCTGTCGTTTTTCTATTCTAAGCGCCTTGAAAAAATCCTTTAAAAGCTTCGTTGCCTCAAGCTCCATGACCCTTGACGTAACGCTCACCCTATGGTTTAGCCTTGGGTCGTTTGACACGTCGTAGATAGAGCCGCATGCCCCGGCCTTAGGGTCAAAGGCCGCGAACACCAGTCTTGGAACGCGGGCCTGCATGATCGTGCCCATGCACATGAGGCACGGTTCAAGCGTAACGTAGAGCGTCGTTCGCACCAGGCGCCATGACTTCAATCTTCTTGATGCGCGCCTCAGGACAATCATCTCGGCATGAGCCAAAGGGTCAGCGCCGGATTCTCTCAGGTTATGAGCGCGGGAGACGACCTCATCGCCCATGACCATGACCGCGCCAATGGGGACTTCCCTTTTTTTCGCGGCCTTTTGAGCCTCTCTTAGCGCCTTTGCCATGAAAAAGGCGTCAACGTCCTCGTGTATTTGCATTGATTCCAAGGGATTGAAATAGGTTAATCAGCAGTATAATATCCCTTAAATCGTCGGTTTTTGCAATTATTTTTTGCCACATCTCCCTCTCCCCATCGGGGAGAGGGTTGGGGTGAGGGGGTGTAAGCCGCACGGGTAATATTTGTATTCGTCAACCCGACTGTTTATTCCCTATTAAAGTTTTTTGGCCCGCCTTTTTTTCAAAAAGGCGGGCTACCACTCGATCCACGCCGAATGAGCCGGATAGTATAACCCCTTTCGTATCTCCCTTGTTTCGCCAAGCGCTATGAGAGCGACGCCGTAGCGCTCCAATTGCGGGGCGTATCTTTCCTTCTCGTTTTTTATGAACTCGTCGAGGCCGCCGCCTTCGTGAACGCCGGTCTTGTAGTCAACAATCCATCTTACGCCGTCTGCGACAAACGTCCTGTCAATCACGGATTTGACGAATCTATTGCCGACGACGGACGTTATCGGCCATTCAGCGGCCTGCTCAGGATGCGCCTCAAGCAGCCAGCGTCCCCTTGCGTCCTTCAATGTCCTTGCAATGGCCGCGATGCAGTCATCGGCCGAGACCCCGGCGTCATGCGCGTTAAGGCCAAGAGACTTGAGGTGCGCCGTTATCCTGTTTTTTCCCGCCTTGACGCGGCCAGCATCCCATCTGTCAAGCCCTTGCCTTGCGATCATGGCAAGACAACGATGCACCACGGTTCCGATATGCCGTATCCGCGCCCCGGCCCAGTCGAACACCGGGTCGTCGCTCGCGGCATCCGGCGTTGCCCCTGAGGCAATCGCTGGCGGGACATAAGGAAGCGTAAACGGGCAGGGCAGCCTTCTCAATAAAGGTTGAACAGCCCGCCCCTCTTGCGCCGTTTCGGAAGGCGGGGTCACCTCTGGATCAGGCAACAGGCCGCGTATCAAGGCGAAAAAAGATTTTTTGTCAACCGTGATACCGGCATGGCCGAAGAGATACAGCCGTTTCCTTGCCCGTGTGCAGGCCACGTAAAAAAGCCGCGCTTGTTCAAGGTCGGCTTTTGCCTCGTGCATACGACGGAGATAGTCATACACGCCGCTTGAGCACGAGGCGTCTTTTTTCTCCATCGGCGCAAGCAAAAGGCTCTCCTCTCTTTCAAACCACAGGAGGAGCTTTTTCCTTTCCGTCTGAGGCCGCCTGCCAAGCATGGGCAGTATAACGTTATCGAATTCGAGCCCTTTTGCCTTATGTATGGTCATGATGTCAATGCGCGCATCAGGCGCGGCATGAGAGGCATAGAGCGCCTTTAACCTTGCCTCCGCGTCCTTGAAGGCGTCAAGGCCGCCCGCCATTGACACGGATTCGATAACCCTGAAGAACGCCTCGGCGTCCTTCATCCCTGCCTCGTCCCGCGCTGCGGCCGGGCCGCCGACTTCTATCCACAGCCCCTCCACAAGCCATCTAAAGTCAACCCTTCCGACAAGGCTCAATGCCTTATGCACACGCTCGTGGATATGTAGGGCGCGGCCTCGTCCGTCCTCTGAGAGGCCGTTCAAACGCTCATGGTCATTGAGAAGCGTCCATACCGCACTTTTAGAATCACCGGCGGAAAGGTGGAGAAGGTCAGCGAGTCTCATGCCGCAAAGCGGCGAGCGAAGCATGGCAAGCCAAGCCACCCTGTCGTAAGGATGCGCCAGCGCCCTTGCGAGCGCATACAAATCCTGCACTACCGGGGTGCGCCAGAGCTGGTCAAAGTCCTGCGCCCTGAATGGGACGCCCTCTTTTTTCAACGCGGACACGAGAAGCGCGGCATGGGAGCGCGACCTGCAGAGCACGGCAACGCTTTCGTCAGCGGGGATATCTTTTATCAAGGATATAATCCTGTCCGCCTCCGTTGCGTCGGCGCGACCGGCAAAGAGCGTAATCGCGGGCAACGCGCCTCCGGGGATAACTGAGCTTGACGGAGAATATCGTATCGCGCCGACTGTTGCGTCATCCTTTGGAGGCATGGCCTGACCAAAGGCGTTGTTCACCCAGTCCACGAGGACTGAAGTAGACCTGAAGTTGCTCCTGAGGTCAACTGGGGTAAGATTGACGCCCCCGATGCCGTTGCGTTTCGCATCGAGAAAAAGCCCCACGTCAGAGTCCCTGAACTGGAATATCGCCTGCATCGGGTCTCCAACGACAAACAGGGTCCTGCCGTCGCCCCTCTCCCATCCCCGGACAAGGGCGTTGAGGAGCGCAAGCTGCGTATAAGACGTATCCTGATATTCATCAACGAGTATGTGGCGGATCCTCCAATCCAGGATAAGCATAAGGTCGGTCGGCGCCTCGTCCGTGCCGAGCGCCTCTATGGCCGCAAGCGCAATCGCCTGAAAGTCCACCTCGCGCCTCTCCATGAACACCTCTTCGAGACGCTTAACCGCCGCTGGGAGCAGATGAATAAGCGCTGAGAGGGTGCGCCACTCCTCGTCCGTATACGCCGGAGCGCAAACGCGCTTCAAGGCGGCCAGCCTTTCAAGAAGGCCGTCCTGTTCAGAGAGCGCGGCAATGAGTTCAAGAAAGTCATCCTTTCTCTCCTTGCCCGCCTTGCCCGCTGGAAAACCGTTCTTGACGTTTACGGTTTTGCGCCATTCACCGTCATCGGTCAAAAGAAGCCTTTGTATCGCCTGCCAGCGCCCCAACTCATCGGCGCTTGTTGTCGGCAGGGTTAATACGTCCAATGACCTTTTATCATCGCCATTGGCCGCCGCGTACCTGATCGCAGCGATAAGCCGAGGCTCAAGGAACGTTGGAAGGGCGTCAATAACCCCTTTAATGGCGGCTTCAACGGCTTCCTTTAGCGGCTCTTCAAGCCGACTCCTCAACTCCGTGTCCGGCTCTGCGCCGCTTACGTGCCGCATCCACTGGTCTCTTTTTTCCAGCATCGCGGCAAGTCTGTCGGTCAGAGCGGCGGTAGAGTTGTCGAGGAGTTTCAGCGCGCATATTACTGAGGCGGCCTCGTCCCCGTCGTCTTCAGCGGTCTCAACGGTGCGTCTTGCGGCCTCAAGATACAACTCGGCCGGGCTGTCGCTTACTGACGCATAAGCGCCCATGCGGGACAGCACCGGCATCTGCCGCACGATGGAGGCGCAAAACGAGTCAATGGTCTGCACCTTCAGCCTGCCCGGATTAGCAAGGATGTCCCACCCCTTTTCAGCGGCGCGCTCAAGCACGGTACGCGCAAGGCCCATCCTTGACAATTCATACGGCGAGAGTGGCTCATCGTCCTGAGCCGCGCGGCCACCCTTGTATCGGAGCGCGGCGATTATCCGGCCTTGCATCTCAGAAGCGGCCTTCCTTGTAAAGGTCATTGCAACTATCTCCTCAGGCCGCTCTACAACGGCAAGGAGCCTCAAAAACCTTTGCATCAAAAGCTCTGTCTTGCCTGAGCCTGCCGGGGCAGAGACTATGAAGGAGGCGCAAGGGTCTAATGCCCTCTCCCTTTCAACGGCGTCCGGTACGGATAAGTCAATCGGCATCTTCATCCTCACCATTTTCGTCGTCGGCGTTGCCAAGTCCGACCTCGGCCTTCCTGCACAGCGCGTCAAGGCCGCAGTGTTCGCACGGGGAGAGCCTCCCCTTCAATTCAGGATTAGGGTCAACTTGGACGGCGCCTGCCATGAACTCCTTGGCAAGCCGCTCAACAACGGCCTTCCACTGAGCCATGAGCGCGTCCCAGCTGCCGGGAAACGACGACCTTTCACGCTTGGTCAGCTTTTCAAGCGGCTTTACGCCGTCCATGCCAAACTCTTCGCCTGAGAGGCCCACGAACCTGCACTCGCCGGGAGAGAGCCTTGCAAATGATATCGCGTCAAAACTGCCGGTAAGAGAGTAGACGAGAAGCTGCGGCTCACGCGGCCTCGGCGCTGCCCATGCGCCCCTTTTCACAACCCCGCTCTTGTAGTCAATGATCACCTCTTTGCCGTCCTCAAGCACGTCAACCCTGTCCAAACGGCTGGTCAACGTCAGCCCGCAAAGGTTTAACTCTTTCTCAACCTCAACGGCCTTTACCTTGAACGGCCCGCGCCTGAGTTCCACCTGCACCCAGTCCTTGATGAGTTTTACGAGCCTATCCTTTTCCAACTCCATGAGCCGTGGGGCAAGAGCGCGCCCCAGAGCCTTCAACGCTCCGTCAGCTATATCGGAGATATAATCGCTGAGAGCGCCGTGTTCCATTATCTTTTTCAGCGCCCCTGAATCTCCTGTCTTCTTCCAAAACGCCTCCAGCGCGTTATGCAGTATCCTGCCCTGTTCCATCCGGCTCAGGCCGTACTCCGGCGTCGGGAACGGATGGGCCCCGAGACGATGAAAGGCAAAGGCGCGAAACGGACACAGAGACTGATCTTTCAGGATCGTGGTGCCGCCGCGTATCGCGGCAAGCTCCGCCTCTAAAACAGGCACACGAAAAGAGTCCGGCACGGCATGGACAAGCGAAGCCGCCCTGTGGACAGACTTTTTAATGGTGCTGTCGTTGTCAATCCTTGGACAATAAACCCCTGCGCCCTCCGTAAGAAGCGCACTGGGCCTGCATATCCGCTCCTCTCCACTGACTCTTTTAGGATAGCTTGCAATTACAGCGGGCGCGCTCCTGACAATCCTCTCCAGCGCCTTTCTTGCAAAGGCAAGCTCTTTGTCATGGGTTGAGCGCGGCAGGCCGTATCGTTTTTGAAGTTCCATGGGTATGAACGGGTTGGGCGACGGGGCAGCAGGCAAGGCTGACTCTGTGCAGCCCATGAGCCATATCCTGTCAAAATAGAGCCCGACCGACTCAAGCATCCCAAGCACCTGTATGCGACAGTCCGGGGTCTCTCTCTGGTGCATCCTACTTGAGGCCATTGAGCGGAGTTTTGCGCTCGCCTCAGCCCTGCTTATCCGCCCAAGCAGATCATCAAGCATCGCAAGATCGGCAAGCAGCGCGTTCCACTTGGTAAAGGCCTGATACTCCTCGCTCGTAAGCCGGAGCGCGCCAAGCCAGCCAATGGACTTTAGAAGCGCGGTAAAATCATGCGCCCATTGACCGGGCGTTTTTTTCGCGCCTGCTTGACGGAGCCAATTGAGCCACGCATCCATACGCGCCGCCAGAAGCCCGCTGCCGTGCCTATCAATCCTTTGACGCAACTCGTACATGGTCGCGCTCCGTCTGTTGTCCTCCCTTAGTTCAAGGTCAATGCGGCTGAGTAAAAGATGCTCGGCGTCAACGGCGAAATACGGCGACATCATCGCGGCCGACAACGCCCTTACGGCGATTGCCCCATGCCCGATGGACAGTAAGTCCAACGCGGAGTTGACAAGCGGCTCATGGGCAAGGGGCGCGCCAAGAGAGATGTTGAATGACGCAGAGCGTCTTCCCGATGGAAGCACGGACTCAGGGTCGAGTTCAGCGGCAAATTCCCTGTTAACTATCTCCCTGTAACGTTCAAGCTGAGGCGCGATAAAGCCTATCGTCAAGCCGGGGGCGTCTGAAAGAGCCGCGCGCGCCCATCTTGCGGCCTGACGAACCTCGTCAAGCTCGTCATCGTACCCGCGAATCTCCACCGCCTCTGATTGGAGCGCGCCGACTTGCCATAAAAGGGGCGTCCAATGGTCAACCTTTGTCCCCGCCGCCTTTACGGCGTCAATGAACTTTGAGGCCGCCGGGGTCAGCTCATCGAATCCCGCAAGGACAATGGCCCCGGGGAGTTTAACCGCCCCTTTTGACACAAGAGCCGCAAGCACGAGCGGCAATTTAGACCCTGCGATGAATCCAAGCCCCTTGAGAGCGCCTTCGTATCGCCGCGTCCATCGTGAGAACGCCCTTGTCTCATCCGTAAGATAAAACCGATCTCCTTGCGAAGGAACGGGGATGCGATATTCGGTCATCAGCGAATACGCCTCCATCGCCGCTTTGGAGGCGGCCTTTCCGAACATCATGCCGCCTTGCGATGATGAGTCCGCCTCATGGGCCACGATCTCCTCCCACAGGACCGCGCTGGGCGCTTCACCCAACACGGCCTCATCGCCGCCGGCGTCCAGCAAAAGAGTCTCCATCCACGCGCCAAGCAACAGACATAAGGGCGTAGGCCATGCGTCAAGCCCGGATGAGCGCATCTTCTCGCCCCAGACGTTAAGCAGATGCCTTGCAAGCCTCGCGTTCACCGTGAGCACCGGGATGCCGGCCTTGAGATGTTCAACCAACGCGGCGTACCTATTAAAATCCATACCCATATCCTGCGGATTTTATCACAACGAAAACAAAAAAGGCGCTTGCCTCTTGGCAAGCGCCTTTAATCGAATCTGAAAGGGTCGGCCTCACGATGGGAAAATAGGGACAGCTATCCCTATTTAGTTCCTATTTAGTTCCGGCCGTTTGACAAGCGCGCTCAGTTCGGCTTCGCTTACCCCCGATTCCTTTAGTCTTGCCATTGCCTCCATTGCCTCCTTTGTTCCCTTATCAGGGGCTGAGGCAATGAACTTCTTGTATGAATCAATGCTCTCGTTTTTAAGCCCTATCTTATCCTCGGAGAGCGCCTTTCCGCGCCACGCCTCGGCATAAGCTCCATAGCGGTCAACGGCCTTCCGGTATTCGACGACGGCCTCTTCGTGCCTGCCAAGATTTCTAAGGCTATCTCCTTTGCCGCACCACGGAGATGCAAACTCCTTCACCTTAAGCGCCATGTCAAAACATACGATAGCCTGTGCAAAGCGCTTGAGGCCGTTCAAAACCTCTCCCTTGTTGTTCCATGCAAAGGCGTGCCTTGGATCAATCGCAATGGCCGCGTCATAGCAGGCAAGGGCGTCAAAAAGATTCGCCTCGTTCTGGAACACCACGCCCTTATTGACAAGGGCGCTTGCATCCCTCGGATTCATAAGAAGCGCCGCGTCGTAACACCTCATGGCCTCGGCGTATCGTTTAAGATCAGCCAGACACTTGCCCTTATTAAACCACGCAAGGCCGTTTTTCGGCTCGAGCACGATGGCCTTTTCAAAGCAGGATACGGCCTCCTCCAACCGGCCAAGCCTTGAGGCCGCCGCGCCCTTATTGAGCCATGCGGCGCTGACCTTTGGATCAATCGCAATGACCTTTGCATAACAGTCAGAGGACTCATCATCGCGCCCAAGGTCGTCCAGCGCGATGGCCTTGTTGAAGAGCGGCCTTATCGAGAGGGCGTCAAACTCTATCGCCTTATCGAAACATGCTATGGCCTCGGCGGTGCTCCCCTGATTAAGATAGTCTATCCCCTTCTTATTCCAGGCCTCGGCCTGCTCAGGGTTGCGCGGCGCATTGGATTGAGCCGGAGGAGTTGGGGCGTCCCTGACAGGCGACCTTGCATAACCGGACGATTTATCGGCAACAAGAGACGATTGGAGTTCGCCTATGCGTTTTTTTGCATAGTCCAACTCCTTGGTCCCATCAGGCGGAGGAAACTCTATAACCTTTTTGTATGAATCGAGCGCTCCCTGAGCGCGGCCAAGCTCGTCCTCTGAAAGCGCCCTTCCGAACCACGCATACCAGATGTGCGGCGTCAGTGCGGTCGCCTTTATGAAGCACGAAACAGCCTCATCCGGCTTTCTCATCACGGCGAGGGTGCGGCCAAGGTTTATCCAGCCTTCGGAGTCGAGCGGGTCTATCTCAACGGCGCGCGAATATGCTATCTTCGCGTCGTGATGACGCCCAAGGCCGCTTGCAATCATCCCCTTACAAAACCAGTTGACGGCGTTGGAAGAGTCCAACTCGATTGCCTTTTCATAGCAGCGAATGGCGTCATTCAAACGTTTGAGTCCATAACAGCATTTGCCCTTGTACTGCCATGCCAGCGCGAAAAACGGACTGAGTTTTACCGCCTTTTCAAAGAGGCCAATCCCCTCCTCCCACTTCATCTGCCCGCACAAAACAAAACCGGCTATGAGCATCTCGTAGGCCGCGTCAGGGAACGACTTGACCCCTTTTACCGAAAACTCCTTAACGTACTCCTTTGCGCGTCCAACAAGGTCTGTCCGTCCGTCCGGCGCGAGCGCAATGAAGAACTGATAGGAGACCACGGCCTTTGCGGCGCGGCCAAAACTCCTCTCGACCTCGGCCTTGGCAAACCAGTACTCGGCAGCGAGCGGCGAGGCATTGACCGTCCTCTCGTAAGCGTTCAACGCTTCGACAAAACGCTTCATCAGATGCAGGGTGGAGGCCCTGTTGCCAAGGGCGTCCAGATGGCCGGGGGCCAGCTCGATTGCCCTGTCAAAGCAATTTAGCGCCTCTTCAAACCTTTCAAGGTTCGACAACGCAAGGCCGAGCGCGTTCCACTCGGCTGCGTTCTTGGGTTCGTTCTCATTCATATCGATTTTAGTTCCTCAATGGATGAAGATAGGCAGGCGGGACTGGGTGCGGCTCATCTGTGCATAAAAAACGGACCGTCAACGCTTCGCATCACCTGCTCGGCAACGCTGCCGAGCGCCAGCTTGACAAGCCTTGAACGGCGGGAAGCGCCCATGAAGATAAGGTCATGGCAATGCTCTTTGTAATAATTCGCTATCGCCAACGCGGCCTCGCCCTGTAAGCGGATAAACCGCGCCGTTATATCATAAGGCTTCAAATAATCCGCAGCCTCTTTAAGAAGCGCCTCGCCTTCGCCTGAGGCGGCACCTGAGACGGCATCAGCGGCCACGACGGTAAGGACGGTCAGAGGGAGCGACAATCTTTTTACGATCTCAGCGGCCGAATGCATGGCGCTGGAGGCCCCTGGAGAGCCGTCATACGCAAGCAACGGGTTTTTTACAAGCTCGAAAACGCCCGGAACCACGCACACCGGCGCAGTGGACTTACGCACCACCGCCTCTGTTACGGAACCCAGCAGCCCGTAATCGAACTTTGCGTTAACGCCCCTGCCGCCCATGACCACAAGGTCGGCAAGCCTTGCGGCCCCGCATATCTCGTTGGCAACTACCCCTGAGCTTATCTGCGTCTTGAATCCGACGCCGGCTTTTTTACACTCTGAGGCAAAGCCCTCCATGACGAGCGCGCCGCGTCCTTCGAGCACTGAGCGCATCTTGTCGGACAGATTAAGGTACGGCTCAAATCCCAATGAGCCTGACATGTCATGGAGAAAGGGGCCTTCGAGGGCAACGATGTCAACGACATACAGGCCGGTAATAGCGGCGTCAAGCGCCTTTGCAAACGACAGCGCATATTGAAGGGCGCTTGCCGAGTGATCCGAGCCGTCGTGAGGGAGAAGGATTTCTTTTATCATGATTGCCTCATATCAGAAGCGCCGGAAGTCCGGCGTGCTCGGCCTCTACTGTCACTGCCCCGTCTGATGCGTCAACCTTGAAAAATTCGCCGTCCTTCCATTTAAGCGTTATCGGCACCTTGACCATCTCGTCAATATGCCTCTTTAAGAACCGCGCCCCGTACCTCTCATTATAGCCTTTGCCCACGAGCATATCCACGGCGGCCTGACTCACGATAAGATGCTTGCCGTACTCCTCAAGGTGCGCCTGAATCCTGCCAAGGTACATGCTGGTCAAATCCCTAACCTCGTGCTTCGTAAGCGGCGTAAACACGATTATGTCGTCTATGCGGTTCAAAAACTCCGGCGAAAAGGTGTTCTCCACGTCCTTTATGATGTCTTTTTTGAGCGTGTCAATCTTGCCCTTGCCCTCGTCCTCAAGGAAACCCATTGGTTTGACGTGCCTTCTGAAGACGTCGGACCCAAGGTTACTTGTCATGATGATTACGGTGTCGCTGAAGTACACCCTCTTGCCCCTGCCGTCCGTGAGCCAGCCCTCGTCAAAGACCTGTAAAAACAGGTTGAGCACAAAGGGGTGCGCCTTTTCCACCTCGTCGAGGAGCACGACCGAATAAGGGTTCTCGCGCACCGGATTGGTAAGAAGTCCGCCCCTTTCAGAGCCTACTATTCCCCTCGGCATCCCGATGAGCTTATCAACGGCCACGGCCGAGTCCTTGTACTCGCTCATGTCCACCCGTATCATTTTCTTATCGTCGCCGAAAAGGAACTCGGCCAGAGCCTTTGCAAGCTCGGTCTTGCCCACGCCGGTGGGCCCGAGAAAGAGGAGCACCCCGTCGGGCCGCGAATAGTTCTCTTTAAGAGGCCCCTTGTTGAGCCTCAGCCTTTTTGAAAGCGCGGCAATGGCCTCTTTCTGGCCGATGATGCGTCTTGAAAGCGCCCTCTCCATGTCCTTGAAACGGGCGTTCGTGTCCCTGAATATCATATCCTGAGGTATCTTGGTCTCCTGGGAGATCACCTCTATCACGTCGCTCGGCTTCACCGGCTCATTGGGCCTGTGCATCTCCACCTTGACGCACGACGTGTCTATCCAGCCGATGACCTTGTCCGGCATCTTGAGGCTCCTCATGTATCGCTGGCTCATGTCAAGCGCCGTGTCAACCGCGTCGTCGGTTATTGACACCGAATAGTTCTTCTCAAGGCGCGGCCTTATGCCGTAAAGTATCTTTCTGGTCTGCTCGACCGTAGGCTCAGAGATGTTCACAAGGCGGAAACGGCGCGCAAGCGCCTCGTCCTCGGCGATGAACTCCTTGTACTCCGAAAGCGTGGTCGCGCCGATTATCTGCACCTCTCCTCTTGCAAGCGTTGACTTGAATATGTTGGCCGCGTCGGACGGCACGCCCATCGCGCTCCCGGCCCCTATGAGGGTGTGCGCTTCGTCAATAAAGAATATGATGTTCTTCTTTTCCTTTATCTCCTTTATTATCTTCTCGATCCTGTCCTCGAACATGCCCCGGAATATCGTACCAGCGACAATGGAGTTCATCTGGAGATTGACTATCTGCTTGTCACGGAGCCTCTTGGGCGCCTTTGACGGCTCAAGCTCGATGAGCCGCGCAAGCCCCTCCACTATCGCAGTCTTGCCCACGCCCGGCTCCCCGGTTATCATAACGGAGTTGGAGCGGTCAACGTGGCACAGTATCTCCATGACCTGCCGCATCTCCGCGTCCCTGCCTATGATTATCGGGAGCTTGTCAAAGCGGGCAAGTTTATTGAGGTTCACGGCAAAGTGCTTGAGGTTCGGAGGCAGCTCGTATTTTTTCTTGATCTCCTCGTCAGTTTCCTCCCGGCTCTTGACCTTGAGCGTTATCTGGCGCATCACGTAGTCAGGGTCAAGTCCGAAGCTCCTGAATATCTTTGCGGGCAGGCTGTGATTTTCCTGAAATATGGCGATAAACAGGTCGGTTGAATCAATCTCCTCCCTGTTCCAGCGGCTCGCCTCCTCGCGCGCAAGCCTCAAGACGTTCTTAGTCGGAGGCGGCACCTTCATGCCGATGCCTATGTACTGGCGCGATACGTTGAGATGTTCGTTGAGAAAGTTGAGGACGTGATAGACGTCGAGGTTTAAGCCTTCGAGGACTTCCCTGAAGAACGGCTCTTCCACCTTGGCAAAGGCCAAAAACAGGTGTTCGACGCCGAGGTAGTAGTGCTGCCGGTTTTTGCTTTCCTCGACAGCCGCGTCAAGGACGCGCCTTGCCGACGGACTAAACTTTTCTTTTATCTCTTCTAGGTCAGCCATATTCACCTCTTGCCTGACATATCAGGCGTAGGGAGCGGCTTTGGTGAGAGACGGCTTGTTTATAGGCTTCCGATATAATCCATTATACTTAATTTTACCACAATCCCTTTCGCGGTTCATAGGGATTTATTTCGTCGAGCTCCTCTATAAGCTCCTTTGACCCGGCGTTTAACTTGCCCGGCAGCGCGACGTTCATCACCACGTATTGATCCCCGCGCGCCTTTTCATGCGCGCCAAAAACGCCCTTGTTTTTTATCCTCAGCCGCCGGCCGTTGGCCGTAAGAGGCGGCGCCTTAATGGTGGTATAGCCGTCAATCGTAGGCACCTTTATCTCGGCGCCGAGAAGCGCCTCCTTTATCGTCAACGGCACGTCCACGTATATGTCGTTGTCAACTCGTCTGAAGTACTGATGCGGCTTGACGCTCGTGGTGATGAACAGGTCTCCCGGCGGGCCGCCATCGTACCCGTCATCCCCCTTACCCGCTACCCGCACGCGGGAGCCTGTCGTTATGCCCGGCGGTATCTTTACGGTGATGGTCTCGACCCCGGAGCGCCTTTGCACGGCAAACCTCACCTCAGTGCCTTTAGCGGCATGAAGGAAGTCCACGTCAAGGGAGTATTCTATGTCCTCGCCGCGCTGTATGCCGCGGCGCCTGCCGCGGCTGCCGAATATCTCTCCGAAGACGTCGTCAAACCCGCCGAACCCGAAGTCCTGATACTGAAAACCCTGCGCACCTTCCGGGCCGAATGGAACCGTTCCGGTAAGGTCATAGTCCGAACGTTTTTTGGGGTCGGAGAGCACCCCGTAAGCCTCGTTTATATCCTTGAACTTCGCCTCCATCGCCTTGTTACCGGGATGAAGGTCCGGGTGATACTTCTTGGCAAGCGAACGATACGCCTTTTTAAGCTCCTCGTCGGTTGCGTTCTTTGCAACTCCAAGTATATCGTAGTAGTCCTTATTTGCCATGTTCATACCGGTTATCGGTTGTCAGTTACCGGTTATCGGCAAAGACAAAACCGTTTTACTGATACCTGATACCCGATAACCAGATTGATTATATAAGCGGGTGCGTGCCTTCGTAGGGCAACCCTTCAGGGTTGCATGTTCTAAGACCGCAGGGCTCAAGCCTTGCCCTGCGGGCTGTATGCCGTTATTCCTGTACTCCTAACAGATTACTTCTTTTCATCAACCACTTCCGCATCAACGACGTTGCCCTGCGGGCGGCCTGCGGCCTCATGTTCCGGCGCGGCCTGTTGCGCCTGAGCTGCGGCGGCCCCCTTGTACATGGCCTCGGCTATCTTATGAGAGGCCGTATTTATCTTATGCACCGCGTCCTTCAACGGCCCAGGCTCGTTTTGCTCAAGCGCCTTTTTGCCCTCGGCCACGGCCTCCTCAACGGCCTTTATGTCGTCTTCCGCCAGCTTTGCGCGGTTTTCGGTAAGTAGCTTTTCAGTCGAGTATATCAGGGAATCAAGCTGATTTCTCGTCTCGATGACCTCTTTCCTCTTAATATCCTCATCGGCGTTTTTCTCCGCTTCCTTAACCATTTTTTCAACCTCGTCCTTGACAAGGCCGCTGGAGGCGGTTATCGTTATCTTCTGCTCCTTGTTCGTGGCCGTATCCTTTGCGGAGACGTTTAGGATGCCGTTGGCGTCAATGTCAAAGGCCACCTCTATCTGCGGCATCCCCCTCGGCGCCGGCGGCAGACCCATAAGGTGAAACCTGCCGATAGTCCTGTTGTCCCGCGCCATTGGCCGCTCTCCTTGCAAAACATGTATCTCCACCTGCGTCTGATTATCCGCCGCTGTGGTAAAGGTCTCCTTCTTCTTGGCCGGTATGGTCGTGTTGCGGCCAATGAGCGTGGTCATTATGCCGCCGAGCGTCTCGAGGCCGAGGGAAAGAGGAGTTACGTCAAGCAAGACCACGTCCTTTACCTCGCCTGCAAGAACACCAGCCTGAATGGCCGCCCCTATTGCCACGACCTCGTCCGGATTTACGCCCTTATGAGGCTCCCTGCCGAATATCTGCTTTACAAACTGCTGGATGGCCGGCATCCTTGTCATACCGCCGACAAGCACCACCTCGTTTATCCGTGACGGGTCAAGTCCCGCGTCCTTGAGCGCCTGCTCGCACGGCCTTTTGCTCCTCTCAATAAGTTCCACTACGAGCTGCTCCAGTTTTGCCCTTGAAAGCCTCACCACAAGGTGCTTAGGCCCGGTTGCGTCGGCGGTTATAAACGGCAGGTTTATCTCCGTCTCAAGCGAGGAGGAGAGCTCTATCTTTGCCTTTTCAGCGGCCTCTCTGAGCCTCTGAAGCGCCATCCTGTCCTTTGAAAGGTCTATGCCGTTGTCCTTCTTGAACTCGGCGGCAAGCCACTCTATTATGCGCTGGTCAAAGTTATCGCCGCCAAGGTGGGTGTCGCCGTTGGTTGCCTTTACCTCGAATACGCCGTCTCCCACCTCAAGTATCGAAACGTCGAACGTGCCGCCGCCGAAGTCGTAGACGGCTATGACCTCGTCCTTTTTCCGCTCAAGACCGTAAGCAAGCGCAGACGCCGTTGGTTCGTTTATTATCCTTTTAACGTCAAACCCGGCTATCTTGCCAGCGTCCTTCGTGGCCTGCTTCTGAGCGTCGTTGAAGTAGGCTGGCACCGTGATGACCGCCTCTGTAACAGGCTCGCCAAGATACGCCTCGGCGGAACGTTTGAGTTTTTGCAGTATCAGGGCGGATATCTCAGGAGGCAGGTAGTCCTTGCCCATGTTGCTTGACTGCACCGCAGCGCGCCCCTGTCCGTCCCTTATCACCTTGTACGGCACCATCTTCATCTCCTCGTTCACCTCGTCATGCGTCCTGCCCATGAAGCGTTTTATCGAGAAGATGGTGTTCTCAGGGTTTGTTACGGCCTGCCTCTTGGCCACCTGTCCGACTACTATCTCCTTATCCTTGGTAAAGGCGACAACGGACGGCGTTATGCGGCTGCCCTCCTCGTTGACAATGACCTTAGGCTCCCCGCCCTCCATGACCGCGACGACCGAGTTCGTGGTACCGAGGTCTATGCCGATAATCTTTCCCATTTTTCTGCTCCTCCCGTATTTGTAATATGTAAAAATCCCGTGCCTTCCAAACCGCACCGGATACGCCATGCAGGCATGACAACCCTGCCTTGAGTAAATATAGGTTTCCGAAGGACGGATGTCAAGGCCATGAATACCGTGTAAAAACCGTGTTCGTGACCGTGAACCGTGTCCGTGTAAAAGAAAAATCTTTTACGGTCACGGTCACGGTTCACGGTATTCATGGCCTTATCACGGCCTTTAAGATTCTCCTTGACAGGCCAAAGTGCTTTTAGTAATATTGGCTGTCCAATGAAACTTGGCGTACAAGCTGTGGTTTGCGGGCAGGCATCTGCATGGTTTAACTACCCTCCATGCCATAGCGTGTTGCTATCATAGACTATATTAAAAAGGAGGAAGTTTACGTCATGAAAAAGAGTCTCAAGATGTTGTTCTACACCTCGGCGATAACGCTTATGGCATCTCCGGCGTTCGCTGAGACGGTAGCAGCGGCACCATCCGGCGGAGGTTCGTTAAGGACATGGTTCTTCATAAGTATTGCCCTCGCTACCTCCATTTGCATGACTGTAGCCGCCATTGGAGTAAGTTTTAATCAGGCCAGCGCAATCAGAAGCGCTGTGGACGGTATTGCAAGGAACCCCGGCGCTGCTGGCAAGATACTTACGACCATGCTCATTGGTGTAGCAATGATCGAGTCGCTCGCAATCTACGTGCTCGTTATCATGCTTATCCTTCTCTTTGCAAACCCGTTCACGAGCCTTCTGTAAACCGGACAGACCGGCCAACAGGCCGCGTTGTCAGCGCAATACAAACCGAAACAGGAAAAAGCCGCTTTGCTTACGTGAAGCGGCTTTTTCATTTTCCTTAACGCCGCCAACTCCTCATGCATCTCGCACAGTAAAAATAACAAAAATATCAGCCCTGATCTTATTAGCTCCCCCCGGTCGCCATGCCCCGCTTCCTAACGCTCCATTACCACGTCGGTCTACGCGCACATGACGCCTTTGAGGCGACTCCATCGTCTGAAAACAACGCTAACCATCGGGCTTCGCGTCCTTCCTCCTGAGCACAAAAAAACATGCCTCCGTTTATGGAGGCATGTTGAGGGTATCGTTCGCTACGTATTAATTGTTCCTATAAAACAGTCTCAGGCAAACTTAATGGCCGGCCTCGGAGGACTCGGGGACTATCGTTATCGGCACACGCGGGAAGAGTTTGAAAAACACCATCAATGACAATATGGTTGCGGCGAAGCCGCCTGAAACAAGCGACAGGTTTGTCCACGTGGCGTAGGCTGGTGACGAGCCGTCCTCGAATATAGGCAGGATCATAAGGTATCTGCTTACCCATACGCCAAGACATATTATTGCCGCGGTGACCGCAAGGGAGGCCATGCAATACTTCACCTTCTTCTGTATCAAAGCAAAGAAAGGCAGAACGAACAGCGCAAGCACCATTACTGCCGCGGGCACGGCATAGTTACCGGTCAGGCTTTTATAGAACGGCTTTGTGAGGCTTGGTATATCGCCATACCATAAAACGATGTGCTGGGACCAGAACATATAAGTCCATAGGAGCGTAAGGCCAAGAAGGAGTATGCCTACCGAGTCCAGATGCCGCTTATCAAGCGCCTTGCCCGGCCTCCTGCTGATGAAGTACGCCCCGAGCAGGTACAGAAAGGCGCTTCCGGCAAAGACGTTGCCGACCCAATAATATGCAGGGAAGATGCTGCTTTCCCAGTGCTTGATGATCGTCATGCCGAAGTCCCATGCAAGGTTCGTGTTCAGCGCAACGTAAAAGAATATAACGAGTCCGGCCATGACGTTAAGGGTCTGCTCAAGATGCACAGGGATTTCGCTCTTGCCCTCCTCCTTCCGGCCGTTAACAAAGTATATATAGCTCATAACATAGAACAGCGCCATCAGCACGATGTTGCGCCACAGGAACAGATCCTTGCCAAGCCAGGGGCTGATGTGCGCAGGCCCGTGTCCGTTGCTTGGCTGCGGCTGGGCCCACCAGAAGAGATGATCCGTGCCGCCGATATAAATGATGATAAAGGTAACAAAGGCGACCGGTATGAAGGAGAGCGTCAGTATCTCGCCGAGCCTGTTGAAGTACCTGCCCCACTCTGATTTGGCGATCCTCATTATGGCGGAAAATACGATGCCTGTCTGCGTAAGGCCAAGATAAAAGAGGAAGTTCGTTGACAAGAGTCCCCAAAGGGTAGTTGTCTCAGGCGTATTTGCGACGTTGTACGCAAATGAGATGATGCCGTTTGCGAGCAGTATCAATAGTATACAGACCGCCATTTGTTATCCTTGTATTAAGATATTTCAGGCAAAACGCGCCGTGGTGCGCCTACTTAGCGCCTGCGCCGCCCTTCTTTCCAAAGGCATGTTTTATATAATTGACGATAGCCCATCTATCAGCAGGGGTAAGAGCGTCTCCATAACTCGGCATGATGGCAAGCCCGCCGTTTTTGATCGTAAAATAGATGTCGCCGTCCGGTTTTGTCTGCACGTAATCGGTAGTAAGGTCGGTCGGCGTAACGTATTTTTGACCTACAAGCCCGTCCCCCTTGCCGCCATCGCCGTGGCAGGTGGCGCAGTGGATGTTGAACTTGTACTTGCCGCGCTCTATCGAGGCAACGTCGGCAACGGACGGGTTACGGAGCTTCACGGCCCCAGCCCTGTCCTTTACAAACGGCTCGGCCTCAACCGGAACGCTCCCTTCCGGCACGTCAAGCGCCTTGGACTCCTGCGCCTTTACCGAAGGCTGGTCAAACATGTCCCATGACCACGGCCATGCGTAACAATACCCCGGAATAAAGACCGTTAGAACAACCGCCGCACATATCCATTTAATCCTATTCAAGCGTCTTTACCTCTTTCGCACCGAATTCTACGAGACGATGCCCGATCTCGGCCTCGCTGTCCGAGGCGACGCCCTCGACCATCAGGCCGAAAGAGTCTATGTTGAACGCTTCATCATTGGGCCTTTTTCCGAAAAAAGGCAGACGCGAAAACAAGAAAAAACCTCCGATCGTGAAAAGAACGCCGAAGAGTATCGTCGTCTCGTAAGCTATAAGCAGCGTAGGCGTAATGGCGAATATCGGTTTGCCGCCCCTTGAGAGCGGGTACATCGCCGAGGTGCCGAGGGTGAAAACGAGTCCAGTGAAAAACCCGCCTACGGCGCCAAGGAGGGTCAACCATTTCAGGGGATTTTTCTTCTCGCCGATGGCGTGCTCAATCTCGTGCCCAAGCGGTATGGGAGAGAACACGGTTATGCAGTAGCCGGCGTTTTTCATCTCCTGCGCCGCTTCAAGAAGGTCGTCAACGTAATCAAATAGCCCAAGCATCGGTCTACTCATATCCGTGTCCCTTTTTCATTGGAATGCCGACGTCTTCCTTGACCTCGTAGAGCGAGATGATCGGGAATATCTTGATGGATATCATGAACAACGTAATGAACCCGCAGAATGCCCCGATGGCGATCGACCCCTCCACCCATGTCGGCGAGTAATCATGCCACATCCACGGAAGAAACTTCCTTGAAAGCGAGTTCGGAACTATGAGGTACCTCTCAAGCCACATCCCTATGAGGACGAATATCGAGATGACGAGCATGGCGCTTGTGCACTTCCTTATCCTGCCGCTCATCAGGACAAGGGGCAATATCGTATTCGAGAATATCATTAACATGAAGAGCTGCATGGAAGGGGTGGTAAGTATCTTATAGATAAGGTGCTCGTTCTCAAACGTGTTATCCGCATACAACCCGGTCAGCACCTCCAGCCCAGTCAGGTAGCTCCACACCAGAGAAAGCACCAGCATGAAAAGCCCGATCCTGTCGAAGTGGTAAGCGGTTATGTACTTCTTAAGCGCGGGGAACGACCTCCTGATGATGATAAGCATGAGGACGACCCCGGCGAAGCCGGAGAGGAGCGCCCCGGTTACGAAGTAAGGAGCGAACACGGTCTTAGAGTATCCCGGCACCTTCGAGAGGGCGAAGTCCCATGATACGATGCTGTGCACCGAGGCCACGAGCGGCATTACAAAGGACGAAAAGAAGATGGTCGCCTTGGTCTGGACGTGCCACTCCTTGTCGGTGCCGCGCCATCCGAGGGAAAGCACGCCGTAAAACTTCTTCCTCCACCCGGTCATGGAGTGGCTGAGAGAGGCAAAGTCCGGTATCATGCCGAAGAACAGGAAGATTATGCTCGATGTCGCGTACGTGCTTATGGCAACGACGTCGAACACGAGCGGCGACATAAAGTTGACCCACAACTGTCTCGGGTTGGGGTATGGCATGGTCCAGTAGAAGTTCCAGGGCCTGCCCATATGGATGAACACGAACAGGCCCACGAACATGAGCGCAAACAGCGTCATGGTCTCGGCGCTCCTCGCCACCGCCCGCCTCCACGGAGTATGGGTTATGAAGAGCATGGCGGATATGAGCGTGCCCGCATGAGCGATGCCGACCCAGAAAACGAAGTTGACCAGATACACTCCCCAGAATACCGGTGTGTTCAGCCCCGTAACCCCCTGGCCCGCGTATATCTGATACGCCCACGGGAAGATAAACAGGAGCACGGCCGCGGTCCCGAACAAGGCCACTGTAAGATAATACATGGGCCCGGTCTGAGTCATGATGTTGACTACGTCCTCGTTTACCTCGCGGTATGTGAGTTCCTTATTCGTGTGTTGGTCTGCCATTGTCAGACACCCTTTTAAGATATATTACCGACGGCACTGTGTTGAGGTCGTCAAGGAGCCTGTACGTGCGCGCATTGCTCGCAAGTCTGTAGACCTCGCTCCCGGTGTCGTTTAAGTCGCCGAAGACCATTGCGCCAGTGGGACAGGTCTGTACGCAGGCCGGCTTGACATCTCCGTCCTGAATCTTCCTGCCTTCATCCTTTGCCTTGTCCTTTGCGGCCCTGATGCGCTGTATACAAAACGTGCATTTTTCCATTACGCCCATCTCGCGCACCGTAACATCCGGGTTCAACTGCTGCTCAAGCGGCTTCTCAAACTTGTATGTATGCCAGTTAAAACGCCTCACGTCATAGGGACAGTACGTGGCGCATGTGAACGTGCCCACGCAACGGTTGTAGACCTGCACGTTAAGCCCGTCCTGATTGTGGTACGTGGCGTACACCGGACAGCCGGTCTCGCACGGCGCCTTTGAGCACTGCTGGCACATGATAGGTATATGCCGTATCTTAACGTCGGGGTAGTCGCCCTCAACGTACTTTTCAAGCCGTATCCAGTTGAAGACCCTTCCCTTGGCGCACTGATCGTCGCCCACGACAGGGATGTTGTTCTCCGCGTAACAGGCCACGGTGCAGGCCGCACAGCCGTTGCACTTGTCAAGGTCAACCACCATTGTCCAGTAGTGATCGTATTTTGTATAATACCCCGGCACGCGGAACGCCTTGAGCCGCTCGCCTATGGTCTTTAACACGCCTGACACTTTTATTGCCTCCTCTTACCTTTCTTGAAAGAAAGGTAAGCCAAAGAACTTTAATTGGGAATAAACAC
>JBBTCG010000086.1:0-1207 GCA_038043305.1 Deltaproteobacteria bacterium | reverse complement strand
AAACCGCGCTCTCAGAGGCTCGTAAAAAAGGCGGCAACAGGCTTGAGGTGTATACGTATATGAATATTTGAAGGCTGCCTGAAGAATAACCGGCTTATTTCAATGCCCGTTAGACCACATCCTGCTTCCAACACATACTCCTTATTACCGGTATCTCAACCCTTTGATTATCAAAAATCTCATCTATTAGACTACCCAAAAATCAACCTTGTTAGCGGCTTACAATCTTACGTAAACGTGTTATAATAGTGATGATTGTAGTGGTGAATTGTGCTTATATGTGTTTAGTATCTTCAGGCGGCCTGCACATCGGACAGGCGGGAGGGATGTATGCCAAAGACAGTGATGATAGTAGATGATTCGGCATCCATTAGACAGGTGGTGACCATAGTATTGAAAAGCGGCGGCTATGACGTAGTGGAGGCATCTGACGGGGTTGACGCCATAAATAAGCTCGGCAAGCAAAAGGTATCGCTCGTAGTATGCGACGTAAACATGCCTCGCATGGACGGGTTGACCTTTCTGAAGGCCATAAAGGCCTCTCAACTCCACAGATTTACCCCGGTCATCATGCTTACGACAGAGTCGCAGGAGTCCAAAAAGCAGGAGGGCAGGCTTGCCGGCGCAAAGGCATGGGTTGTGAAACCCTTCAAACCTGAGCAGATGCTTGAGGCTGTGTCAAAGCTGATGCTGCCGAACTAAAAAACCTAAAGATTATCAGCGCTGTGCCGATATGGATATTATTGGATGCGGGTTGAACCGGTATTCCTATTATTATCCATGCGGCCAACGCCTTTTGTCCTATGAAGCTATGGGGAGCCGCTCTTGCGGCTCTTTTTTTGCATCCGGTATTTTTATTTACCATTTTCGGCATTAGTCTGGTATAATCTGGCAAAAATATGGGGAAGGACAGGCATGTTAACAAGGCGCGCGCGTCCGGAAAAATTCCTTTTTCTCTATCTGCCAACCTACAGGCGTATCGTCATAGCATCAACCGTCGTCGCCCTTACCTTCCCCGGCGTTGTACAGGTGTTCCTTGGTGACCATATACAGCTTTTTTTTAAGGACAATATCCCGGCATATTCAAACGCCGCTGAGAACGCCTTTTGGGTAATCCTCGGCGTTGCGGGCGTGCTGCTGATTGCCATGAAACTTTCCGGCAGGTCTTTAAAGAAGATATCCGCCGCTGAGCAGGAGATGTTCAAGG
>JBBTCG010000085.1:0-35171 GCA_038043305.1 Deltaproteobacteria bacterium | reverse complement strand
TGTCTTTGCTTTCCGTGGCGACAAGTATGACCGCTCTTGTCGGCCGGCCTGATTGAGCGTTATTAGCGCGCGAAAAATCCGGCAGATCAATCGCATGCGCCGATTCCGTGCCCTGCGGCAGCTTGACGAAAAATGTCGAACCTTGCCCGTAGACGCTGTCAAACCAGATGCTCCCGCCGTGCAGTTCGACGAGCCGCTTGGTGAGCGCAAGGCCAAGCCCTGTGCCGCCGTACTCCCGCGTGATGGACGAGTCCGCCTGCTTGAACGCGGCAAACAGCTTGTCCTTGTCCTCTCCCTTGATGCCTATGCCCGTATCGGCAACGCTAAGGACAACGTACCTTGTCATGCTCATGCCGTTCGGCTCCTCGACCACGTTGCAGGTAATGTCCACATGGCCGCCTATGACGTTGAACTTAATGGCGTTTGAGAGGAGATTAAGCATAATCTGCTTGAACTTTGCCCTGTCCGCGTTGAGCATCGGAGACGCCTTGGCGATCATGTTGTTGACGGCTACGTCCTTTTTGTGCGCCATTGGCCTGACGATGCCGAGTATCTGCCCAAGCGACTCGGCGACCGGGAAATCCTCTTTCAGAAGCTCCATCATACCGGCCTCGATCTTCGACAGATCGAGTATGTCGTTGATGAGCTGCAGGAGATGTCCACCGCTTGTATGCACGTACCCGACGTAGAGCATCTGGCGCTCGTTCAGGTCGCCGAACGCCTTTTCCTGCAAGAGCTCGGAAAAACCGATGATGGAATTGAGCGGGGTCCTGAGTTCATGGCTTATATTGGCCAAAAACTGGCTTTTCATCTTGTTGGCCTCCTGAAGCCCCATATTGGAAAGCTCAAGCTCTTGCTTCTTATTTGACAGCACCTCGGTCATCAGCCTTAACTCCTCGGTGCGCTCATCCACCCTTTTCTCAAGGGTTTCGTAAGATTCTTCAAGTCCGGCGGCCATCTTGTTGAATGCGCCTGCAAGGGTTCCAAGCTCGTCATGCGTCGTAACCGAGGCCCTCACCTTGAGATCTCCAGAGCCTATCTTTTTTGCGGCCGTCTCAATGGAAAGTATGGGATTTACAAGGGCGCGCGTCATGGTACGCCAGAGGAATATTACGAGCGCGAAGGCAAGAAGCGTAAAGGCGAGGGTTGCCGCTATTATGACCCGCACGAAAAAATCCGAGTCCTGATATGCCGCGTAGGCGATGTACCTTTCATCAGCTATCAGCTTGCGAAGGGCATTAATGGAATCGGTGAATGCCTTGTTGCCCTCCAGTCTTATAACGGAGAGCGCCCTGTTTTTATCCCCACGTGACGAGAATTTTTCGACCTCGGCATGTATCTCCCAGTAGTGCGACAATTTTTCATGGAAGTCTTTCAATAAACGTTCGTGCTCAGAAGCAAGCCCCAACGCCATGTATTCGCTTATAAGCCTGGCAATCTTGTCCTTGTGCTCTTGGATTGACCCCTTGAGATAGGTCTTGGATGCGGATTCACTTATAACCGTCTGCAAAAATATCGCCTGCCGGGCGGATAGGAACTCGTTTTCAATGGTCATTAGGGTTTCAGCCCTCTTGAAGGAATCCGTATAGAGCTGCTTTGCGACCAGAGCTATCTGTATAGCGTTATACAACCCTACGGAGCCGCCCATGCCCATAATCACAAGCAGGAAAAGGAATACCACCGCGAGTTTCTTTGAGATGTTTAGTTTTTCGAATAAAGCCTTCATAAAATGATTATCTCGCCTGCCTCAAGGGAGCACGGCCACGTCGCACACTACCAATATCTCCCGTATGTCGCCCGAAGGGTCAAACAGAGGAAGGCCGTTAAATCGCAGCCGTCTCGGCTTCCCTTTGAAGCCGTATCTGACGAGGAGCGCCGGGTCATAATTCACCACAGTCTCGCAGGCCGCGCCGTCATAAACTTTTTTAAGTTCATCCAGCGCCCCGGATGCGGCAAGGGCGTCGTCGTCGAATAATCTGTAGATGCCCGCAAAACTCGCGCTTGCGTCGGCGCCGATGAGCTTCTTGATGCGGTCGTTGAAGAATCTGCAATAGCCGTCACTGTCAAAGACAGCCGCGCCCAGCGGCAATTGATTGAGGATCCGCTCATAAAACCTTTTCTGCGTAAACTCCCTCTGAAATAGCGCTATATGGCCGGCGGCAAGGGCCGCCGCGCCTGCGATAGTCTCAAAAAACATCTTAGTTTCGTCCGAAACCGCGGCGCGCTCCTTGAATGCGAGGTACAGAAGGCCGGTTACTTCCTTATCGTACGACATCGGCGCTATAAAAAGCATGTTAAAACCTGCGTGCCCCAGCATCCTTGCATAAGCCGAGTCAGGGTAATCCTCTATGCGTTCAAAAATCCTTGATTCACCGGACCGCCGGTCCTCGCCGTTGTCCGCCCCCTTCCATATGGCTGACGCCTCCCTTGCGTACTCCTCGGGAAATCCGACGGAAGATTTGAGGCGCATCTCGTTTTCCTCAATCAGGTACACTGCGGCGGCGTCAATCGAGAGCGACTGGGCAAGCTCCTTCAGGAGCATGGTAAAAAGCTCGACCTGAGAAAGCGACGCGCCGGCAAATGATAAAAATGCCGATACGGCCTTCATCCGCCTTGCCATGCCTTCCAGTTCAACGCGCATCGAAGAGCATCTCCTGTCCTTTTCGTCAAGCATACCATCGAACGAATCAAGCATATTGTTCAGCGCAAAGCCAAGGGTATAGGCGTATCCGCCGGATTCAGGGAATCTCTCGAATCTTGCCCCGCCCGCAACCCTGCCGGCCGTCTGAACGAACAGTGCCGCCCGACGATGGATGCGGCTCAAGTACAACGCGGCCAGAAAAACCGCAAAGGCCAGAAAAACCGCAAGGCTCAAAAATACATGTCTTCCAATCTCAAAAAAGACCGCATTCCTATTATCGAATGTTACCTTAAGGAGCGTGGTCGCCCTTTCAATTACAAGCACGGTATTCGTATCAACGGCGTTATGTATGAGTATAACCTCATCCTTTGAGGAAGCGGAGTTGAGTCTGTTTATCTCGCCCGTTATCACCCGCCAATCGTCGGCTATGTCCGATATGCCGTCATAAAGCATGGCGTCGTCGGCAAGGCGCTTCCTGAAGGGGGGATTAAACAGCTTTTCGTTTATATCCCTGTCAAGCCCTGAAACCTCGTCCTTTATCATCTCGACGGTCGTGTTCTCAAACCTGCTCGCGACCACGTACATGTCAAGCAGATACTCGAGCCGCAAGACCCTCGTCTTTATGGAACTCAGACTATCGCTTAACTCGTCGTACACCAATATCTTATTTAATTTGCCGGATAAAATGAAATATTCGTAGACCGCAGAAAGGGAAATCAGGGTAAGTAGAATTGCAAGCTTTTGAAAACCGGTGAGTCTCGTGATTGGCCGTTGTCTCATCTGTAAAACCCGTCTTTCAATGTCCTTACCTTTCTTGAAAGAAAGGATAGACATAAGAAGTTTAATCGGGAACATTCAACCGGGCTGGCGAATACGAATATTGCCCGCACGGCCAAGCAACTCGGCTGCGTTCGCCTGCAACGCCTTGAGGTTAAGGGGCTTTGACAGGCATACGTCAGCGCCGCACTTGAGTATGGCGGAGGCTATCTCAGTCTGACCGTATGCGGTAACGACAAGGATCTTGATATGCTTCGTGGCCTCGTCCGACTTAAGCCGTCTGCACACCTCAAGCCCGTCTATCTTGGGCATCTTAATGTCAAGGATAAGCAGTTCAGGTTTGAAGTCCCCAACCTTGATAAGCGCCTCATAACCGTCAGAGGCGGTCTCTATCAGAAAGTTCCTCTCCATCATCTCAAGGGTGCCTTTTATGAATTCGACAATCCCGGGTTCGTCATCAACCACGAGTATCCTGCGCCTTTCAGGGAATGCCTCCTCCTTTATTTCGAGCTTATATCTATCGAGAAAGGCCATGAACTCGTCGCTCTTGATGCGGAAATGGCCCCCCGGCGTCCTGAAAGCGTTTATCTTTCCGGCGGCTATCCATTTTTTGACGGCGTTTATCGTAACGTGACACAACTCGGCAATCTCGCCGGTCGTATATGGTCTTTTGCTGCTATTCATAGTCCACCTCTGATGGTATACGCAAGGTCTACAGGTTACACCTGTTCTATATATTAAGTTTAACTCAATAAAGATTAACGTCAAGTTATTTTTTATTGAAGCACAATAAACATTGAGGCGGAACTGCTGTTAGAGTCCTGCTCATGCTACAGCAACTCCTTTAACAGCTTCTTATCTATCAAGAATATTATTAGGGAAGGTCTGATTAATTCACCTTGAGACGCATTGAGGCAAGGCACTAGTCGGTGTCATTCCCGCGTGCTTTTAGCGGGAATCCAGTGTCCATAGACGTTCATTTCTGGATTCCCGATTAAAACCTCGGGAATGACAAAAAAGGAATAAATCAGACCTTCCTTAGGTAGGTTCAACGTCCGCCCAGTTATTGCCCAGTTTCATGTTCACCTTTAACGGAACCCGGAGCGCGATAATCCCTTCCATCTCCTCTCTAACGAGGCTCGTCAACTCGTCCAATTCTTCCTTACGCGCCTCAAAGACAAGCTCGTCATGTATCTGTAAAAGCATCCTTGATGAAAACCCTGACGACTTGATGCGCTCATGTATCCTTATCATGGCCAACTTTATCATGTCAGCGGCGCTGCCCTGTATGGGCGTGTTTATTGCAGCCCTTTCTCCGAAATGGCGCACAGCCTCGATTGGGCTGTTCAATTCGGGTATCGCGCGCTTCCTGCCGAAAAGCGTCGTCGTAAACCCAAGACCGCGCGCCTGCTCAATCGTGCCGTCCATAAACGTCTTTACGCGGCTATAGTGCGCGAAAAAGCCGTCAATATAACCTTGAGCCTCGCTGGACGGTATCTTCAACTCGGATGCAAGCCCCCATGCGCCCATGCCGTATATGATGCCGAAGTTTATGGCCTTCGCCTTTTTCCTCATCTCCGGCGTAACGAGAGCGGGCAGCACCGAGAATACCCCGCTTGCCGTTTGCGCGTGTATGTCGTCGCCGCGAATGAATGCGTCAATAAGGAAAGGGTCTTCGGAAAAATGCGCGACAAGCCTGAGTTCGATCTGAGAGTAGTCGGCTGATAAAAAGACAAAGCCGTCCTCAGGCACGAACGCGGAGCGTAACGCCAAGGCGCTCTCCCCGCTTGCCGGGATGTTTTGAAGATTGGGCCTTGAGCTTGAGAGCCGTCCGGTTGCGGCAACGGTCTGGTTAAAGGAGGTATGCACTCTCGACGAACGCTGGTCCACAAGGTTTATAAGGGCGTCAACATAAGTTGACTTGAGTTTTGCCGTCTGTCTGTAGGTTATTATCAGTCCGGGCACGTCATGTTGCGAGGCGAGGCGCTTTAACACATCCTCGTCGGTCGAAAAACCGGTCTTTGTCTTTCTCACAGGCTTAAGACCAAGCCTTTCAAAAAGCACCTGAGAGAGCTGCTTTGGCGAATTTATGTTGAACTCAAAGCCTGTTGAGGCGTATATGCGTGCCTCACAGACGGACATGGAATGCGCCAATTCTTTTGAAAGCGCCTCAAGCTTTTCAACATCCACCCTGATGCCTATTCTTTCCATGTCCGCAAGAACCACGGCAAGTGGAAGCTCCATGTCAACGTATAACTTCAACAGCGACTCATCTTCAAGTCGTTGCTTATATATCATCGCCAACTCAGCGATATTACAGGCTTTAGAGCATACAAAACTCGGATGATTACTGCGGTCGACCTCTTTGTCATCAAACCTCAGACCAAGGTACTCTAACGCCGCTGACTTAAACCCATGCCCCGACCTTGACGGATTCAACAGGTACGAGGCCAGCGACGTATCAATACATACTCCTTTTACCTCTACCCCAAGACGAGAAAAGAAAAGATACATGGCCTTTGAATCGTCGGTATCCTTGCTGATGCCGGGATCTTCCAAAAACGCCTTCAGAAGGAGCGCGGCCCTATCGGCCTTGACGCCTGAGGCGTCCAGATAAAATGCCTCCTTACCGTCAATACTAATGCCAAGCCATGTCTTCTCAAGCGAGGCATTGAACATATCCTCCTGACCGTCTTCCCCGCCCGCTTGAAGCGTAATAGTTGCTTGCCGCGCATCTTCAAGCCTTTTGGCGAACTCCGGCAGGATGTCATCACCAATATGCGTACAGTGATAGCTTCTATCCGTTGCCTTGCCCTCGGCCTCTGATGGAGACGCTTCCTCTATCAGCCTCTTGAACTCAAGCTCTTTAAGGAGCGGCACGAGGACGCTCATGTCAGGAGGCACGGCCTCAAGCTCCCCAATACCGCATTCCACAGGCACATCCACGTTCAAGGCGGCAAGCCGTTGCGAGATGAACGCGAGGTCTTTGTTTTTATTAAGTGTGTCTCTTAACTTTTGCGTGGAAATAGCCTCAATATTTGAATAAATAGCATCAAGCGAACCGAACTGCTTCAAGAGTTTCGACGCGGTTTTCATCCCGATGCCGGGAACGCCGGGGATATTGTCGGATGAATCCCCTGCAAGGCTTAACATGTCCCGTATGAGTCCGGGCGGCACAAAGAACTTTTCCTCAACCTCCTTTGGCCCTGTTTCCTTTGCGCTGAGATAATCGAGTATTACGGTATCGTCATCAACGAGCTGATACATGTCCTTATCGCCGGTAACAAGTAAGACTTTAACCTGCTCCGAGAACCGTTTCACCAGCGTTGCCATGACGTCGTCGGCTTCAAACCCCTTAGACTCCAGACCTCTTATGTTCATGGCCGCGACCATGCGCTTTATGTACGGTATCTGCGGTATGAGGAGGTCAGGCATAGGCGGCCTTGTTGCCTTGTACTCAGGGTATATATCATGCCTGAACGAGGGGCCCTTTACGTCAAAGGCCACGCAGATATAATCGGGGCGACAGTCCTTGATAATCTTCCTCAAGGTCTGAGTAAAGCCGTAAACCGCGTTGGTCGGCAGGCCCCCGGAGGTTGCCATTCCAGCCGGTATGGCGTGAAATGCCCTGTATATCAGGGAACTGCCGTCAATTATAATGAGCGTTTTTTTCTTATTCTGCATAACCTTGACCACGGTACTATCATTATATATACTCTCAACATGACGAAGAGAATCTTATTTTTGTTCATCGCCCTGTGCCTGCCGTCAATGGCGCTGGCAGGTAACATTTCCAACGCCGTATCATCCACGGAAAGATTCTTTGCCAAGGCCGCTAAACATGCGCAAGGAATTGAACCGATGATACATGAACATGCGGGAGAACTTGCCGGCCTCGCGAAGGGAAAAAAGGATGAAACCATTGCCGCGCTTAAAACCATACGCCGGGGAAGAGCCCCGGGAGAAAGAAGGTCAAGACAGATTGTAATCATAGTCGAGTCAGGGATGAATGATTATATAAAGAGCGCAAAGTCGTTTTCGCAATTCGTCGGCGAGCAAGATAAGAGCGCCTTTGCCGCATTCATCGCCGGAGCCGAGTCCCTGAAGGAGGCCGAAATCAAACGCCTCAAGTCGTTAATGTTGCCTGAGGCGCCCAGGTTGAAGACACGGTCAAAAAGACCGTGAGCCGTGACCGTGTAAAAAACAAAACACGGACAAGAACATAAAAGATAAGAGTCTTCCAACGGTCACGGTCACGGCCTTTTCAACGGTCACGGTCACGGTTCACGGTCACGGCCTCATCTCAATCAAGAACCGCTCAGGCGGACGATTCGGCGCAGTATGAACGAATCTAACCCTGACCGGGGCAAGACCCGCGTAGCGCGCCTCTTCAATCATTTCATCAAACCTGTCGGCAACGTATACGAAAAAGATGCGTCCAGCGTTGCCGGCAAGATGCCGGGATGTCGTTATAATATCGCGCAGCGTGCACGTTTGCTCGGAACGCGCAATCGCCCTTTGTCTGTCAGGGCTTATCCTCGCGGACCCGATCTTCATGTAAGGCGGATTGGAAACGACTATCGGAAAGGAGCCTTCGGCAAAGGAGTCAGGCAGCGCCCTGATGTCCGCGTTCAGGATTGAAATCCTGTGTTTCAGACCGTTTACCTCGACGTTCCTTGAGCAAATAGCCGCGGCCTCGGCGTCAATCTCCACGCCGGTTATATGGCAATCGTCAAAGGCGTCGGAAAGCAAAAGTGGTATCGGCCCGTATCCGCACCCAAGATCAATAATGGAAACAGGCCGCTCTTCGCACTGCACGAACTGAGCAAGTAAAACCGTGTCAGTCGTGAGCCTCAAGCCTCTCTTGCCCTGTTGGAAGTCGAATCTGCCGAGGGCAATGGGCGTACATTCGCATCCCGCCGCATTTGCAGCGGGCCGCGTCATGCGGACGACGAGGTTAAAGCGCCGGACTCGCTTCCGATGATATTTATGACAAGCCCTGAGAGCAGCTTAGGATAAAAATAGGTGGATTTTTGCGGCATCACCTGCCCGGTCTCCGCAACCGCCTTTACCTGCTCGATCTTCGTTGGGTTGAGGAGAAAAACCATCTGGTTTGCCCCTTCCTTAGCGGCCTTGAGCGCCTCAGCGTAACTCTTGACGTAGACGAGGTTTTCCTGCTTCTCCTGAGCCTCCCTTGTGAGGCCGAGTATCTTTGTCAATATGAGCGAATGCAGCACGGTAACGTCAAGCCCCTTGAACACATCCGGCATGGCATTGCCAAAGACCCTGTCCATCATATCCTTCTCCTTCAGCGTCAGCAGAAGGAAGGAGCTTTTTCCGCGCAGATGAAGTCCGAAGGTGACAGCCTGTTTCCCTTTGGATTCGAGTTTTTTCAGGAACGCGGCCTTTGCCTCCTCTTCATTATCGGAGCCGTAAGGCGTCTCGTCAACATCGAAGTATTCACCGCATCTTTCAAGGAAAGAGGCTCTCTCGAAACCTTTGACGCTGTGCACGACCCTGTGAGTCGGCCAGATGGTCATTCCAACGTCGTCCATGTTGGAAAAATACATCATAACGAAGTTGAACGGCTCATTCCCTGTATTGCCGCCGGTCTTCTCGCACATCATATTTCTATAGTTCAACGCGGTTTCGTAACGATGATGCCCGTCCGCGATGAACAGCGCCTTATTACGCATATTCGCTTGAACCTTCTTGATGAGTTCAACGTCGTCAATCCTCCAGAGCCTGTTCTCAACCTTGTCGTCGTCCTTCACGTCGATATAGGGCTTTTTCCCTTTGACAGCGGCCTCAAGGAGCTTGTTGACGTCGAGCAAGGGTTCGGAATAAAGGGAAAATATGCAGCTGAGGTTGGCGTCCGTCGAGGTCATGAGCTTGAACCTGTCGGCCTTTGGCCCGGAAAGCGTCCTCTCGTGCGGATGTATGCCTTTGCCGAAGTCCTCAAGACGCACAAGGGATACGAAACCCTTTCTGGTCTGCTCAAGGCCGCTTTTTAGGGCATAAGTCTGCGTGTAGTAATAGATGGACGGCCTTGCATCCTGCTTAATGTCGCCGTCCGCAAGCCACTTAGCAAGGAGCCGGCCTGCCCTTGAATACCTGTCATTGCCCTCGGAGTCCTGATCCGTAATCTTGTTAAGCTCAAGCCTTACGATATTGTTTGAGTGCCTTGCGTACAGGTCGTCTTGCAACCTCGGAGATATCACGTCATACGGAGGCGCCATGACCTTATTCAAATCCCCAATTTTTTCAGGCGCGTACAGCACCCCGCGAAACGGCATTATCTCAGCCATACATAGGCCCCCTGTTTGTGTATTTATGATTTGCTGCAACCCTATTCAATTGAAAAGGCAAAAACTATACTATTGCACGCGCTACAAGTCAAGACCTACCTTTCTTGAAAGAAAGATAGGCCAAAGAACTTTAATAGGGAATTAACACCACGGCTGACGAGTATAAATATTGCCCGTGCGGCTTACACCCTTTCTTCCACCTTTTACTACTCTGCCTCAAATGCGTTACGAATTATTTCGGTTGAGAACTTTCCGTTGGCCAGTTGGATGCTCACCACGTCGAACCGGATGTCAACGTCCTCGATGGAGACGTTGTGCGCGTTCAGATAATATGCGGCGACGTCCGCTATATGTCTTTGTTTCCTGAAGTCAACGGCTGAGGCGGGCGTCCCGAATGCGTCGCCTGAACGCGTCTTTACCTCGATAAAGACGTATACCGCGCCGTCCATTGCAACGACGTCTATCTCCCCGCGGCTGCACCTGTAGTTGCGGCAAACCACCTTGTATCCACGCTTGTTTAGCGCCCTGACCGCCTCGTCCTCTCCAAGGGCGCCAAGTCTTTGTTTTGCGCCGCTCATACGCCCCTGAAACTCCTCCTATGTATCGGACATGCCCCATGAAGCGCAATGGCTTTAATATGTTCCTTTGTGCCGTATCCCTTGTTTGACGCGAAGTTGTAGGCCGGGTATATCTTATGGTAGGCGTCCATTACGCTGTCCCTCAAGGTCTTTGCTATGATGGAGGCGGCGGCAATGCTGATTGAAAGGGAGTCGCCTGAGACTATCGGCTGTTGCGGTATGTTTGATTCTATGGGAAACAGGCCGTCAATGAGGAGCATGTCCGCCTTAGAGTCAAGAGAGGCAACGGCGCGGCTCATGGCAAGCAAAGACGCCTTGTGGATATTCATCGAATCTATATCCGCAGGCCATACCACTCCAGCGCCGATTGATACGGCGCTCCTGCATATCTCAATTGACAATGCGGCGCGTCTTGACGCGGTAAGTTTTTTGGAATCTTTAATGCCAAGTCCTAACGGAGGCTTTGCCTTTGCAAAGATTACGGCTGCGGCAACCACAGGGCCTGCAAGCGGGCCTCTGCCCGCCTCGTCAACCCCTGCAATGTATCTGCAGCCGTTCTTTAGAGCGGCCTCTTCATAGGTGTACATGAGGATGTCCGAAGGCGCGCTAAATACCTTTGCCGGACGCGGCTATGCCGCATCCGGCAAAAAAATTACATCTTTGTCTTTACCCTTGCGGCCTTGCCCTTGAGGTTCCTGAGGTAATACAACTTTGACCTTCTTACCTTGCCCCTTGTAAGCACCTTGACCGAGTCAATGGCAGGAGAATGCAGAGGGAACACCCTCTCAACGCCGACGCCGTAGGATACCTTCCTGACCGTGAACGTGCTCCTCAGCGCGCCTCCGTGCATCTTTATAACGATGCCTTCAAAGGGCTGCGTCCTTTCCTTGTCGCCCTCTTTTATCCTGACCTTTACAAGAAGGGTATCCCCCGGTTGAAAGGCCGGAATGTCCGTCCTTAGAAAGCCTTTTTCTATTTCCTGTATCGTGCCCATTTCAGTCTCCCTTTTCCGTTCTTTTCTTTTTCAAAAAACCATCGGACGTTGAAGCCCCGGCCTCTTTTGAGAACTCGTCCGCCATGCGCCGCTCATCTCCCGTCATAATCACCTTTTCAAGCAGGTCAGGCCGTTGCAATGCGGTTCGTTTTATCGCCTCGCGCCTTCGCCATGCGCGAATCTGGGCGTGGTTTCCGCTAAGAAGCTCAGCCGGGGTCTTCATCCCGCGCCATTCTTCCGGCCTTGTGTATTGAGGATACTCAAGGAGACCACTGGAAAACGAATCATCTTCAGCCGAACCCTCGGCTCCAAGTACGCCGGGGATGAATCTTGTTGCCGCGTCCATTATCACATGGGCGGGCAACTCGCCGCCGGTCAGCACAAAATCGCCGATGGAAAGCTCCATGTCAACAAGGGTTCTAATCCTCTCGTCAAAGCCCTCGTATCTGCCGCAAATTATTACGACGTGCTCCAGACCCGCCAATTCTCTGGCAATGTGGTCATTGAATACGGTTCCCTGAGGCGTCGTCAATATAACCTTTGGAACGGCCTTTGCCGTTGCCTTGACGGCTTCAAGCGCCAGCGCCACCGGCTCCGCCTTCATCACCATGCCGGGCCCGCCGCCGTAAGGGCTGTCGTCCGTCGTCTTATGCCTGTCCCCAGCCCAATCCCGAATATTATGCGCGTTTATTTCAACGAGACCTGAGTCAATAGCCCTGCCCATTATGCTTTTCTTGACAGTGGCCGCGAAAAACTCCGGGAATAAAGTCAGTACGTCGAACCTCATTTTTTGTCCGGCTCTAAGCCTTGCATAAGCCGCACTACAAGTCTTTTATTTACCACGTCAAACGATATTATAGTATGCTCGATGGCCGGTATCAATATCTCTCCCAAGCCGCTCATAACCTCAAGGACGTCGTTTGCGCCCGTATGTATAATGCCGGTTACGGTACCGATTGCTCTCCCGTCTTCGTGCGCGACTGACGCGCCGCAGAGGTCGAAGGAATAATACTCTCCTTGCCCAGCCTTTGGCAGGTCATGCTTTTTTATGGCAGCCACTGCCCCTCTGAGCGCCTCGGCCTCATTCCTGCTTTTGACGCCTTCAAGGGCAAGGATATATCCGCGCTTATGCAAACGCGCCCTGTTCACGACGCGCAGGCTCCAGCCGTCGCCCGAACCCCCGATAGATACATTCGAGGGCAGGCTCAGATAAACGGCCTTCAACTCAAAGTCGAGCGTGTCCGCGTAGGGCATGAGTTTTACCTCGCCCGATATGCCGTGCGGCCCTGTTACGAAGCCTATCGGCACGTACTCTTCGTTATTCGAGTATTTCAAGCACGGAACGCTTTTTCATCTTAGTAGAGACCGCGGTGAGTATCGTCCGTATCGCCCTTGCCGTCCTGCCCTGTTTGCCTATCACCTTACCAAGGTCTTCCTTTGCGACGCTCAGCTCAAGCACAGACGTTCTTTCGCCTTCAATCTCAACTACCTTAACCTGTTCAGGATGGTCAACGAGAGCCTTGGCAATGACAAGGATCAGCTCCTTCATGCGTTTTTCCCCCGTAAAGCAGGGCAAATGCGGCGCCTCAGGCAGCCTTCGTCTTTACAGCGGCCAGCCCTGCCTTCTTTAGGTATTGTCTTACCGTATCCGTAGGGACAGCGCCGCGACCTACCCAGAATGCCACCCTCTCCTCATCAAACTTCACCACAGCCGGGTTCGTCATCGGATTGCAAAACCCGATTACCTCGATGAAACCGCCGTCTCTCGGCGCTTCACTATCCGTAACCACAACGCGATACATCGGTTTCTTTTTGCTGCCCTGCCTTGTCAACCTGATCTTAACTGACATCTGACCGTAAACCTCCCTTTTGCTTGTTCACTGTTTATACGACGTTCAACGCATCCTGTTCAAAAGCCCCTTCATTCCCCTGCCGCCAGAGTTCCTCATCATCTTCATCATCTTACGCATGTCCTGATACTGGTTCATGAGCTTATTGACGTCCTGAACCTTTGTGCCGCTTCCCTTTGCAATACGCTGGCGCCTGCTCGCGTTAAGGCAGGACGGGTCAACTCGCTCTCTCATCGTCATGGAATTGATTATCGCCTCTACCCTGACAATCTCCTTCTCGTCTATCTTAACGTCCTTCGCGTTTTTTACGGCATTGAATCCCGGCACCATTGAGAGTATGCTCTCGATGCTCCCCATCTTCTTTATCTGTTGCAGTTGATTCTTGAAGTCCTCAAGCGTAAAGGCGTCCTTTTTTAATTTCTTCTGAAGCTCCTTCGCCTCTTTCTCGCCAAGCGTTGCCTCGGCCTTCTCGATAAGGGTAAGCACGTCGCCCATGTCAAGGATGCGGCCTGCAAGCCGCGACGGATGAAAGACCTCCAAGGCGTCAATCTTTTCGCCGACCCCGATAAACTTTATGGGCTTGCCGGTAGTCATACGCATGGACAGCGCGGCCCCGCCCCTTGCGTCTCCGTCGAACTTTGTAAGCACCACGCCGGTTACGCCGACGGCCGCGTCAAAACCCTTTGCCGTGTTAACCGCGTCCTGACCCGTCATGGAGTCGGCCACGAAGAGCACCTCTGAAGGCTTTAGGATGCCTTTGAGGGTTTTAAGCTCGTCCATCAAGGCGTCGTCTATATGAAGCCTTCCGGCGGTATCCACGATGACGCTATCATATCCCTTTATCCCTGCAATCCTCAGCGCCTCGGCGCAGACCGCGTCGGCCTTTGAATAGCCTTCCGAGTCAAAGCAATCAACACGCGCCTCAAAGGCGAGTTTTTTAAGCTGCAACACGGCGGCAAGGCGAAACATGTCAGCCGGAACGATATACGGGTTTCTGCCGCAGCCTTTAAGATGCAACGCAAGTTTTGCCGCAGTGGTGGTCTTACCTGAGCCTTGCAGACCGACAAGCATTACCACGGGCGGGCGTCCCTTGAGTTCGAGCGCCGAAGCCTCGCCGCCAAGAATCCGCGTAAGTTCGTCATGCACAACCTTGGTAAACTGCTGCCCAGGGGTCAGGCTCTCAAGCACCTCTTTGCCGAGCGCCTTTTCCTTTACAACGGCTATAAAGTCCTTGACGACCGCAAGGTTTACGTCCGCCTCAAGCAGGGCAAGCCTTACCTCTTTAAGCGCGTCCTGAACATTGGAGTCCGAAAGAGAGCCGTGCCCCCTTACGTCGCGCAGGACTTTTCTGAATTTATCGGAAAGACCTTCAAGCACTTTATAAACCCCGCAGCCAACGCATGGCCATCATAATCTCAATCAGGCAACCGGATAGCACTATAGTCTAAATTAAAACGTTTAATTTTACAGGATAAACACCCGCCATGTCAAGCGCTTTGCAAAATAATCATTTGACATCCCGACGCCCTCTCTGATAGTTTATTGTGTAGTATGCTGACCATGAACGGTATTTTAACTCTTATTCTCATTACATTTGCCGCATTCCTTCTGAATCTGCCGTTCGGGTACTTAAGATACAGGACCAAGAGACTCTCTCTCAAATGGTTTCTATATATCCACCTGCCCATCCCGTTTATCTACATCCTGAGGACAATCGCCGGGGTCGGCTATCAGATAATACCGATTATAGCGGTCGGGGCTATAATCGGCCAGCTAATCGGCGGCAGGATCAATAATCTCATATCCCCCAAGGTATCTAAAGATGCGTAACTGGAAGAGCGGCTTGAGGCCTTCAAGACCAAGGCTCAAAGACCCCTTGAAACTAAATGCGCTCCTCGCCTCGTCCTGCGCATCCCTCCCCATAGCAACGCTTATCAGGGACTACACCATTAAAAAGAAGTGGGCGGACTTCGCGGGAAGCGCTGCCTCGGCAAAGTCCGAACCGACAAGGCTCTCCGGCACTACGCTTTACTGCAACGTAACCTCATCAGTCTGGATGTCTGAACTTGCCTACGCAAAGACAGATATCGTTGAAAGGATAAATAAGGCCGTTGGCGAAAAAACCGTGCTGGAGATTATCTTCAAGATTGGACAGGTAAAGGA
Source organism: Deltaproteobacteria bacterium (assembly GCA_038043305.1). Taxonomy (GTDB): domain Bacteria; phylum Desulfobacterota; class GWC2-55-46; order GWC2-55-46; family GWC2-55-46; genus JACRCE01. The sequence goes on along the minus strand of JBBTCG010000085.1, from coordinate 19,860 downwards.
AAAAAAACCTTCGCCGCCCCCCGATTTAAACCAGATGCGAATACCCACCCATGCCGAATTGGAGAAGGCGATCAGCATCTCAAGCGGCGTCAAAGACAACGTCCTTCGCAACTCCATCAAGAGCGCATTTTTGAAATCGCTTCAGTAAAAGCGGTTCATATCAAGATACCGGTTTGGTTTTTCTTTTGCTTGCTTTGGGATAACCGTAAAAGAAAAGTAAGTCAAGTCAAAGCGTGCGTTTGAACAGCATTATGCCGACCGCGACCGTAACCACGGAAAAAGATGCGAGAAAGATTATGTCTCCCCCAACGGCTGAAAACCCGGCGCCCTTGAAAAGCAGCGCCCTCAGCGCGTGCACCGAATAGCTCTCTGGATTTACGGATGCAAATGAGCGAAGCCACGGAGGGAAACTCTCTACCGGATATACCGCCCCGCTCGTAAAAAAGAAGATGACGTTCAAAAAACCGCCGAGGACGCCGACGATCCTCGGATGGTTTATCCTGCCCATTATGATGAACATCATGCCCTGAAGCCCAAGCGTGGATAGGATTATAACTACAAGCGTCAGAGCGGCGCTACCCGGACTCAACAACTCCCACAGCCTCAAGCCTGATATGAGAGAAGAAAAAAACAGGACTATGACGGCGATGATGGTTGTAATAATGAGGCCGCTCGCTACAAGCCCCATGACTATGTCCCGCTTGGTAAGAGGCGTAAGCAGATAGCTTTCGTCAACGCCGAGGAATCTGTCCATGACGAGATTGAATGCGCCGGTCATCATGGCCCCGAGGAATATGGCCATTATCACGACGCCGGGGATGAGCGTCTGATCGTAGTCGAACTTGGGGTATAACTCGATCGGCCGCATCTCAATGGCAAGTCCGGCGCGCTCGTTTCTTATCTTCACCGTCTCGGCGCCGAATCCGGCAAACGCCTTTGCAAGGGCGCTCTGGATCGTGGCCGAGGATACGGTCTCGGCATTGTCGAGAAACAGACCGGCCTGCGCCGCGCTCCTCCTGCTTATGTCCCTGCTGAATCCCGGCGGGATGACAAGCGCGGCCTTGTAAAGACCGTCCCTAACCCCCTGCATGGCAAGGGATTCATCGGGCGTCTCAAAAAGCCGTATCGAACCGGTGGACGATTCGATGGTCCTGACAAGGGCGGTGAGCCTTATGGCCTCTGGTCCTTTATCCATGTCAACGAGCGCTATCGGCAGGCGTTTAAGCTCGCCCTGCATGGAGTTGCCGATTATGACAAGGTAAACGAGCGGCATCAGGATGCTGACCATTACGACGATCGGGTTTCTGACGAACTTTCTTACGTCCCTTTCGAATATGGCAAGAAAACGATTCATGCGATTATCTTGAGAGTTTTGTAGGGACGCCCGCGCCGAGGAGGAAGCTCACCTTCTTCGCCTCCTCTTCCCGTATCGGCCTTCCTGTGAAGTGTATGAACACGTCCTCAAGCGTCTGCTCCTTGAGCGTTACGCGCCTCACGAGCGCGCCAAGGCGTTTTAAGGCGTCAACGAGCACGGGTATGATCTCTGCGCCGTTGTCCGCGGACACGATGAGCGTATCCCCTGTCAGGGCGCATGAGGTTACGTTGTTTATCGTCCTCACAGAACTTGCCGCCGCTTGAAGGTCATATCCAGAGACGGTCAGTTCAACTACGTCTTTTTCAGGTATCTGTTTTTTCAGGCCGTCAACGGTGTCAAGCGCCACGATCTTGCCGTAGTCTATGATCGCCACCTTGTCGCAAAGCGATTCGGCCTCCTCCATGTAGTGAGTGGTAAGCAGTATGGTAAGTAAGTCCGTTGCCATGAACTTCTCAAGCAGGTCCCATACGACGTGCCTGCTCTGCGGATCCAGACCGATGGTAGGCTCGTCAAGGATGAGGATGGAGGGCTTATGCACCAGCCCCCTTGCAATCTCAAGCCTCCTTCTCATGCCGCCCGAATAGGTCGCAACGAGGTCCCCTGCCCTGTCCTGCAAACCGACGAGATGCAGCAGCTCTGCGATACGCCCGGCGCGTTCCTTTTTTTTCATGCCGAAAAACCGCGCATGGATGTCGAGGATCTCAAATCCGGTCAGGTCTAAGTCGCTGGTCATGGCCTGCGGTATGACGCCGATGATCTCTCTTACCCTCGCGCTCTCTCTTACCACGTCATATCCGCCCACCGCAGCCGAGCCGGACGTAGGCTTTATGAGCGTGGTGAGTATCCTTATCAGCGTGGTCTTGCCCGCGCCGTTCGGGCCAAGAAGCCCAAAGCACTCCCCGGCGGGGATGGACATGGATACGCCGTCAACCGCGACTACGCCGGGGTAGACCTTCCTTAACTCGTTTATCTCAATCGCATAAGGGGGCATAAGGCATTAAAGGCCGTGACCGTGGTATTTAATCTCTTTGGCCTACCTTTCTTTCAAGAAAGGTAGGGGATAAAACCTCGCTCTAACCGTCATACCCGGTTTTAGCATCCCGTCAGGCTTGACGATCTTCGCCTTTACCCTGAAGGATTTTATATCGTTCCTGCCCCGCGTAACGTCGCGCTGCGTCGCAAAGGCGGCCAACTCCGATATCTCTACAACCGAGGCCTCGAGGGCGTTTTGACTATCAGCCGCGAATATCTCAACTCTACCGCCAAGGCGTATCTCGCGTATCCGCGTTTCGTCAATGTCCACCCTTGCCCAGATATTATCAAGGTCAACCACCGTGTATACGGACGCGCCTGCCGGCGCCCTCTCGCCGGCTTCAAACGACTTTTGCGCGATAACGCCGTTTATGGGCGACCTGACCGCTAAATCGGCAAGCTGGGTTTGAACTACCTTTATCTGCGCCCGCTTCTCGGCCGCTCTGGCCTCGGCGGTCTGGATGCGGGCCTTCGCCGCCTTGATATTAATATCGGCATTTCTCACCGCTATCAGCGCGCTCTTTTGCCGCGCCGCCATAGATGCGTGCTGTGCGCTCAATGAATTATAGTGCGCCTGAGCCGCGTCTATCTCCTTTTTGGAAACAAAGCCCTCGCTGAAAAGACCCTTGACGCGCCCAAGGTTTTCTTGAGCCTCGTCGGCAAGCGCCTTGACCCTCAGCGCCTCCTCCTTTGCGGCATCGGCCTCAAGCCTTTGCGCCTCCAGCGCGGCAACGGCATTTTCCAAACCGATCTTCGCCTCGTCAAGCGACCGCATGGCGCTTTGCACGACGGCCTCGCCTTCGGCAAGCCGCGCCTTCAACTCGTCAGAGGCAAGCCTGAAGGCAACGTCTCCGGTCTTTACGGTTGAACCAACGTCGCAACACAACCACTCAAGAGCGCCGGAAAACGCGGACGATAGTTCAACCTCAACCGCCTCCATCTCGCCGGTTGTCTCTATATATCCGGTTGCGGCCGGTTGCCTGAATATCCTTGGATAGGACACAAGGAACGCAAGCGCGACAATTCCAATGCCAATACCGATAAACAGCTTCAACCGTTTTCCAGCCAATGCCATAAAAAGTCTCCAATAAGGCGCTGTCGGACAAACGACATTATAACCATATCAGACCATTTTTGCAAAAAAGGGTGCCGCTCGTTTAAGCCTATAGAATCGGACGTAATGCTGTTTTATGACCTGGAAAACAACGATAGGCGGCGTGCAGCTTGAGAAAGGCTTTATTCCTTGATGCGGGTAACGTTTCCAACTATGTGTCCATTTACCTCGATTGCGCCCTCTTGTGCAGCGGCTACCGAGGTCTCGTCCCACACGTTGCCGTTCGCAAGCCAATAGCCGTTTACCACCAGCGGCTCATCGGCATCGAGGATCTCAAGAGGAGACTTCTTGACCTTGTATCGAGGCGTAAGGAATAGGCTGGAAAACTTCATGTCCTCGAACTCGACCCGTGGACAATTTACGACAAGCCAGTAGTCAATAACCGTCTCTCTCTTGGGCTCCTCCCCTTTGTGCGCCTGAATGATTGCTACGATATTCGGCTCCTTTTCCATGCTCTTGGAGCCGCAAAGGGACTCAACAAGTTCGCCTTCTATTACGTTGGTATTGCCGCCGGCGTCAAAACCGCGCGGCTCGCCGACCTCTATCCTTACGCGCATTACAATGCTCCCTTGATTTGAAATATGACGTTCATTTGGAGCGGGTGATGGGAATAGGTCTTCGCTCGTCGCTCCCGCTCCTCGCTCCGACCCCGGCCCTGCTCACTTCCGGTCGCGCTCCCGCGCTCCCTCATCCTCGCTCCGCTCGGCGTTCGCAGGGCGTTCGATTCCTTCAAGTCTATCGTTAATTTTGGAGCGGGTGATGGGAATCGAACCCACGTCTAAAGCTTGGGAAGCTTTCATTCTACCACTGAACTACACCCGCACACGTCTTGGCTAACAATGTTTTATACCTTAGAATAATGCGATAGTCAAGGACAAGCGCTTTTACTATCCAGCGAAATCAACCGACCTCGGCAAGCTCCAGCCTTGAGGCCCAGCGAGACTTCAATATCTTTTTTATCAGGATGCCTTCGGGCCCTGCAAGCTCAGGGTTTTGCTCTAAATACCCGAACGCATCATCGCGCGCGGCCTTGAGGAGCGCTGTATCGGTCAAGGCAAATGACAGTCTCAGATCAGGAAGACCCGACTGTCTGACGCCGGTAAAGTTACCGGGGCCGCGTATCTTCAAGTCCTCTTCTGCCAGTTGGAAGCCGTCGCTTGTCTCGGTCATTACCTTGAGTCTTTTGTATGTATCCTCTGAGTTTGTCCATGCGGCAAGCAGCATGCAGAGCGAGGGCTTGACGCCCCTTCCTACCCTGCCCCTCAACTGATGAAGCTGGGCCAGGCCGAATCGCTCGGCGTGCTCGATGAGCATGACCGTGGCGTTGGGCACGTCAACCCCTACCTCGATGACCGTCGTTGACACGAGTATATGCGTGCGTCCGTCCTTGAAGTCGCGCATGACCGACTCCTTCTCAACGGTTGTGAGCCTGCCGTGTAGAAGTCCTATCCTGTGCTCAGGAAATATATCCCTCTGAAGATGCTCCTTCATGCTCGTCGCGTCCTTGAGCGGCACCTCCTTGGACTCCTCGACGAGCGGATAAACGATGTAGCACTGGCCGCCCTCGACCAGCGCTCTGCTTATCGCCTGATACGCCGATGCCCTGTCCTTTTCCCTCAATATGCGCGTCCTGACCGGCTGTCTTCCAGGAGGCAGCTGGTCAATTATGGAAACGTCAAGGTCTCCGAACGCCGTCATTGCAAGCGTCCTCGGTATCGGCGTAGCGGTCATTATCAGCATGTCTGGAGACGCGCCTTGGGCCTTTTTACGCAACTCTCCCCTTTGCACCACGCCAAAACGGTGCTGCTCGTCTATGATGACAAGCCCGAGTTTGGCAAACTCCACGTCTTTTTGTATCAGGGCATGAGTGCCGATGATAAGGTCTACGCCGCCTTCCTGTATCTCCTTGAGGACGACGCGCCTCTCTTTTGCCTTCATTGCGCCCCTAAGAAGCATAGCGCGGATGCCGATGGTTTCCATATAACGATGAACGGTAAGGTAGTGCTGCTCCGCCAATATCTCGGTAGGCGACATTATCGCCGCCTGATAGCCTGATTCTATCGCCATAAGCGCGGCGATGAGGCTCACGACGGTCTTGCCGGAACCTACGTCGCCCTGTATGAGCCTGTTCATGGGCAAGGGCGCGTTCATATCTTTTTTAATCTCAGAAAGCGCCCTCTCCTGAGCCGTGGTAAGTGAAAACGGCAGGCTCTCGCGCAAGCGCGCCTCAAGACCGGATGGGTCCTTCCTTGCGGCATCGAACGCAATGCCGCCCTCTTTTTTTATCGCCCTTCTCCTCATTGCAAGGCCAAGCTCCAGCATAAAGAGCTCGTCATACGCAAGGGTTCGGCGGGCCTCACGCGCCTTCTCCAAAAATAAGCCGGACGATTGAGGCAGATGCAGAGCCTCAAAGGCCTTTGACTGCTCCGAGACCCGGCGCCTTGAGCGTATCGCAACGGGCACGGAGTCAACGGCCTTATGTCCGTAGTCCGCGACAATAGAGCCGAATATCTTTCTAAGGGTCTTTTGATGAACCCCGTCAAGCTGAGAGTACACGGGCACAACGCCGGATGAAGAGGCTATTGTTTCAGATTCGTCCATCTCCTCTATGTCCGGGTGTATCATCTCGATCTGATGTCCGAACTTTGATACACGGCCGTACAGGATCAGCCTTGAGCCGCTCTTGCAGCGATTTTTCATGTATGAGAGCTTGTAGTGGAACCACTTGACCTTCAAGATGCCTGTGGAGTCGTTGGCAACCATCTCAAAGACCTTGCGAGCGCCGTAACGCGCCTCAGAGGAGGCTATCACCGTTACTAAAACTGCGGCATCCTCGCCAACGGCAAGCCCCTGCACCTTTTTCAATCTGCTCCTGTCTTCGTAGCGAAGCGGCAGGCAATAGAGCATGTCCTCCACGGTCAAAAGCCCCTTTGCGGCAAACCTCTCAGCCAACCTTGGGCCAATGCCTTTGACGAACCTTAGCGGCGCTTGAAGCTCCTTGAGCCTCTCATCGGCCTCTTGTTCCGTAAGAGGCGGCTTTGCTGCAAGAGGCGCGGGATGCGCCTCGCAGGCATCTGCATCCAACAAGCGCTGTGCCTCGCGTATGCGTTCCTTTTTATAATCGCTTGAAAGGGAATCGAAATCGTTGAACAGACGTTTGAGCGTCGTTATTGCGGAGAGTTGAACATCGGTCGCATGGCGTGCCTCCCCGTCGCACAGGGTTGAGACGAGCGCGTCAAGCCCCTTGATTGACTCGATGTGCGCGAAAGAGTCCTTTGAGGCAAAGGCAAACGGCCTTGCAAGCGCGGCCTTTATGCGTTCAATGCCGGTTTTGTCATGAGCGCTGTCCTTGCCCAAGGAAGTCTCCTCACATCTCGACGCGGGTAATTACGCCGTGGAGCTTGTTTGGAGGGAGTTTGTAGAATTGAAGGAACGACGGCGTGAGTTTTTTTATTAGAGAAAAAACCTTCCACACGGGATTTTCCGTAGCTATCTCCTCAAGGCCGTAGAAGATAGTCTTTTCGTTGATTGACGACGTCTTCAATATTTCCTCTACGTCAACGACCTCCATGTAGCCGGATTGTATCTCAAAACTACGGAGCCCCGGCGCAAGCGGCTCCTTGAAGTAAAAGTTCAGGCCGTACGGCTCATCGGTTCTTGTAATTGAGACGATTACGTTGTCCTCGTAGATGATGTGGTTCTTGAACATGGTGTGGACTATGTACGGGGCTATCTCCTTGTCGTCCTTGGCGAAGAACAGCGCGGTGCCGCTTATCTTGCAAAGTCCCTCGTAAATCTGGTTGAAACCGATTAGGAAGGCGTCCCTGTTAAGCGGACGGAGCGCCTTGTAAAGCCGCCTCTGTCCCTTCGTGTAAATAAGTATCATGGCAAGCGGAAACATGGCTATTACGATAGACCAGTATCCTCCGTGCGGAATCTTAAACATGTTGGAGACAAGGAACGCAAGGTCTATAAAGATCAGCAGGAATGAAACCGCGGCCTTTATATAGGCCCTACGGTAATAAAAAATAAATGTCATCATTGTCGCGGTTATCGTCATGGTGCCGTTAACGGCAAGCCCGTAGGCTATCGCAAGATTATGAGACGCCCTGAATTCATACATGATGAATATCACGCCGATGAGCAAAAACCAGTTTACGAAACCTATGTATATCTGCCCCTTCAAATCCTTTGATGTGTAATTCACCTTGAAAAGCGGGATAATGTGTGTCGTTATGCCCTGATAAACAAGCGAGAACATGCCGCTTATCATTGCCTGCGACGCTACTATCGTTGCAAAGATGCTAAGAATCAAAAAAGGGACATAGAGTATCTGCGCCTGACTGAATATCATCTCGAAGAGTATGTTTTTCGCCTCAGGATGCCTGAGAATAAAGGAACCCTGCCCGAAGTAATTCAACATAAGCGCTATAAATACATAATTCCATGCCTTTATTATCGGCCACCTGCCGAGGTGCCCCATATCGGAATACAAAGCTTCTCCGCCTGTAGCACACAGTATTACTTCGTTAAGGATAAGAAAACCTACAAAACCGTTTGAGTAGATGAATTTAAGCCCGTAGTAAGGATTTATTGCCCAGAATACCGTTGGAGAATATAAAATAGAAGCTATCCCGGAAATGGCCAGAACCAGAAACCAGACCATCATCAACGGGCCAAATGCCCATGCCACTTTTTCAGTGCCCTTCTTCTGGATGGCAAAGAGGAAAACGGCTATCATAGCGGCCACGAGGATGAGCTTGCCCTGACTTACATCTTCAAAGCCTGGTATGAGCAGTATGCCTTCAACCGCGCTCAAAATACTTATCGCAGGGGTTATTACTCCGTCGCCGACGAAAAGGGATATGGCAACAAAGGAAAGGAACGTCATAAAAGCGACGCGCCTGCCGGTTGTAAGGTAAGGCGTCAACAGTTCACGAAGGACAATCGTGCCTCCCTCGCCCTTTTTGCTCAAGCTGGTGGCAAGCCATGCGTACTCGACGGTAACATGGGTTATAACGGTCCACAATATTAGTGAAAGTACGCCTATTACATTTTCCGATGTAGGCTTTGTAAAGAGGAAAATAATCGTCAGTGTATATATCGGCGACGTTCCTATGTCGCCGAAGACTATGCCGAGTGATTTTATTATCTTGCCCATTGTCTGTCCCTATGGTCTCAAAAATCAAAGACGGGTCAACCTGACCCGTCCAGCGCGGCGCGCTTGATATGCTTATGCGTTTAGCTGTTTATGGTACTCCTGAATCGTCTTCACATCAAGCTCATTTTTCAGCAGCGCCTTTATGCCCAATGCCGCGGCCTTTGCACCGGCTACGGTTGTAAAATACGGAAGCCCGAACTCCAGAGACGACCTTCTTATCGAATAGGAGTCCGCAACGCTCTTTGCGCCGAAGGAGGTGTTGATGACCATGTCAACCTCCCTGCTCTTTATCCTGTCAACGATGTCGGGCCTGCCCTCGGTAACCTTATACACGCTCTCAACCGCGACCCCGCGCCCTTTCAGATACCGCGCAGTGCCGTCAGTGGCTATTATATCGAACCCGAAGTCTTTCATATCTTTTGCAACCTGTACTATCCCGGCCTTGTCCTCGTCTCTTACGCTGATAAACACACGCCCGCTGAGCGGGAGTTTGTTGCCTGCGGCAATCTGCGCCTTGGCAAAGGCCACGCCGAAGTCGTCCCCTATTCCCATGACCTCTCCGGTTGACTTCATCTCAGGACCAAGGAGCACATCAACGCCCGGAAATTTTATGAACGGAAACACCGCCTCCTTGACCGAGGTATACGACGGCTTTATCTCGTCCGTGAATCCGAGCGCGGCAAGGGACAACCCCGTCATCACCTTTGTCGCTATCTTGGCAAGCGGGACGCCTATGGCCTTGCTTACGAACGGCACGGTGCGGGAGGCCCTTGGATTGACCTCAAGCACGTAGACCTTATCTCCCTTGACCGCGAACTGCGCGTTCATCAGGCCGCACACCTTTAGCTCCATTGCCATGACCTTTGTTTGTCTCCGTATCTCGTCAAGCACGGCCTCGTCCAACGAGTACGGCGGTATGGCGCAGGCCGAATCGCCTGAGTGTATCCCCGCCTCCTCTATATGCTCCATGATGCCGCATATCACGGCCTCTTTCCCGTCCGATACGCAGTCAACGTCAACCTCTATGGCGTTACTCAGGAAGTGATCCGCATAGATGTCAAGGTCCCTGTACGGCGAGAAGGTCAGCTTACGCAAATACTCGTGCAACTCGGCGTCGCTATAAACTATCGCCATTGCCCTGCCGCCGAGGACATAAGACGGCCTGACGACTATCGGGTATCTCACCTTTGCCGCAAGCCCTTCTATGCCAGCGTACTCTCCGCTCTCGAACGCCTTCTTGTTCGGGCGGATGTCAAAGCCCTCTGGATAGTGAAGACCGAGCCTGTCAAGCAAAGCGCGGAATCTGAATCTGTCCTCGGCCTCGTCAATCGCATCCGGCGATGTGCCGATGATGTTGACGCCCGCGTCCTTCAACTGCCTTGCGAGCTTCAAAGGCGTCTGTCCTCCAAGCTGGACGATGGCTCCCCACGGCTTTTCCTTTCTAACGATGGCCATCACGTCCTCAAAGGTCAGAGGCTCGAAGTATAGCCTGTCTGAGGTGTCATAGTCTGTTGATACCGTCTCAGGGTTACAATTGACCATGATGCTCTCAATCCCAAGCTCCCTGAGTGCAAAGCTTGCATGAGAGCAACAGTAGTCGAACTCAATGCCCTGGCCTATGCGGTTAGGCCCGCTTCCGAGTATCATCACCTTCTTGCGCGACGTCGGCGCGGCCTCGCAGGCCGCGGACAGCGCGCCGTTAACGTAAAACGGACGCTCATGCGTTGAATACAGATACGGTGTGTGCGCCTCGAATTCAGCGGCGCAGGTGTCAACTGTCTTGTACACCGGCTCTATACCGGCGTTAAGAAGCGCTCCAGATATGGCGGCCTCTGACGAGCCGGTAACGTCGGCAAGCGTCTTGTTTGAAAATCCCATTGTCTTGGCCTTTTGAAGAAGCTCAGGAGAAACCTGAGCCCCGCCCCTCGCTTGCCAGAATATACCTTCCTCCACCTCTACTATCTCGCGTATGTTATTTAAGAACCACCTGTCAATGCCGGTAAGCTCATTGATCTCATCCACGTGCATCCCTGCCCTGAGCGCCTCGGCAACGTACCAGAGCCGCTCCGCGCGCGGGGTCTTGAGCATGGAGCAAATCCTGGCCTTCTCCTCAGGCGTGGGTTTGAAGGCCGGTTCCTTGCGCTCGACGCGCACCTTTCTTTCAAACCCTGCGCTTCCGGTCTCAAGCGAGCGCATGGCCTTCTGGAGCGCCTCCTTGAACGTCCTGCCCATTGCCATGGCCTCGCCAACGGACTTCATCTGCGTCGTAAGCGTTGCGTCCGCGTTGGGGAACTTCTCGAACGTGAAACGCGGAATTTTCACCACCACGTAATCTATCGTAGGCTCGAAACAGGCCGGGGTCTTTTTAGTTATGTCGTTCGGGATCTCGTCAAGCGTATAACCCACGGCAAGTTTAGCGGCCATCTTGGCAATCGGAAAACCGGTTGCCTTGCTTGCAAGGGCCGATGAGCGCGACACGCGCGGGTTCATCTCGATTACCGTTACCCTGCCGTTTTCCGGGTTTACGGCAAACTGGATGTTGCTGCCGCCGGTGTCAACGCCAATCTCGCGTATAATCCTGATTGAGGCGTCACGAAGCGCCTGATACTCCTTGTCCGTGAGCGTCTGGGCAGGGGCCACGGTTATCGAATCCCCGGTATGCACGCCCATTGCGTCGAAGTTCTCGATGGAGCATATTATTACCACGTTGTCAGCGGTATCGCGCATGACCTCCAACTCATACTCTTTCCAGCCGATTACCGACTCCTCGACGAGTATCTCGCTTACCGGGCTGAACTCAAGCCCCCGCCTTGCCATATCCTCATACTCTATGCGGTTGTAGGCAATGCCGCCGCCCGTTCCGCCGAGCGTGAATGAAGGCCGTATGATGACCGGGAAGTCCATGAGCCCGATTATCTCAAGCGCCCTCTGGAAGTTTCTTACGTTGTAGCTCCTCGGCACCTCAAGCCCAATCTTGAGCATGGCAAGCTTGAAAAGCTCCCGCTCCTCGGCCTTCTTTATGGCAGGGAGCTTCGCGCCGATCATCTCTACGTTGTACTTATCCAGAATACCGGCCTCGGCGAGTTTTACGGACACGTTAAGCGCCGTCTGTCCGCCCATTGTGGGAAGGAGCGCCTGCGGCCTCTCACGCGCGATAATCTTCTCAACAGACTCCACGGTTATAGGCTCGATGTACGTCCTGTCCGCAAGGGTCGGGTCGGTCATGATGGTGGCTGGATTGGAGTTGACGAGCACGACCTCGTAGCCGTCGTCTTTGAGCGCCTTGCAGGCCTGAGTGCCTGAGTAGTCGAACTCGCAGGCCTGTCCGATTACGATAGGCCCTGAGCCTATGATGAGTATCTTTTTAATGTCAGTGCGTTTTGGCAAGGCAGTTCACTCCATATTCTGATTCAATTCTATTTCAACAAACTAACTTCATGAACAAAAACCTTCGCGTATCGAAGCCATTCATCAGCTTGCTCTTTTTCGAAACTAACAAGCTCTATGTAATCTCCGCGCTGACGGGCTTCAAATAACTCATCATAGAATCGCCCGTTATCATGGCTCACAAGCCCAGTCTTTACAAAATACTTGTGAAAGGCAGCCCTTACGCCTGAATGTTTTTTAAATTTGACGCCTTTTTGGAGCAAAACTGCGCTAACCGTGTAAAAGCAGGCATAATAAATACGATTAACGGAAAAAGCAACTCTATTGGCTTTCAATTCGTCCTCGGCGGCTTCAAGAGATTCCTTGGCTTTTACCATCCAATAAGCGACTATGTCGCTTATTGACTCCTCTTTGTTCATAGCAGGACGCCCTCCTCTTCAATGAATGAATGGATCGGCAGAAACGAAATGCGTCCACTATCCCACTCATCTTCCGACAGAATAAGCGGACTTAAATTCGTATCAAGGGTAAGATTTATATCAAATACGGCATGTATTATCTCTTTCCTGACCGCGTCAGATACCGCGCATGGAAGAAGTATAAGAACATCTAAATCAGACTCTTCATCGGCAACCCCGGCTACCTTTGAGCCGAATATCTTTATCTTCAAAACCGGCCACGTTGCTTTCAGAACAGATGCCAATCGGTCTAACGCCGATAGTTCAGCTTTTGACAGAAAACCTTTTTCAAGCAACGTTTTTATGGTTGTTATATGCATAAGATGATTAAGATTCCTTTATGTCAGTGCGTTTTGGCAAAACATGGACTCCTTGTATTAATCTGAAAACCTGACCGATGGGCTTCGCTGCGCTCAACCCATCCTACGATTCTTCCCCATCTCCTCCGTAAACCTCTTGAACAGGTAATGAGAATCATGCGGTCCGGGAGAGGCCTCTGGATGATACTGCACGGAAAAGACGGGCAGATCCTTGAGCCGCATCCCCTCGACCGTGCGGTCGTTGAGGTTTATGTGCGTGAGTTCAGCGATGCCTTTTATCGAATCCATGTCAACGGCAAAGCCGTGGTTCTGTGAGGTTATCTCTACCTTTCTTGTCGTCAAGTCCTGCACGGGGTGGTTGGCGCCCCTGTGTCCGAATTTCAGTTTATAAGTCCTGCCGCCGAGGGCGAGGGCAAGTATCTGATGCCCAAGGCAGATGCCGAATATCGGCCTTTTGCCGATAAGTTTTTTGACGCTCTCTATGGCATAGGGCACGGCCTCTGGGTCCCCAGGCCCGTTGGAAAGAAAGATGCCGTCGGGGTTTGCCTCAAGCACGGCCTCAGCCGGAGTTGAGGCCGGAACAACAGCCACGTCGCACCCGGACGAGGCAAGGCAGCGAAGGATATTCAGCTTCATGCCGAAGTCATAAGCAACGACCTTGAATCTGAGTTTTTCAGGGACGGTCTTCTCATAACCACTCTCGCGGGTCCATAACCCTTGAGTCCAGCGATAGGGCTTTTTACTTGTTACCTCTTTTACGAGATCAACGCCGACTATTCCAGTTGCCTCGCGCGCCCTTTCGACAAGCCGCGCCTTATCGTTATCGGCGTTATCGGCCGTTGAAATCATTGCCTGCATCGCGCCCTTGTCCCTTATGATGCGCGTCAGCGCCCTTGTATCAACGCCTGCGATGCCCACGACGCCGTGCCGTCTGAGATAGGCCATGAGCACCTCTGTTGAGCGATAGTTGCTTGGGAAAAGGCACGACTCCTTTACGATGAAGCCCTCTGCCCACGGGCGCCCTGACTCGATGTCTTCCTCGTTGACTCCGTAGTTGCCCTGCTGAGGACAGGTCATTGCAACAAGCTGGCCTTTATAGGACGGGTCTGTGAGCACCTCCTGATAGCCGCTCAATGCGGTGTTGAACACGACCTCGCCGAATGTCTCACCCTCGGCCCCGAAAGAGATGCCTTCAAAAACCGTTCCGTCGGCAAGGGCAAGGTATGCCTTTTTCAAATCGCGTCTCCGTTCTGTTTTTCAGCGTTGTTGTAAACAATCTTCCCGGCAACGATGGTACGTTCAACCACGGCCTTGAGCTTCATGCCTATAAAGGGCGTGTTTTTGGATTTCGACCTGAGCGTTGCATGGCTCACCGTCCATGTCCGGTTGGGGTTTACAATGGTGATGTCGGCAACAGAGCCTACCCTTAACGTGCCCTTTGACAGGCCGAATGAGCGCGCCGGATTTATCGTCATTGCGGCGATTGCCTTGTCCAAACTTAATGCCCCTTGCTCAACGAGGCCGTATATGAGCGAAAAGGCGGTCTCAAGTCCGATGATGCCGTTTGCCGCCTTGTCAAACTCCACGTCCTTTTCAATCGTCGAATGAGGGGCGTGATCCGTTGCTATGCAGTCAATCGTTCCGTCGGCGATGCCCGCCCTCAAAGCCTCCACGTCCTTCATGGAACGGAGCGGCGGATTCATCTTGGCGTTGGTGTTATACCCATTAGCCGCCTCGTCGTCAAGCGTCAGGTGATGCGGCGTTGCCTCGGCCGTTATGTTCTTTGCGCCGCGTCCCTTGGCGCTTCTTATGAGCGCGACCGCTCCGAGCGTGGATACGTGCGCGACGTGCAGACGCGCGCCGGTCAGCTCCGCAAGCTGAATGTCCCTTGCCACCATCGCGTCTTCAGAGGCGTTGGGTATGCCGGCAAGTCCAAGGCGCGTTGATACCGCTCCCTCGTTCATCACGCCGTTTGAGGCAAGCTCAGGCGTCTCGGCATGGGTTATTACCGGAAGCCCAATACCTCCGGCGTATTCAAGCGCCATCCTCATAAGTCCGGCGTTTGCGACCGGCATCCCGTCGTCAGATACGGCGACGCATCCGGCTGACTTCAGTTCGTGCATCTCGGTAAGACGCTCACCCTTCATTCCGTATGACAGCGCGCCTATTGGAAGCACGTTGACCGCGCTCTTCCCACCCTTCTCGATTATCTGGCGCGTTACAGCCTCGCAGTCATTGATTGGTTTGGTGTTGGCCATGCAAAGGACCGTGGTAAACCCGCCGGCGGCCGCGGCCACTCCACCGGTCTGGATGGTCTCCTTATATTCGTATCCCGGCTCTCTGAGATGCGTGTGAACGTCAATGAACCCGGGCAGCACGAGACGTCCCTGAGCGTCAATTATCGTAATCCAGGGGGATGAGTCAATCTTATCAGACTCAAACGGCCTGATTGAAGCGATGACCTCGCCAGAGACGTAGACGTTATATAAGCCTCTCGTGCCGGTTGCAGGGTCAACGAGAGTGCCGCCTTTTATGATCATGTATTCCATTCGTCAGACCCCTTCCTGCGCCCTATGCGTCCCCGACCCAAGCAGGAGATAAAAGAGCGCCATCCTTATTGCCACGCCGTTCGTTACCTGATCAAGTATCAACGAATACGGGCCGTCCGCGACCTCGGCGGTTATCTCAACGCCCCTGTTTATCGGCCCGGGGTGCAGTATCAGCACGTCCTTTTTGGCCATCTTTAATTTGGCCTCATCAAGGCCGTAGAGCCTCGAATACTCCCTTGCGGTAGGAAAGTCCGCATCTCTTCGCCGCTCAAGCTGAATCCTGAGCATCATCACTACGTCCGCGTCCCGTATAGCCTCTTCCACGTTCACGGTTGCCTTACAGCCAAGCGCCTCTATGCCAGGCGGCAGCATAGTGGCCGGGCCTGCGACCCAAACCTGAGCGCCGAGTTTGGTAAAGCCGTATATGTTCGAGCGCGCAACCCTTGAATGTTTCACGTCGCCGATTATGGCGAGCTTCAGACCGGCAAGCGTTTTTTTATGCTCCCTTACCGTGAGCATGTCGAGAAGCGCCTGACTCGGATGCTCATGGCTGCCGTCTCCGGCGTTTATGACCGAACAACCGACGTAACCGGCAATCTGGTGAGGAGCGCCTGAGGATGAATGCCTGATGACGATGCAGTCCGGCTTCATGGCCTCAAGATTCTTTGCCGTGTCCTTGAGCGTCTCACCCTTCACGACGGAGCTTGTTGAGATCGATATATTCACCGCGTCCGCGCTCATCCTCTTGGCCGCGATTTCAAAGGACGTGCGCGTCCTTGTTGACGCCTCATAAAACAGATTAATAATGGTCTTGCCGCGAAGCGTGGGAACCTTCTTTATCTCCCGCGTCGAGACCTCTTTGAATGACTCGGCGGTTGAGAGTATCGTTTCAAGCTCATCAACGCTCAGGTCTTCGATTCCAAGTATGTCTTTTCTGTTCAATCGCATGATTCAACCACCACTTCGCTGACCCCGTCTACCTCGGAAAGATGCACCTTTACGCCTTCATTAAGGGACGTCGGCAGATTCTTGCCAACGTAATCGGCCTTTATGGGAAGTTGCCTGTGGCCGCGGTCAACCAGCACGGCAAGCTGTATGGAATGCGGCCTGCCAAAATCCATAAGCGCGTCAATTGCGGCGCGTATCGTCCTTCCGGTAAAAAGCACGTCATCCACCATGACGACCACGGAGCCGTCAACCGCAATCGGTATCTCCATCCTCTTCAAAGGCGGCTGGTTTTTCTTGATGCCGAGGTCATCCCTGTAGAGCGTTGCGTCAACCGCTCCGACCGGCACGGATACGCCCTCGATTGACGCTATGCTTGCCTGAAGCCGCAAGGCGAGATTATAGCCGCGCGTCGGGATGCCGAGTATTATAATGCCTTCAGTCCCCTTATTGCGCTCAAGTATCTCATGGGCAACCCTTGCAACGGCGCGGTCAATCGCCTTTTCATCCATTACCTGTCTGGCCTTCATGTCAAAACCTCGTACACTTCAACGGCAAAAAAAACCTCCGCGCCGGATTGGCGCGAAGGCTGTGATAAGTTTTGGAATTGGGTTTATCATCGTTCCCCGTTTTTAATCTCTCAGGATTAAATTAAAAGGGCGTAGTATCGTTAATCTAATGCGCTATGCTTGTTGCATCCTTCAGCGTCGCTCGCGTGTCTATGCCGTAGAAAAACTCCCTTGAATATCCGCCCGGAAAGTTGAGCGTTATGCCGTAATGAACCGATATGAATATCTCTTCCTTATCGCGGCTTATCTTTATGTCCTTGCTCTCGATCGGTATGTCCCAGCCCCTAGCCTTATCCATTATGCGGACGAGGAGTTTTTCGTCGCTATACATGTGCGCGAGCTTAGCCTCGTCCTCCACCTCGGTCTTAAACAGGTGATATGTAACGAACGGCGGGGCGAATTTGTACCCGGCATAGACCGCGATGGCAAGAAAACAGAGCCAGAACAACGCCTTCGAACGGCCTTCACCACGATTATCTAAAAACCTCATTTGAGCCACTGATTAAATTTAGCTTTATTGAGGCGATGAGTCAATAGATTTCTCTTACCTTTCTTGAAAGAAAGGTAAGCCCAAAGAACTTTAATAGGGAATGAACAACCTTACCTGACAGAGTCCATTGTTGCCCGCAATACTTCACTCCCTGCCTACCGATACATATTCAAATCCCATCCTTTTCATGGAGGCCGGGTCATAGACGTTTCTAAGGTCTATGAGCTTTGGCGACTTGAGGAGCTGTTTTATCCTTGCTATGTCGAGCTTCCTGAACTGGTTCCACTCCGTAAGGATGACCAGCGCGTCCGCGCCCTTTGCCGCTTCGTAGGGGTCATGGCAAAACTTCACCGCGGTTGGCAGCACTTTTTTGGCATGTTCCATTCCAGCGGGATCATAAGCCCTGATTGACGCCCCTGCCTTTACGAGCATGTCAACGATGTCAATCGCAGGAGAGTCCCTTATGTCGTCGGTATTGGGTTTGAAGGTCAGACCGAGCACGCCGAGAGACAAGCCTTTCGGCTCCCCGACAATCGTCTTTATCTTATCCATCATGCGCTCCCTCTGGAGCCTGTTGACCTCGATGACCGTCTCGACGATCCTGAATGTGTAGCCGTGCTCCTTTGCTATCTTCGTTATGGCGGAGGTGTCCTTGGGAAAGCACGACCCGCCGTAGCCAGGGCCTGGGTGTAAAAACTTCGACCCTATCCTGTGATCAAGCCCCATGCCCTTTGCAACCATGTGTATGTCCGCGCCCACCTTCTCGCAGATATTGGCCATCTCGTTTATGAATGAAATCTTCGTCGCAAGAAACGCGTTGGAGGCGTACTTGATAAGCTCCGCGGTCTCGATGTCCGTGATGACGAACGGCGTCTCTATCAGATACAGCGGCGAATACAGGTCCTTCATTATCGCCACGGCCTGCTCCGAGCGCGCGCCTATGACAACCCTGTTGGGACGCATGAAGTCCTCAATGGCCGAACCCTCGCGCAAAAACTCCGGGTTAGAGGCCACGTCGAACTTATGTCCCTCCGGCTGAGCGCCCATTATTATCTTCTCTATGAGTTTGCCCGTGCCGACCGGCACCGTGCTTTTCGTAACAATGACCTTATAGCCGTTCAGGTTCGCGGCAATCGTCCTTGCAACCTCCTCCACGTAGACCATATCAGCGCTGCCGTCCTCCTTTGGAGGCGTGCCCACGGCGATGAACACGACAAGCGATTTTCTTATGGCCTCGCTCAGGTCTGTCGTAAAGGACAGTCGCCCCTCCTTGACGTTCTTTTCCACAAGCTCTTTCAGCCCGGGCTCGTAAATTGGTATCTCGCCGGCCTCAAGCATCCGTATCTTCGATGCGTCCTTGTCAACGCACGTAACCGACACTCCGAAGTCGGCAAAACACGTGCCTGTTACAAGCCCGACGTAGCCGGTGCCAATTACGCAAATATTCATCTCTCAATCCCTCCATGACAAAATGAGCTTCAAGCCAAAAGTTCGCGTATCTGTTTCAAACACTCATCCGCGCTTATGTCCATGCACCGTGCTTTCATCTCAGGACAGCCCGTCTTTTTGAAACATGGGGCGCAGTCAACGTCTTTTCGGACGATTACAACGCGGTCTCCAATTGGCCTCCACTGCCTGTGATCGTTTATGCCGCACCAGACGACAACCGTAGGCGTACCGAATGACGCGGCCAGATGAGCAGGGAACGAGTCAAGGCCAACGAACAAGGACGCGCCTTGAGCCGCCGCAGCAAAGCCGTCTAACTCTATCAAAGACGGCGCGTTTATGCAACCCTTTAGACCGCCGTAAACCGGATCGCTCCCTATAACCTTCAGGCCGAACTCGGCATGGAGAGCGTCAACCAACCTTTGCCATTGCTCCTTGTTCCACAGTTTATATTTAGAGCCGCTGCCCGTATGTATGAGCGCATATCTTTCATTAGCCTTGACGTTGACGCTGAGAAGCTCCTTTTCAAAGGCAAGGCGTGCTTCGCGTGAAACCGTAAAACCCGGCCTCATCTCATTTTCAGATACGTTCAGGCCAATGGCGCATAGAACGTCCGCAACGTGCCCAACCTCATGCGCCCCTTCCCTGTACGGCGCGGTCTTATCAAGCAGAAAACCGAATCCGCCGACCGCAAACCCGGCGATGCACCTTGCGCCGCCGAGATAGGCAAGGGGTATGGAGTTGAACGGATAGGCGCGAAGCGCAAGAAAGAGGTCATACCGCTCCGAGCGCATCCTGCCCAGTGCGCGGACATAGCTGAACACGGCATGTACCACGCGCTTAACTATGCCTTTGCCGCGATTGAACCTAAAGCCGTCAAAGGCGACGATGTAATCAACAAGCGGGTTTAACTTGAGATACGGATGGGTCCATGTCCCTGCCATGAAGTGGATTTGCGCGTTGGGATACGCCTTTTTTATATGGGGAAGCGCGGCGGAGGCGATAAACACGTCC
>JBBTCG010000084.1:0-4051 GCA_038043305.1 Deltaproteobacteria bacterium | reverse complement strand
CATGCTTAACTCCCTCTCCCCGTAAGGGGAGAGGGCTGGGGTGAGGGGGCGAGAAGCGGCGCAATATTGAACGGTATCCGTTGCCGGGGGTGTTGAATCTTGTTTCTCATAGTCGGTTTGGGCAATCCCGGCAGGGAGTATGTTGAGACGCGCCATAACGCCGGGAGTATGCTGGCAGACCGTCTTGCCGTTGCATATAATTTCAGGTTTCAAAAATGCGGCCATTCTTACCTTGGCCGCGCCATAGTTTCAGGTTTTGACGCGGCAATTGCAAAGCCGAGGACGTACATGAACCTCTCAGGCAGGGCGGTAGTCGAGCTTAAAGAACTATTGGCCGTGCCGGTTGAGAAGATAATCGTCGCCTACGACGACTGTGATATGTTGCTTGGCAGGATACGGATAAAACAGGGCGGCGGCAGCGGGGGACATAAGGGCATCGCGTCAATTGGTAATGAGCTTGGGAACAGCGGCTTTTTGAGGATTCGGCTCGGCATCGGAAGACCGGCCTCAGGGAGCCTGAAAGACTACGTGCTTGAGCCGTTTGATATAGGCGAGGCCGACGCGGTTGACGAGATGCTCAAAAGCGGCCTACGTGCGATAGAGACTATTATTACTGACGGGTCAAGCACGGCGATGAACAGGTTTAACGGAATAGGCTGTCAGCAGGCATTGAAATAAGCGCATATAGTTTTGTTGTCTCGTTGTCGGAGATGCGGCGTACTGACAAACGGGTATCGGTTATCAGTTATCGGTGAAGGAATAATTGTCCTTAACCGATAACCGTCCACCGATAACCGATAACTGCTAAAGGAGGAAATACAGTACTATGCACGGTTTGACATCGTACGCGCCTCTTCTCGGGCTTGGCGGGCTTGTAATGGCGCTCTTCATCTATCTTCACATTTTAAAGCTGCCCGACGGCAACGAACGGATGCGCGAGATTGCCGAATTGATTCACGATGGCGCGATGACCTATCTGAAAAGGCAGTATACCATCCTGCTTATCTTTGTGGCCATAGTTGCCATCCTTCTCGGAATATTCATTAACGTTCCCACGGCAATTGCCTACGTCGCCGGAGGGTTTTCATCAATGCTTGCCGGCTTTTTCGGCATGAAGGGCGCGACAAAGGCCAACGTCAGAACAGCGGAGGCCGCCAACCGGCACAAGCCCTCGATGGCGTGCGCCCTGTCAGCGGCCTTTTTCGGCGGTTCGGTCATGGGGCTTTCAGTCGCAAGCCTTGGTCTTATAGGCGTAGGCGTGTTCTTTCTGCTTTACGGCAAGCCTGAGACCGCAGCCATAATAACCGGCTACGCAATGGGCGCTTCAAGCATAGCCCTTTTCGCAAGGGTAGGCGGCGGTATATTCACCAAGACCGCTGACGTAGGCTCAGACCTCGCGGGCAAGATAGATGCGGGCATACCAGAAGATGATCCGAGAAACCCGGGGGTCATTGCGGACAACGTCGGCGACAACGTCGGCGACGTTGCCGGTCTCGGAGCGGACATATTCGAATCTTACGTCGGGGCCATCGTTGCCGCCATAGCCCTCGGAGCAACGGTTGCGGCCGGAGGCGCGATGAGCAAATACGGTTCAACCGCCTCGCTCATGGCCTATCCGGTCGTTCTCGTCATGGCCGGTCTTATAGCTTCGATGCTCGGCATATTGGCAATGAACGTGCTTGAACGCTTCAATCCGGCGGCGGCGCTCCGGTACGCGACATTTCTGTCAACGGGCATATTTCTGGTGCTCGGTTACTTCGTAACCGGCTTACTCGGTTGCGCTGTGGCCGTGTATTGGGCAACCGCCGCGGGCTGCGTTGGCGGCATGGCTATCGGCCTCATAACCGAATACTTCACCTCGGCAAAGCCGGTTACAAGGATTGTCGAGGCCTCTCAGACCGGTCCTGCGACTAACATAATAACCGGTCTCGCCGTTGGGCTTGAGAGCACGGTCTTCCCGTTAATCTCAATCTGCGTAGCCATATTCATAGCCAATTACTTTGCGGGCATCTACGGCATTGGCATAGCCGCCGTCGGGATGCTCGCCACGACCGGCATCATAATGAGCGTTGACGCCTACGGCCCCATCGCCGACAACGCGGGCGGCATCTCCGAGATGAGCGGTCTTGGCAAGGACGTAAGGGCCATAACCGACAGCCTTGACGCGCTCGGCAACACGACCGCGGCAATAGGCAAGGGCTTTGCCATAGGCTCTGCCGCGCTCACGGCGCTTGCGTTGTTTTCGGCGTTCAGTCAGGCCATAGCCGTAAAGACGGGTAAGCCGCTGGATATATCGCTCACCGACGCGGACGTGGTCATAGGGCTTCTCATCGGCGGCACTATACCGTTCTATATCGGCGCACTTACCATGACCAGCGTCGGCAAGGCGGCCTTCAAGATGGTAAACGAGATCAGAAGGCAGTTCAGGGAAATCCCCGGTCTTTTACAGGGCAAACCCGGCGTAAAGCCTGACGTTAATAAATGCGTTGACATCTGCACAAAGGCGGCGCTTACCGAGATGATCGCCCCGGGCGTGCTGGCGGTCGTTGCCCCTGTTGCGGTAGGCTTCATACTCGGCCCTGCCGCGCTCGGAGGGATGCTGGCCGGAGCAACCGTAACCGGCGTGCTGCTCGCCATATTCATGGCCAACGCGGGCGGGGCGTGGGACAACGCCAAGAAGTATATAGAGAAGGGCGAGGGCGGCGGCAAAGGGTCTGATGCTCATAAGGCCGCCGTGGTTGGCGACACGGTAGGAGACCCGTTTAAGGATACCTCAGGGCCAGCGATGAATATACTCATAAAGCTCATGAGCATAGTCGCGCTTATCATAGCGCCGCTGCTTGTCTGATAGGCGGCCTCTTTTTAGCGACCGTTATGCGGCAGGGCTGGCCTTGGCCAGCCCGTTTTTTTTAGGCCGCGTAAAAAAACACAAGCCTTGAGAATGGAGAAGCAATGGGATTCAACTGCGGCATAGTCGGTCTGCCAAACGTGGGCAAATCAACGATATTCAACGCTATGACGGCGGCAGGGGCCGCAGCCTCTAACTATCCGTTCTGCACGATTGACCCGAATATCGGCATGGTTCCATTACGCGACCCGCGCCTTGTAAAGCTGGCCGAGTTGGTCAAGCCGGACAAGACGGTGCCGACCGCGGTTGAGTTCGTTGACATCGCCGGGATAGTCAAGGGCGCGAGTAAGGGTGAAGGGCTTGGCAACCAGTTCCTCGGCAACATCAGAAACGTTGACATGATAGCGCACGTGGTAAGGTGCTTTGAAGACCCGGACGTGGTGCACGTGGCGGGCGCGGTTGACCCTCTTGCCGACATTCAGGTCATTGACACGGAGTTGTGCCTTGCCGACCTTGACGCAGTAACGAAAAGGATCGAAAGGACGTTGAAGGCCGCAAAGTCCGGCGACAAGGCCGCTTCAGAGGCTATTGGAGTTTACGAGGCCGTGAAGAAACGCCTTGACGAGGGGCGTCCGGCAAGGGGCGTTTTGAACGATGACAATATTTCCATAGTGCGTGATCTGAACCTGCTGACCGCCAAGCCAATCGTATTCGTCGCCAACGTCAGTGACTCTGATCTGTCGGGTTCATCCGAGGCCGCGCTCATCGTAAGAAAGGCCGCCATGGACCAAGGGGCGGGTTTTGCCGTGATATGCGGAAAGATCGAGTCCGAGATAGCCGAGCTTGGAGAGGATGAGAGGGCCGAGTTTCTTGCCGGGTTGGGGCTGGCGGAGTCAGGCCTTGACAGGCTCAGTCAAGCCGCTTATAAACTGCTTGGCCTTATCACCTATTTTACGGCCGGTAAAAAAGAGGTGCGGGCGTGGACAATAAAGGACGGCTCAAAAGCGCCGCAGGCCGCAGGCGTTATCCATACGGACTTTGAGCGCGGCTTCATAAGGGCAGAGGTAATGTCTTATGAAGGGTTCACGAAATACGGGAGCGAGGCGGCCTGCCGTGAAAAAGGGCTATTGCGCCTTGAAGGCAAGGACTATATTGTAAAAGACGGCGATATAATGCATTTCAGGTTTAATGTTTGACCCCAAC
>JBBTCG010000083.1:0-9135 GCA_038043305.1 Deltaproteobacteria bacterium | reverse complement strand
CCCTGACGCCCGTAACGTAACGGTCGGGAAAAATAGCAATTTTTAGAGCCAGCCTATAACAATAATCGAATGGAGGTTTCAGCTTAATGAAGGTCTACTACGACAAGGATGCGAATCTGGAAAAGATTCGCGCAAAGAAGGTTGCGGTAATCGGGTTCGGCTCTCAGGGGCATGCACATGCCCTTAACCTCAAGGACAGCGGCGTTGACGTGACGGTCGGCCTTAAAAAGGACGGCGTTTCATGGAACAAGGCAAAGGCCGCCGGGGTCAAGGTCATGGAAGTGGCTGGCGCGGTTGCCGGCGCGGACGTTGTAATGATCCTTATACCCGATGAACTCCAGGGGGACGTTTATAAGAGCGAGATAGCGCCAAACCTTAAAAAGGGCGCGTACCTTGCCTTTGCGCACGGATTCAATATCCACTTCGGGCAGATTGCGCCCGACAAGACGACCAACGTATTCATGGCCGCTCCAAAAGGCCCCGGCCATCTTGTGCGCCATGAGTTCACCAAGGGCAACGGAGTACCGGCCTTGGTTGCGGTGCATCAGGACCCGGCCGGCGATACCCTTGAGATTGCTTTGGCTTATGCAAGCGCCATAGGCGGGGCAAGGGCAGGGGTTATAGAGACCAACTTCAAGGACGAGACTGAGACTGACCTGTTCGGCGAACAGGCGGTCTTGTGCGGAGGCGTGAGCGCCCTTATAACCGCGGGCTTTGAAACGCTCGTGGAGGCCGGGTATCCGCCAGAGATGGCCTACTTCGAGTGCCTGCATGAGTTAAAGCTCATAGTTGACCTGATATACGAAGGCGGCATATCCAACATGAGATACTCGATAAGCAATACCGCTCAGTACGGCGACCTAACGCGGGGGCCGCGTATTGTAACGGACGAGACAAAAAAAGAGATGAAGAAGATACTGCGGGAGATACAGACCGGCGAGTTCGCAAGGGACTGGATGCTTGAGAACAAGGCCAACAAACCGGTCTTCAACTCGCTTATGAAGATGGGACAGGCGCATACCATAGAAGGCGTGGGCGCCAAGCTGCGCGATATGATGCCGTGGCTCAAGAAGGGCAAGATCGTAGACAAGGAAAAGAACTGAATTGGCGGAACATAGAAAAGGGTTTCGTATCCCAATAGCACCTGAGGGTTGGCCGTTCATCGTTGCATCGTTAGCGCCGGTTGCCGTGGTTTGGCTTCTCGGTTTAGTATGGCTTGAGGTAATCTTTGTGCCGCTGGCCGTTTTTGTAATAGCCTTTTTCCGCGACCCGGAGCGGGTGATACCGCTTGAGGCGGATGCTGTTGTCAGCCCCGCAGACGGCAGGGTCATAAAGGCCGAGGTTATCAGGGACGACAGGTTCCTCGGCGCTGACGCTTTCAAGATAAGCATCTTCATGAACGTTTTTAACGTGCATGTGAACAGGGCGCCGGCGTCCGGGAAGATTGTAAAGATCATCTATAACCCCGGCAAGTTCTTCAACGCAAGTCTTGACAAGGCGTCTCTTGAAAACGAGCAGAACGCGCTCATCGTTCAGACCCCGGATGGAAGACGCATCGCCTTTAACCAGATTGCCGGACTTATCGCAAGACGCATCGTATGCCGCGTAAATACCGGGGACATCCTTGAAAAAGGCGCGAGGTTCGGGCTTATAAGATTCGGCTCAAGGGTTGACGTGTTCATGCCGGCAGATTGCGTTCCGGACGTAAAGGTCGGCGACAAGGTAAGCGCCGGTTCTTCGATAATAGCGCGCTGGAACTGACTTATTTGAAAGAACTGATACAGGAAGGACTTATGCTTGACAACGACATAAACCACGAAGACAGGCACCTCAAGATAAAAAACTTTAAAAAGGGCGTGTACATACTGCCGAATCTCATAACCTCGGCAAGTCTGTTCGGCGGGTTTTACGCCATAGTCGCCGCGTTTGACGGCAACTACCGGAACGCCGCGATAGCCATACTCATATCCGCGGTGCTCGACGGGCTTGACGGAAGGGTTGCAAGGCTTACCGGCTCGACCAGCAAGTTCGGGGTTGAGTATGACTCTCTTTCAGACCTTGTGGCCTTCGGCCTTGCCCCGGGCATACTGATATTCACATGGGCGCTTCGTCCATTCGGCAGGTACGGCTGGCTTGCCGCGTTCCTCTACGTGGTCTGCGGAGCGCTGAGACTTGCGCGTTTCAACGTGCAGATAAACACCATTGAGAGCAAACGTTTCAGCGGACTTCCCATACCGGCGGCGGCGGCGCTTGTGGCGACAACGGTGCTCCTGTTCTTCGAGATAGGCATGGGGCAGGAGATGGCAAAGCACATAACAGTGCTTGCAATGGTCTACATACTTGCGTTTCTGATGATAAGCAACGTAAAGTTTTACAGCTTCAAGCAGATGAACACGACGCAGCGGATGCCGTTTAAGCTCCTTGTCGGACTTATACTGCTCTTTATCGTCGTGGCGGCGCATCCGACATATATGCTCTTTGCGTTGGCGCTTGCCTACGTTATCTCAGGGCCCATAACCACGCTGATTGACAGGAGAAAGAGGCAGCCCATTCGCGTTGTCCCAAACGAGGCGGATAAGGGGCATCCCGGCGTCAAGCGCTGAGGCCGCCTCTAAAAATTCCTATTTTCCCCGATCTCTGCGTCAGGCCGAAAATAAAAATGCTCACATATTAGCATATATGCTGCGCTTTTTATTTTCGCCCTTCCTTGACCTCGGGGGAAATTTCTAATTTTTAGAGGCAGCCTTGAAATCTTCCGGCAGGTAACTTATGATGGATATGGTAAGGATTTTCGATACTACTTTAAGAGACGGCGAGCAATCCCCTGGCGCGTCCATGAACGTCGAGGAAAAGCTCATACTTGCCAGACAGCTTGCCAAGCTCGGGGTTGACGTCATAGAGGCGGGTTTCGCCTTTTCCTCCCCCGGTGATTTCGAGGCCGTACGGCGCGTTGCGCATGAGGTGGAAGGGCCTGTCGTATGCTCCCTTGCCCGCGCAAAGAAAGAGGACATTGACGCGGCTTATGAGGCTCTGAAGGGCTGCCCAAGGCCGAGGATACATACATTTATCTCAACGTCCGATATACACCTTACTCACCAGTTCAGGCTCACGCGGAAGGAAGCAAAGCAACGCGCGGTTGATATGGTATCCCATGCAAGGGGTTATGTCGAAGACGTCGAGTTTTCGCCTATGGACGCATCGCGCACCGAGCCGCAATACCTTTACGAGGTCATAGAGGCAGTTATCAGCGCTGGGGCCGCGACCGTAAACATACCGGACACCGTGGGCTATGCCCTGCCGCATGAGTTTGGCGGCCTTATAAAGGGCATACGTGAAAACGTGCCGAACATCGGAAGGGCGATAATATCCGTGCATTGCCACAACGACTTGGGCCTTGCGGTGGCCAACTCACTTGCGGCGGTCATTGCCGGGGCGCGTCAGGTGGAGTGCACGATAAACGGCATAGGCGAGAGGGCTGGGAACGCCTCGCTTGAGGAGATAGTGATGATCCTCAGGACAAGAAAAGACATCCTCGGGTTTGACACAAACGTGAACGCGGAGCAGATATATCCGGCAAGCCGCCTTGTGAGCGGCATAACCGGCATAATGGTGCAGCCCAACAAGGCAATAGTCGGAGACAACGCCTTTGCCCATGAGTCCGGCATACATCAGGACGGTCTTTTGAAGGACAAGACCACCTATGAGATAATGAGGCCTGAATCCGTCGGCATATCGCGTTCGACTCTGGTGCTTGGGAAGCACTCAGGCAGGCACGCCTTTAAGGCAAGGCTCGCCCAACTTGGCTATGACATATCAGGGGACGACCTTGATAAGGCATTCGAGAGGTTTAAATCGCTTGCGGACAGGAAAAAAGAGGTCTTTGACGAGGACATCGAGGCCATTGTGCAGGACGAGGTTTTGAGGCTCGATATGCCGGAGAGGTTCAAACTCGTTAGTCTTAACGTCTCAAGCGGCACGGAGACGACGCCGGTTGCCGAGATAGTGATGGAGGTTGACGGGGAGCGGATAAAGGAGCATGGCAAGGGCGACGGCCCGGTTGACGCCGTATACAGGATAATAGCAATGATAACCGGCACTAAAAGTTCGCTTGCAAGGTATTCGGTCAACGCCATAACTGGCGGCACGGACGCTCAGGGCGAGGTTACGGTGAGGCTTACAGAGGGCGCTCACGTCGTGCTTGGGCAAGGCGCGCATACGGACATAATCGTTGCCAGCGCAAAGGCGTACATAAACGCGCTCAACAGGCTTGAGTATAAGATAAAGTCGAAACGTGAAGGTCTCGTTTGACTAACGAACCGCATGGCATAGCTTCAGTCTTGCGAAAGGGAATATCGCAATCCTAACGTGTTTTTACCGATAACGGGTAACTGATAACTGATTTTTTTCAAGGAGGCAACCGCAACGCCATGTCAGGCCAGACCATAACTGAAAAGATACTTGCAAAGCACGCCGGGGCAAAGGCGGTTACGGCGGGCGAGCTGATAAACGCAAAGATTGACATCGCGCTCGGCAACGACATAACCGCGCCTATCGCCATTCGCGAGTTCAGAAAGGCCGGGGCAAAGAAGGTCTTCAACAGAAATAAGATCGTGCTCGTGCCTGACCACTTTACCCCTAACAAGGACATAAAGTCAGCGGAGCAGTGCAAGATACTGAGGGAATTTGCGGCCGAGCAAAGATTGACTCATTACTACGACGGCGGGGAGGTGGGCGTCGAGCACGCGCTGCTTCCCGAAAAGGGCGTGGTGGTTCCGGGAGACCTCGTCATCGGCGCGGATTCGCACACATGCACATACGGCGCACTCGGCGCATTTTCAACGGGCGTAGGCTCCACTGACCTTGCCGCCGTAATGATAACCGGGGAGTTGTGGTTTAAGGTTCCTGAGTCAATGAAGTTCGTCTTCAGCGGCAAGCTGAGGAAGTGGGTGAGCGGCAAAGACCTTATCCTGCACGTCATAGGCGAGATCGGCGTTGATGGCGCGCTCTACAGGGCAATGGAGTTTTGCGGAACGGCTATTGAAAAACTCAGCATCGAGAGCCGCATGGCGCTTTGCAACATGGCGATAGAGGCCGGGGCAAAGAGCGGCATAATAGCGCCGGACGCCATCACTAGAGGCTACGTCGAGGGGCGCGCCGAGCGGCCGTTCAAGTTTTACGCAAGCGACAAGGATGCCGTATACTGCGACGTGCGCGACTATGACTGCTCCAAGATAGAACCTCAGGTAGCCTTCCCGAATCTGCCTGAGAATACGAAAAATATCTCGGAAGTCGGGGTCATCCCGATAGATCAGGTGGTCATCGGCTCGTGCACCAACGGCAGGTTAGAGGACCTTGCAATAGCGGCAAGGCTGTTGAAGGGCAAGAAGGCCGCGAAACACACGCGGCTCATTATCATCCCGGCCACGCCGCTCATATACGCTCAGGCCATGAAAAAAGGCTACTTTGACATATTCCTCAAGGCAGGGGCGATCATAAGCCCGCCGACGTGCGGACCGTGCCTCGGCGGACACATGGGCATACTTGCCGCCGGAGAGAGAGCCCTTGCCACGACCAACAGAAACTTCGTCGGAAGGATGGGAGACCCCAAGAGCGAGGTCTATCTTGCAAACCCGGCGGTTGCCGCGGCAACCGCGGTCAAGGGACGCATCGCCCATCCTGATGAAGTCGCGTAAACGGCTTTGAAGCGGAGAAGTTTTGATCTGCTCGCCCCGCTCTACGACCTTGGGGTTTCGATTATCGCTTTTTTTCTCGGCGGCGAGGACAGGTTAAGACAAACGGTTACGGACGCGCTTGCACCTATGAAGGGTCGGCGCGTCCTTGATGTTTTCACGGGCACCGGGGCGATTGCGCTGAGGGCGGCTTCAGATGGGGCGCATGTTGTCGCGCTTGATTTGAGCCAAGGCATGTTGAGCGTTGCACAAGAGAAGTCCCGCGTTAAAGCCGTTCCAATCGCCCTTGTGGCGGCTGATGCGGCTTTGATGCCATTTGCCGACAATACCTTTGACGTTGTAGTTGCCTCGATGGGGCTGCATGAGATTACCCGGGACATGGCGACAGCGGCCATAAACGAATCTTACAGGGTCTTAAAGCACGGAGGCCGCCTCGGTATCTTCGATTACCACAGGGCTGAGGGCTTGGCAGGTTTTCTTCATGGTCTATTTTTTGCCTTTGCCGAGGGTGAGAGCGCGAGGGAGTGGGTGCTCTCCGACATCCAGCAGAGGCTTTCTACAGCCGGGTTCAAGGGATTCCATAGGAAGTTTCTCCTTCGAGGCGCGTTGCAGGTGATAACGGTTGAGAAGTGAGAGTGAGTTGAGCGTACTTCAAATTAAAGGCAGCCTATACGAGGTGACAGATGAGACTCAAGGGAAGGGCATGGAAGTTCGGGGCTGACATAGACACGGACAGGATAATACCGGCAAGATACCTTAATACGTCGGACCCTGCGGAGCTTGCGAAGCACTGCATGGAGGATGAGGACGCGGGCTTTGCCGGGAAGGTTCAGCACGGCGACATAATAGTAGCCGATAAAAACTTCGGCTGCGGCTCATCGCGCGAGCACGCGCCCATAGCCATTAAGGCCGCAGGAGTCTCCTGCGTCATAGCAAAGAGCTTTGCAAGGATATTTTACAGAAATTCATTTAACATGGGGCTTCCCATACTCGAATCCGCTGAGGCCGCTGAGGCGATTGACAACACCGACGTGGTTGAGGTGGACATGGACACCGGAGAGATATACAACGTTACAAAGGATGCGCGCTTCAAGGCCAAGCCGATTCCGCCGTTCATGCAGGAACTTGTAAAGGCCGGAGGACTGATCGCGTCAATCAGGAAGAAGGGGCTTGTTTGAATAGGGTGTCCTTCTACGCATCAGCGCCTCTACAAAAAAGGTCTAAAGGAGATTCTCAAGTGAAGCATTATAGCATCGCGGTTTTGCCGGGTGACGGCATAGGCCCTGAGATAATGGCCGAGGCAATAAAGGTATTGGAGGTCATCGGCAAAAGGTTCGGAGTTGATTTCAAGCTGACTCACGCGCTCGTCGGCGGCGCGTCCATTGACGCTTCAGGCAGACCGCTTACCGACGAGGTGTTAAAGCTCGCGCTTGATTCACACGCGGTTATGCTCGGCGCCGTAGGAGGCCCCAAGTGGGAGTCCCTTGATTATTCCTTGAGGCCGGAGCGGGCGCTTTTGGCGCTCAGAAAAGAGCTTGGCCTTTTTGCCAACCTAAGACCGGCAAAGATACATAAGGTGCTCGTCGGCGCGTCCACGTTAAAGCCTGAGGTGATTGACGGCGTAGACCTTTTGGTGGTAAGGGAACTTACCGGCGGGCTTTATTTCGGCACGCCAAGGGGCGTTGAAAAACTGCCGGACGGCACGGAGCGCGGCGTTAACACGATGGTCTACACGACGCCTGAGATAGAACGCATCGCAAAGAAGGGCTTCGAGGCGGCAAGGAAAAGAAGAAAAAAACTTTGCAGCGTTGATAAGGCCAACGTGCTTGAGACAACGGAATTGTGGAGAAGGGTGGTCTCCCGCGTTGGTTTAGACTTTCCGGACGTGGAGCTGAGCCACATGTACGTTGACAACTGCGCCATGCAGCTCGTGAGAAACCCCAAACAGTTCGACGTTATCGTAACGGAGAACACCTTTGGAGACATACTCTCGGACGAGGCGTCAATGCTTACAGGCTCCATAGGGATGCTTCCTTCGGCAAGCCTCGGAGCCGATTCGAGGCGCGCCATGTACGAACCGATACACGGCAGCGCCCCTGACATAGCCGGCAAGGGGCTGGCCAATCCGCTTGCAACCATCCTTTCAACGGCAATGATGCTCGACTACTCATTTGACATGCAGGACGCGGCAACGGAGATCGAACGGGCGATTGAGGCGGCGCTCAATAAAGGATTAAGGACAGCGGATATAGCCGAGGCCGGTGTAAAAGGCATAAGCACTTTAGCGATGGGAGACGCCGTTGTAAAGGAGATAATGGGTTGAACTACGGGAAGTAAAAGCCGGCATCCCACCTAAGGCGGCTATGAGACAGGTTGCGTGAGAGATACTTTTAGTGTGCCCAATTCGTGAGGGTGGCCGTTTATCTCAATGTCGAGCTTGTATTCGCCTGTAGATAGTATCGTGAACGGAGACAACCCGACGTGAATTGCGGTCGTAGTCGTGACTTCGTGAGCGTCTGGCTTACGTGCCGACTCTGTCTGCACGACTGTATTCCCATCCGGTTGAGTAATCTTGAATTTGAAGTATGTTATCCTCTCCTTTGAACTATCCCACATGCTGAAAATTTGAAACTGTGGTAAGGTTATGGGGATAACCGGCACCGTGATTGTATTATTGGTATATACGCCGATGAACGAAAGTTTCTCGTTCATCTCCTGTCTGATGTCATCACAAACCAACAGATATATGAGTTTAGGCATGCCTTTTGTCATTCCTCAATCAACTCCTTAAAGTCTATTTTAAATACTTTGCCGAGCTGTTTTAATATCTCCAAATCAGGCTTGTATTCGGTCTTTTCAAGACGCGCCACGTTTGACTGATACATGCCAAGCTTGTCGGCCAACTCCTGTTGAGTCATCTTGTTGATGATCCTATGATATTTTATCCTGCTTATTTTCCTCTCCGTAACTTCAAGATAAAGGTCTTCTTTGAAAATCCTCAGCGCATCTTCTTCGCTCAAGTTCGGGAAAAGCCTTCTTTTGACCTCTTCAGCGCTGACAGTAGCGAACGGATGTTGAGTTTTAATATGGGTAATAGTTTCAGTAGTGCAGTCCTTAATCGTTATTTTAAGGACAGCCTCGGTAAAAATGAACCGTTCAAGATGCTTGAATTGTTCACACTTAGTCGCCGAGATATTATCAGGGTTTATCAGCAATGAGCAGTGCATAACTCTATGGTCGGTGGTTCGTCCGGTGAGGTGAAAATATTCTTGCATGATTAACGCTTCTTCCCTGTTTTGGTTTTGGTTTTGTAGTATTTGTCGTGTAGGTCTTTTATGGTTGCGACATGTTGCGCGTCAAGATTGTAAGTATTGTTGTCCCGCTTAACGATTTCGAGGATATATATCAAGCGTTCGCGTTCATCTACAATATAAAAGACGCGATA
>JBBTCG010000082.1:0-19558 GCA_038043305.1 Deltaproteobacteria bacterium | reverse complement strand
TCCGCGAGGGCGGCAGAACGGTCGGCGCGGGCGTGGTAACGAAGATACTGGCGTAAACACTGCCGATCTGACGATATACAGGAAATTGGGCGGGTTGAGTAATAACGAAGATACCGATTGCGGTGTCAATGGAGTCATAAGGGTGGAAAATCAGAAGATCAGAATCAGGTTAAAGGCGTTTGATCACAGGCTGCTCGACAAGTCCGTAAAGGAGATTGCCGACACGGCAAAGAGAACCGGCGCGAGGATAATCGGGCCTATACCGCTCCCCACGCGCATCAATAAGTTTTGCGTTCTCCGTTCCCCGCATGTTGACAAGAAGAGCAGGGAGCAGTTCGAGATACGGACTCATAAGAGGCTCATGGATATAATGGAGCCTTCGCAGGGCACGGTTGACGCGCTTATGAAGCTTGATCTGCCGGCGGGCGTTGACGTGGAGATAAAGCTTGATTAGGGCGATGGCTTGCCCCGTACCACATAAAAAGTAAAAAGGCTATTACTTATGATAGAAGGAATACTTGGAAAAAAGCTTGGGATGACGCAGATATACTCGGAGAACGGGGCCGTGCTTCCCGTTACCGTGGTAAGCAGCGCCACCTGCCGCGTGGTTCAGAAAAAGACCAAGGAGCGCGACGGGTATGAGGCGCTTCAGCTCGGCCTTATAGAGAAGAAGGAAAAGCGGGCAACAAACCCCATGAAGGGGCATTTCAAGAAGTCAGGCACACCTTGCTTTTATCATCTTTCAGAGGTCAAAGGCACGGGACTTGACGAATACAAGCCGGGTCAGGCGCTCAACTGCTCAGAGCTTTTCAAGGTCGGCGATTACGTTGACGTTCGCGGCAGGTCAAAGGGCAAAGGCTTTCAAGGCTCGATGAAGAGGCATAACTTCAGCGGCGGCGGCGGGTCGCACGGCAGCATGCACAACAGGGCGCCGGGATCAATCGGCTCAAGCTCAGACCCGTCAAGGGTATATAAGGGCATGAGGATGGCCGGGCACATGGGAGACAGGCTCGTTACCGTGCAGAACATCAAGGTCGTTGGCATCAGGCCGGAGGAGAACGTAATCCTCATAAACGGAGCGGTTCCGGGGCCGATCAACAGCGTGATGTTCATAAAAAAGGCGATGAAAAAGACGGCTAAGTAATAGGGCGAGCCGTGTTAACGAAACTATGCAAGGGTTTTCAAAATGAAGATAGAACTCCTGAATAACGACGCTCAGAAGATATCCGAGATAAACCTCAAGGACGAAGTGTACGGCGTTGCTGTAAACGAGGGGCTCTTCTATGAGGTCGTCAAGATGCAGCTTGCCAACAGAAGGGCCGGAACCGCATGCACCAAGACCAAGGGTCTTGTGAGCGGCGGCGGGTCAAAGCCCTGGAAGCAGAAGGGTACCGGCAGGGCAAGGGCAGGTTCCATAAGAAGCCCGCTCTGGCGGCACGGCGGCACGGTCTTCGGGCCAAGGCCGAGGGACTATTCCTATGACGTGCCAAAGAAGGTTAAAAAAGAGGCGCTCAAGTCGGCCCTGAGCATGAAGGCAAAGGACGGGAGCCTCAAGATATTCGATTCAATTGAGATAGGTCAGCCAAAGACCAAGCAGGCGGTGGAGTTGCTGAAAAAAGCCAAGCTCACGAACGCCCTTATAGTAGTTGCCGGACAGGAGCCGAACTTCATCCTTGCGGCAAGGAATCTCAAGGACTTTAAGGTGCTGGATTCAGCCGGGGTTAACGTCTATGACGTGCTCAATTACGACAACCTCGTTATGACAAAGGCCGCTGCTGAGAAGATCGAGGCTAGTTTTCAGTAAGGAGACGCACAGAGGTCTGATAGAGACAACTTAAATAACAAGAGGCAGCCAATATGAAAGACATATATTCAATCATAAAATCGCCGGTAATAACCGAAAAGAGCACGGCGGCCGTTGCCGACGGCAACAAGGTCGTGTTCTGGGTCGAGCTTACCGCTAACAAGAAGGAAGTAAAAGAGTCGGTTGAAAAGGCGTTTAACGTAAAGGTCATAAGCGTCAACACTCAAAGGGTGCCCGGAAAGTTGAAGAAGATGGGCAAGTACGCGGGACAGACCTCCACGAGGAAAAAGGCGTATGTAACGCTCAAAGAGGGCGACAAGATAGAGCTGTTCGCGGGCGTATAGGATCGTGCTGTGGCCGCGTTGCCCCGCACGAGGGCGTAGATTGAAACATCAAGTAAGGTCAAGGAAAAAGAGATGCCAGTAAAAAGTTATAAACCGACGTCGCCTTCAAATAGAACAAAAACCACCCTCGTGTTCGAGGGGTTGGCCAAGAAACGGCCTGAGCGCTCGCTTACCGTGCCGCGTAAGAGAACCGGCGGCAGGAATAACCTTGGCAGGATTACGGTGCGCTGGATAAGCGGCGGACATAAGAGGCTTCTGAGGCTTATTGATTTTAAGAGGGACAAGCGCGGCGTACCGGCGACGGTTGCGACCATAGAGTACGACCCGAACAGGACTTCAAACATCGCGCTACTCAACTATGCCGACGGGGAGAAGAGATATATCATAGCCCCGCTTGGTCTCAATGTGGGCGATGTGGTGGTCGCAGGCCCTGACTCCGACATAAAGCCCGGCAACGCGTTGCCTATAAAGGCCATTCCGGTAGGTTCGTTCATACACAACATAGAGATGAAGATTGGCAAGGGCGGTCAGCTTGCGAGGACCGCCGGCGCATACGCGCAGCTCATGGCAAAGGAAGGAAGCTACGCAACCCTAAAGCTCCCGTCCAACGAGGTGAGGCTTGTTCTTCAAGATTGCTACGCAACGGTAGGTCAGGTGGGCAACCTCGACCATGAGAACGTTACCATAGGCAAGGCGGGCAGGTCGCGCTGGCTTGGAAGGTCTCCGAGGGTCAGGGGCGTTGCCATGAACCCGGTTGACCATCCGCACGGCGGCGGCGAGGGAAAGAGCAAGGGCGGCAACCATCCTTCAAACCCGTGGGGCGTTCCGACAAAGGGTTATAAGACAAGAAGGCGTACGGAGTCTAATAAGTATATCATAACCAGGAGGAAGTAAACGGTGCGTTCGGTAAAGAAAGGCCCTTTTATTGACGGGCATTTGATGGAAAAGATAAACGCGGCGACTGACGCGAAGGCGAGAAAGGTCATAAAGACCTGGTCAAGAAGGTCAATGATAGCGCCTGAGATGGTCGGCTTCACCATTGCCGTGCATAACGGAAAAAAGTTCATCCCGGTGTTCGTTACCGAGAACATGGTCGGTCATAAGCTCGGAGAGTTTTCTCCGACGCGCACCTTCTACGGACACTCCGGCATTAAAAAGGCCAAGATGCCCGGGGCAAAGGGTTAGCAATAGCGCTCAAGGCGTCGCCTTTGACCACGCGGTTAAGGCGGGCGTCGAATAAGCATTAAAGATAATAAGGATAAACCGATGGAAACCAAGGCAATATCAAAATACATGAAGGTCTCTCCGCAGAAGGCGAGGCTGGTGGTTGATCTTATAAGGGGCAAAAAGATTGAAGACGCCCTTGCGATACTGTCCTTCAACGCAAAGGCGGTCAGCAGGGACATTACAAAGGTGGTAAAGAGCGCCGTTGCCAATGCAGAGAACAACGCGAAGGCCGACGTTGACAAGCTCTACGTCAAGACGGCTTACGTTGATCCGGGCCCGGTGATGAAGCGCACCCATTCAAAGGCAATGGGCAGGGGCGCGATGATACGCAAGCGCTCAAGCCACGTAACGATAGTGGTGGACGAGAAGTAATCCGGCGTCAAATCCGGCAAGCAGCGGCTTCTGAGGCAGGTTGCGGCTTTTGAGGCACTCAGGCGGCAAAGAGACGGTTATATTAAACGGAGGTAGTTTTTTGGGTCAGAAAGTTCATCCAATAGGTTTCAGGCTCGGCATATCAAAGGGATGGGATTCACGCTGGTACAGCGAGAAAAATTACGCGGAGTTCGTTCACGAGGATTTGAAGCTCAGGCTGTTCGTGAAGAAGAAGCTCTTCCACGCCGGCATATCAAAGATCGAGATAGAGCGCACCGCCAATAACGTAAAGGTGATTATACGCACGGCAAGGCCGGGCATAGTAATAGGCAAGAGAGGCTCCGAGATTGACGTGATGAAGAAGGAGCTTGCCAAGCTTACGGGCAGGGCGGTTGATCTTGAAATAGTCGAGGTAAGGAAGGCCGATACCGACGCACAGCTTGTCGCCGAGAACGTGGCCTTGCAGCTTGAAAGAAGGGTTTCCTTCAGGAGGGCCATGAAAAAGGCGGTAACCTCGGCGCTGAGGATGGGCGCAAAGGGCATTAAGATTATGTGCGCCGGCAGGCTCGGCGGGGCTGAGATTGCGCGCTCCGAGTGGTACAGGGAGGGCAGGGTTCCGCTGCATACGCTGCGCGCCGACATTGACTACGGAGTGGCCGAGTCGAAAACGACCTTCGGGATCATCGGCGTGAAGGTGATAATATACAAGGGAGAGGTTGCCCAGAGACCGATGGCCGCTGAGGAGGCCGCAATCCAGCAATAGTTCAGGGCTGATGGCTTTGATTGGTGGTAGATGGGTGCAATCCGGCGAGACTTATGTTACTTAGTTTTCCTAAGCAACTAAGTTGGCCTTGATTAGTCATATATAGCCGTAAAAGGCGATAATATTCAGGCGTTAGGAACCGATAACATGTTAATACCAAAGAAGGTAAAATTCAGGAAACAGCAGAGAGGCAAGAGGAGGGGGCTGGCACAGAGAGGCTCCTCCCTGAGCTTTGGGAACTATGGGTTGCAGGCCACCGAGTGCGGCTGGCTTTCGACAAGGCAGATAGAGGCCGCGCGTATAGCCATGACCCGTTTCATAAAAAGGGGCGGCAAGATATGGGTTCGCGTCTTCCCTGATAAGCCCGTGACCAAGAAACCGGCCGAGACGAGAATGGGAAGCGGAAAAGGCAGCCCTGAGGACTGGGTAGCGGTGATAAAGCCGGGCAGGATCCTCTATGAGATGGAGGGCGTAACCGATGCCATCGCAAAAGAGGCCTTCAGGCTCGCGGCTCATAAGATTTCGATCCCCACGAAGTTCATACAAAGAGAGATAGTTTGATTCACGATAGCGGCCGCGTCAGTAAGGACAGCGGAGAGATGAGCTACTAACGGAATAAAGGGTATCGGATATGAAGGCAACGGAACTCAGGGAAATGGCGATAGGCGAGATAAAGGCAAAGGAGGCGGAGCTTCAGAAGGAGATGTTTAACCTTAGGATGCGTCATGCCACCAACCAGCTTGAAAATCCCCTAAAGCTGCGTATTGTACGCAGGGACATTGCGAAGATCAAGACGGTGATTGCCGAGAAGGAAAGGAGCGCGTAATCAGATGGCGGTTGAAAGAGTGGACAGAAAGACCCTTATCGGCAACGTGGTAAGG
This sequence comes from Deltaproteobacteria bacterium, assembly GCA_038043305.1. Classification (GTDB taxonomy): domain Bacteria; phylum Desulfobacterota; class GWC2-55-46; order GWC2-55-46; family GWC2-55-46; genus JACRCE01. The sequence continues at coordinate 14,167 of JBBTCG010000082.1, read as the reverse complement.
AGCGGCGGCATGGCAAAGACGGTGCTTGTCTCCATAGACACTATTACCAAGCACCCGTTTTACGGAAAGTACGTCAAGAGAAGCGTCAACTACGCGGTGCATGACGAAAAGAACGAGTCTAAGACCGGCGACAAGGTGACGATAATTTCGACGCGCCCCTTGAGCAAAACCAAGTGTTGGCGCCTTAAAGAAATACTGGAGAAAGCAAAATGATACAGATGCGCAGCATCATGGGAGTTGCGGACAACTCCGGCGCCAAAAAGGTCTCCTGCATCAAGGTCGTAGGCGCTTCAAACAAGCTGACCGCCGATATAGGCGACGTTGTAGTCGTTAACGTAAAAGAGGCGATCTTCGATACGAAGGTCAAGAAGGGCGACGTCGTGCGCGCCGTCGTGGTGCGTACCGTCAAGGAGACGCGCAGGAACGACGGCTCCTATATACGCTTTGACGACAATTCGGTCGTGTTGATAACCAAGGACAACGAGCCGCTCGGCACAAGGATATTCGGCCCGGTCGCAAGGGAGCTTCGCGCAAGAAAGTTTATGAAGATAGTCTCGCTTGCCCCTGAGGTGCTGTAGAAATACCCGGCAGTCTTGACGACGGGAAAGAGTTGACGGGACGCGGGAAATTAAATAACAGTTTGCTGAAAAATTCAAGATTGTACAGGCTGCTCACATCTTCCCATTGCAAAAAAGAAAAGACGCAATGGGAACCCAGGCAGATGCAAGGCCCCTATGCAATAGGGAAGCGACGAAAAGGCGCACTTTGTTGTGCGCCGATAATTGAGGAGCTTTGAGGCCAACGCTGCAGATGGGCGTTTGTGAGCAGCCTGTTAAAAGGAACCGACGATGGGCCTAAGCATAAGAAAAGACGATCAGATAATGGTTATAACCGGCAAGGATAAGGGCAAGACCGGCAAGGTGATGAGGGTAAATCCCGATAAGGGCGTTGTCTTCGTAGAGAAGGTCAACGTCGTAAAGCGCCACCAGAAGCCCTCGGCAAAGTATAAGCACGGCGGCATCATAGAGAAGGAAGCCCCGATCGCCGTATCCAACGTGATGATCCTTTGCGCCAAGTGCAAGGGGCCGGTGAGGACAGGCGCTAAGTTGCTGGAAGACAAGACCAAGGTCAGGGTCTGCAAAAAGTGCGGAGAGGTAATCGGCAAATGACGGTAAGGCTTAAAGGGATTTATACCAAAGAAGTCGTGCCCGCGATGATGAAGGAATTTAAGTACACGAACGTCTGTCAGGTTCCGAGACTTGAAAAGATAGTCCTGAACATGGGGCTTGGCGAGGCCGTAACGGACGTAAAGGTAATTGACGCCGCAGTGCGCGACATGACGATGATTACCGGACAAAAGCCGGTTGTCACAAAGGCGAAGAAGTCCATTGCGACCTTCAAGCTCAGGGTCGGGATGCCGATAGGCTGCATGGTAACGCTCAGGGGCGCGAAGATGTACGAGTTCTACGACAGGTTCGTCAACTTCAGCATCCCGCGCATAAGGGACTTCAAGGGCATGCCGGATAAATCCTTTGACGGCAGGGGCAACTACACCGCCGGCATCAAGGAACAGATAATATTCCCGGAGATCGAGTACGACAAGATTGACAAGCTCCGCGGCATGAATATAACCATCGCCACGAACGCGAAGACCGACGAAGAGGCAAAGGCGCTTTTGAAACACATGGGAATGCCGTTCAAGAAGTAGGGCACGGTTGTCCCGTGCGCCGTCAAACGACAGTATAAGAGGGGTTTCAGATTGGCTAAGAAATCATTAATAGCAAAGGCGAAGAGAAAGCCTAAGTTTCAGGTCAGGGCGTACAATCGTTGCCCGATATGCGGCAGGTCGCGCGCATATTACAGGAAGTTCAAAATGTGCAGGCTGTGCTTCAGGAAGATGGCCCTGAAGGGCGAGCTTCCGGGCGTTATAAAGTCGAGCTGGTAAGTATAGCGGTCTGTCTGGGCAAGGTTAAGGGCCTTGCGAAAAAATAGTTATAATGCGGTCCGCTATCCTTTCAATCATGGAAGGACTCGCGGTGCCCGAATTTCAGAAGGAGAGAGCAGAAGATGTCCATGACTGACCCGATAGCGGATTTGCTTACAAGGATACGGAATGCGGCTCAGGCCAGAAAGCGCGACGTAACGGTTGGGTCTTCCAAGATCAAGCTGGAGATAGCGAAGATACTCAAGGAAGAGGGCTACATCAAGGACTTTACCCAGACCAAGGAAAACGCGCGAAATTTTATAAAGCTCCAGCTTAAATACACGCCGTCAAAGAAGGGCGTTATAACGAATTTGAAGCGCGCCAGTAAGCCCGGTCTCAGAAAATACGTGGGCAAGGAAGAGATACCCACGGTTCTGAACGGCTCAGGCATTGCCATCATCTCAACCTCCAAGGGTATCATGACGGACAGGAAGGCAAGGGAGATGGGCATAGGCGGCGAGCTGCTTTGCACCATATATTAAGAGAAGGATTATAGACAAGGAATGCCATGTCAAGAATAGGTAAAAACCCAATAACAGTGCCTGCCGGCGTAAAGGTGGCGTTCGATGAAAGAGGAAGGCTCTTTAAGGCGTCAGGGCCGCTGGGCGCTCTGGAACTTGCCGTCAGACCTGAGATAAAGATGGACATAAAGGGTTCGACAATCGAGGTCGGAAGGGCGGATGACTCGCGGCTTGCAAGGTCGCTTCATGGACTTACAAGGACGCTTGCCGCGAACATGGTGCAGGGCGTTAACACCGGGTTCGAGAAAAGGCTTGAAATAGTCGGGGTTGGATACAAGGCGGACGTAGCCGGCAACGTCGTAAATATGTCTCTTGGGTTTTCGCACCCCGTCAAGTATGAACTGCCAAAGGGCATTACCGCGTCGGTGGACAAGCAGACCAGTTTGCTGATCAAGGGGCCGGACAAGCAGCTTGTCGGCCATGTCGCCGCGAATATAAGGAGTTTTAGGCCGCCTGAGCCTTATAAGGGCAAGGGCATAAAGTATGCGAACGAGGTAATCAGAAGAAAGGCCGGTAAGGCCGGTAAGGCCGCGGGAGGGAAATAAGAGATGCAGGCAAGGACACAAAACACCACCGGATGGGAAAGACGCAAATTCCGCGTCAGGAAAAAGGTTAAAGGCACGGCTGATCGTCCGAGGCTTAACGTATACAGGAGCAACAAGCATATTTATGCTCAGGTCATAGACGACTGCGCTGGTAAGACCATTGCCGCAGCCTCCACCAAGTGCAAGGAGCTTGCCGCTGTCGTTGCCAAGCTCAAGGGGCAGGATGCCGCCAAGAAGGTCGGAGAACTGTGCGCTAAAAGGGCGCTTGAGGCTGGCGTTAAAAAGATTGTATTTGACAGGAGCGGGTATCTGTATCACGGGCGAGTGCAGTTTCTTGCGGACGGCGCAAGGGCTGCGGGGCTTGACTTTTAATGTAGGGCAGACCTCGTAGGTCTGCGCGTTTGCAGGGCAGCCCTTTTTAAGGATGGTTCCCAGCGGACGGTTGGCGAAAAGTCAGTAAAGATATTCCTTAACCGATAATCGTCTCACATGGAGGTTTGTTTGGAGAAGATAGACGCAGGTTCCCTGGAGTTGAAGGATAAGCTTGTATACCTTAACAGGGTTGCCAAGGTTGTCAAGGGCGGCAAGCGGTTCAGCTTTAACGCGATCGTAGTCGTCGGTGACGGCAAAGGCCACGTGGGTATGGGGCTTGGCAAGGCAAACGAGGTGCCTGAGGCGATACGCAAGGCCATAGAGCAGGCAAAAAAATCGCTGTTCCACGTCCCTGTGGCCGAGGGAACGATACCTTATGAAGTAACCGGCACCTTTGGCGCGGGCAGGGTGTTTTTAAGACCGGCGTCCGCCGGAACCGGCATAATAGCCGGCGGCGGCGTCAGGGCGGTCATAGAGGCCGTGGGCATATCGAACGTGCTTACAAAGTCGCTTGGCACGAGCAATCCGCATAACGTCGTGAAGGCCACGCTTGACGCGCTAAGACAGATCAGAAGCCATGAGACGATGGCTGAGTCGAGGGGCAGGCGCGTCAGTCAGTAAAAGGCCGTAAACGTGATGCGTTGAGGAGACAATCCTTTCAGCAGCGCAGCCTTTAAGCAAAAAACGGAAATAACGAATAAGGCAGAGACTGAGGTTTGACGGTGAAAAAACAGATAAGAGTAATTCTTAAAAAAAGCAAGATAGAGTCTACGGAACGGCAGAAACAGACGCTTCTTGGACTTGGGTTGAAGAAGATCAACTCAACAAAGCTTCTAAATGACAGTCCTCAGGTGCGCGGCATGATACGCAAGGTTAACCACCTCGTGTGCGTTGAGGGGGAGAGTAACGGCGCTTAAGCCAACCATTGCGCTTGAGCCCCATGCGGTCTTTGTTTTTCACGGTCACGGCTCACGGCCTTTAAGGTATAGACTGAAAAAGCTTCCCTTTGCCGTAAAAGAATGCTAACATATCAACTTTTCACTATAGCCGTTTTTAAATAATAATCCCGACGGCACGACGGAGACAGATTATCATGCTTGACAGACTCAAAGCGCCAAAGGGCGCAAATAAGAATAGAAAACGTGTTGGACGCGGAGAAGGTGGAGGTTCAGGCAAGACCTCTGGTAAAGGCGGCAAGGGACAGACCGCAAGGTCCGGCGGCAGTATAAAGCCCGGGTTTGAGGGCGGTCAGATGCCTTTGCAAAGGCGTCTCCCAAAGCGCGGGTTTACAAACGTATTCAGGACGATTTACCGGATCGTGAACGTCGGCCAGCTTGCCAACGCCTTTAAGGCGGGCGAGGTTGCGGACCCCGAGACTATTTCCCAGCGCGGCATGGCCAAGGGCGGCAAGGGACTCGTGAAGGTGCTTGGCGACGGTGAGATAAGTACAGCTATTACGGTTAAGGCCAACAAGTTCAGCGCATCGGCCGTAGAAAAGATAAAGGCCGCCGGCGGCACGAGCGAGGTTATATAAGTTGGCTGGACTTGCCACGAACATAGGCAAAGTGCCGGAGCTTAACAGGCGTATCCTCATAACGCTTATAGCCCTTGCGGTCTTCAGGATCGGCGTGTTCATCCCGACGCCCGGCGTTGATGCCGAGGCGCTGGCCGGTTTTTTCAAGGCGTCGAGCGGAACGCTCCTCGACTTTGCGACCATGTTCACGGGCGGCGCGCTTGAGCGTTTTTCCGTTTTCTCGCTCGGCATCATGCCGTACATCAGCGCATCCATCATCCTGCAACTTCTTACCTCGGTGGTTCCTCATCTTGAGAAACTCTCCAAGGAAGGCGAGTCCGGCAGGAAGACCATAACCCAGTACACAAGGTATCTGACCATCGTCCTTGCCGTGGTGCAGGGCACGATGATAGCCGTTGGCCTTGAGAGCATGTCTGGACAGGCCGGCGAGAGCATAGTCATCCATCCCGGCTGGTATTTCAGGATATTCACGGTTATAACGCTTACGTCAGGCACGGCCTTTCTTATGTGGCTCGGAGAACAGATAACCGAGCGCGGGATAGGCAACGGCATCTCTCTCATCATATTCGTCGGCATAGTGGCGAACCTGCCGGCGGCCGTGTTCCATACCGTTCAGCTCGTAAGGGCCGGAGAGATGAGCATATTCATCCTGCTTTTCCTTGCCGGGCTGATGGCGGTGGTTGTCGCCTGCATCGTCTTCATGGAGATGGCGATGCGTAAGATACCCATACAGTATCCAAAGAGGGTGGTAGGTCGAAAGGTGCTCGGCGGAGGCGTTCAGCACCTGCCGTTGAAGCTCAATTCGGCTGGCGTTATCCCGCCGATATTCGCCTCCTCCATAATAGTCTTTCCGGCAACGATTGCGAGTTTCATCGCCGTTCCGTTTATGAAGACGGTTGCCGCCAGTTTGCAGCCTGACGGTATTTTGTATAACGTATTGTACGTGGCCTTTATCATATTCTTTACTTTTTTTTATACGGCGGTGCAGTTCAATCCAAAGGAAGTGGCGGAGAACCTCAAGAAAAACGGCGGCTATGTGCCGGGCATCAGGCCGGGCGCCAATACCGCTGACTACATAGACACCGTGCTCACGCGCCTTACGCTCTGGGGCGCACTTTATCTGGCGATAGTATGCGTGTTGCCGTCTTTCTTAGTGGTGCAGTTCAACGCGCCTTTTTACTTCGGCGGCACGGCGCTTTTGATAGTCGTTGGCGTTGCGATGGATACCGCCCAACAGATAGAGTCCCACATGCTCGCAAGGAGCTACGACGGGCTTCTCAAAAAAGGCAGGATCAAGGGAAGGTTTTAAAATAGCGGCATGGCCAAGCACGGTGTCGGCCTCGGATAGGTGAACCGAATGGCGCGGCTGCAAAGATAGAAAAACATTATGAATCTAATACTGCTCGGCGCACCGGGCGCAGGCAAAGGCACGCAGGGCAAGATACTCTCGGACACTCTTCATATACCGCAGATATCAACCGGCGACATCCTGCGCGCAAACGTAAAAAACAAGACCGTGCTCGGCATAAAGGCAAAGGAGTTCATGGACAGGGGCGCGCTCGTAACCGATGACATAGTCGTAAGCATGGTTGAAGAGCGTCTTATGATGAACGATTGCGCCGCAGGTTTTCTGCTTGACGGCTTTCCGAGGAACCTGAAGCAGGCCGAGGCGCTTGAGGCGCAGCTTGCCGGCATAGGCAAGGGCATCGGCCATGTCATAGGCATCGAGGTGGACAGAAAGATGCTTTTGAAAAGACTCTCCGGCAGGCGCGTATGCAGGAAGTGCGGCGCGAACTATCATATAATATTCAGCCAGCCGCTCAACATGGGCGCCTGTGACAAGTGCGGGTCCGAGATATATCAGCGTGAGGACGACAAGGAGGAAACCATAGAGGCGCGCCTTGCCGTTTATGAGCAGGAGACCTTCCCGCTCATCGAGTACTATACGAAAAAGGGTCTTTACAACGCTATTGACGGCACCGGCGTAGTGGACGGCATAACAGGCTCGATCATGGAGATAATTGGGAAGCGAAGCAATAATTCTTAAGACGCCTGAAGAGATAGCGATAATGCGAAGGGCGGGGTTGGTGGTAGCCCGTGTGCTTAAGGCGCTTGAAGAGACGGCAAGGCCGGGTTTGGCCACATTAGAGCTTGAGCGCTTGGCACAGGACGAGATAAGAAGGGCAAAGGCAACGCCGGCCTTCAAAGGCTACAGGGATTACCCGTTTTGTCTGTGCACCTCGCTGAACAATGAGGTGGTGCACGGCATGCCATCAGGGAGGGTACTCAAGGATGGCGATATATTGAGTATAGACGTGGGCGTGTTGCTTGACGGTTTTTACGCGGACGCGGCCATTACGCTTCCGATAGGCAATGTCTCGAGCGAGGCTCTGAGGCTTATAAACGTAACGCGGGAGTCTTTGGACAAGGCTATTGACGCGGCGAGAAGCGGGGCCAGGCTCATGGACATATCGAGCGCGGTTCAGAGGCACGTAGAGGCCGAGGGGTTTTCGGTTGTAAGAGAGTTCGTGGGCCACGGCATAGGGATATGCCTTCACGAAGCGCCGCAGGTGCCGAACTTCGGCTCACCGGGCATGGGCGCAAGACTCAAACCCGGCATGGTTCTGGCGATAGAGCCGATGATAAACGCGGGCGCTTACGACGTAAAGGTGCTAAAGGACGGCTGGACCGCCGTAACCGTTGATGGGAGCCTTTCGGCGCACTTCGAGCACACGGTCGCAATAACCGAGAACGGCCCGTATGTGCTGACAAGGCCATAGGAGTTTACAAGCGGTATGCCAAAAGAAGAGGCAATACAGGTTGAGGGCACGGTTATAGAGACATTGCCCAACGCTATGTTCAGGGTTGAGCTGGAAAACAAGCATAAGGTCCTTGCGCACGTATCAGGCAAGATGAGGATGCATTTCATAAAGATACTTCCGGGGGACAAGGTAACGATAGAGCTTTCCCCGTATGACCTCACAAGGGGCAGGATAACCTACAGGGCTAAGTAGTTGTGGTTTGCGGGCAGGTATTTGTTTTGGTATATTTTTTAAGGAGATAGTATGAAGGTAAGAAGCTCGGTTAAAAAGATATGCGTCAAGTGCAAGATAGTGCGGCGCACAGGCGTGGTGCGCGTGGTTTGCGTCAACCCCAAGCATAAACAGAGACAGGGATAATTAAAAGGCAACGGAGGAATAAGTGGCAAGAATTGCCGGAGTAGACCTTAACAAAAATAAACGCATCGGTATCGCGCTGATGAAGATATTCGGCCTTGGCCGCACTTCAACGGGAAAGATACTTGCAAAGGCTGGCGTTGACCCTGCGATAAAGACGCAGGATTTGACCGAGGCTCAGGTGGGCGCCATCAGAAAGGTCATTGATACGGACTTCAAGGTCGAGGGCGACCTGAGAAAAGACGTGTCAATGCACGTAAAGATGCTGATAGACATGGGCTGCTACAGGGGCCTCCGCCATCGGAAGAACCTTCCGGTGCGCGGCCAGCGGACGCATACCAACGCGAGAACGAGGAAAGGCCCAAGGAAGGGAGTTGTGTCCCTGAGAAAGGCCGAGTAAGAGGCCGGGCAGTCGAAGCTAACCAAGGCGGCATGAGCCGTCGTTGATAAATGTGATGGAGAGGAAATAGATGGCAAAGCCTAAGAAGGAAAAAAGGGCGGTATCAAAGGGCGTTGTTCATATAAAGTCAACGTTCAATAACACTATTATAAGCATAACCGATCCCGCAGGCAACGTGCTCGCATGGTCAAGCTCAGGCGGGCAGGGCTTCAAGGGATCAAGGAAGGGCACCCCGTTCGCCGCGCAGGTTGCCGCTGAGACGGCTGCGAGGAAGGCGATGGACAGCGGCGTAAGAACGGTTGACGTTTATCTCAACGGCCCCGGCTCAGGCAGGGAGGCGGCATTGAGGTCATTACAGTCCGCAGGCTTCAGCATAAGCCTCATAAGGGACGTAACGCCTTTGCCGCACAACGGATGCAGGCCGCCTAAGAGGCGCAGGGTTTAAGTTGGCGTGAAGGCGTTAGTAGAGAAGCCCTAATATTACAATAATTTCCATCATGCCGGGTACATCTCAATGAGGCATGATACGGCCATAATAGGGTCAGGACGTAAACAAAGAGGGAGGTCACAAGTTGGCAAGGCATTTGAGTTCCGTATGCAAGTTGTGCAGGCGCGAAGGCACTAAGCTTTTTTTCAAGGCGGAGAGGTGCTACACGGATAAATGCGCCTTTGAGAGAAGGAGCTACGCCCCGGGGCAGCACGGACAGGCCAGGGGAAAGGTTTCTGAATACGCGCTCCAGCTCAGGGAAAAGCAGAAGATAAAACGGATATACGGGCTGATGGAGGCGCAGTTCAAAAACACCTTTAAGGCCGCTGAAAGGGCAAAGGGCATCACCGGTGAGACCCTCGTCGCGTATCTTGAGAGGCGTCTTGACAACGCCGTATACAGGCTTGGCTTCGCCGGGTGCAGGAAAGAGGCGAGGATGATGGTTACGCACGGAGGCTTCAATGTGAACGGCCGCTCCGTTGACATCCCGTCCTACAGGCTAAAGAGCGCGGACGTAATAGAGGTTACCGACAAGTGGAAGAAAAAGCCTAAGCTTGCCGAAAACGCCAAGTCCGCCGAGAGAAGGGGCGTACCGGAATGGTTTACGCTTGACAAGGGGCAGATGAAGGGCATAGTGGCCAGGCTGCCGAGACGCGAGGACGTAACCGTGCCGATGAACGAGCAGCTTGTAGTGGAGTTGTATTCAAAATAAGTTGTGTTTTCTCGGAGGCTTCAGTTTGGTACAATGCGTCCCGCGTAATGCATTTGTTTCACAGCCGATAAGGGGCGCAACGGTAAATTATACATATCCTTGTTCCATACATAAATTAAGAGACGGGGGCATCATGCAAAAAAACTGGCGGGACCTTATTAAACCTAAAAAGCTTGAGGTTGACAAGGAAACACTTACCAACACATACGGAAAGTTTGTTGCAGAGCCTCTTGAGCGCGGTTTTGGCGTAACCATCGGGAATTCGCTTAGAAGGATATTGCTGTCGTCGCTTCAGGGCGCGGCGATAACCAACGTTAAGGTAGACGGCGTTCTTCACGAGTTTTCGTCCGTGCCGGGCGTCAAAGAGGACGTATCGGATATAATCTTGAACCTCAAGCAGGTAAAGCTCAGGATTCATGGCGACGGCCCCAAGACGCTTCGCATAAAGGGCACTGGGCCGCACGGCGTGGTTACGGCAAAGGAGATCATCTGCGATTCGACCGTAGAGATATTGAATCCAAGCCAGCATATCGCAACCGTGTCCAAGGACTCGAAGTTCGACTGCGAGCTGATAGCAAACCATGGCAAGGGCTACGTGCCCTCCGAAAGAAATAAGCCCCCTGAGACGACGATAGGGATGATTGCGATTGACTCGGTCTTCCAGCCGGTAACGCGCGTCAACTTCAACGTAATGCACGCGAGGGTAGGGCAGAGAACCGATTACGACAAGCTCGTCCTGGAGCTGTGGACCTCCGGCGCGATTGACCCTCAGAGCGCCGTTGCCATAGCCGCCAAGATATTCAAGGACCAGTTGAGCGTGTTCATAACGTTCGAGGAAGAGGAGGAGCGGTCTTCCGAGAAGCCGGACGTAAACCCTCAGTTCAACGAGCATCTTTTCAAGACCGTGGACGAGATGGAGCTTTCCGTGAGGAGCGCCAACTGCCTCAAGAACGCGGACATAAAGTACATAGGTGAGATGGTGCAGAAGACCGAGCAGGAGATGCTCAGGACGAAAAACTTCGGCAGAAAGTCTTTGAATGAGATAAAAGAGCTGCTTCACAACATGGGACTCGACTTTGGCATGAATGTGGACGACTTCCCGTCAAGGAAGTCGCTTGATGCCATGCGTACTACGGATATTAAGGAACCGGCCTGAAGGCCGGCTCTAAAAATTAGATAGTTTTTCCGAGGTCAAGGAAGGGCGAAAATAAAAAGCGCAGCATATATGTTAATATGTGAGTATTTTTATTTTCGTCCTGACGCAGAGATCGGGAAAAATGGCAATTTTTAGAACCGGCCTGAAAATAGTTAACGGACAAGGGGTAGTCTTGAGATGAGACATAATAGAGACGAAAAACGCTTCGATATGGCCGTGGGGCATCTTAGGGCGGTCATGGCCAATATGACCAACGACCTGGTGCTGGCCGGCAGGATACGCACCACGACGCCGAGGGCAAAGCTCCTCAGGCGCTACGCCGAGAAGATGATTACGCTCGGTAAGGACGGCAGCGTGCACGCGAGGCGCAGGGCATTTGCCTTCATGCGAAATAAGATCGCGGTAACCCGACTTTTTGACGACGTGGCCCCTCAGTATAAGGAGAGGAAAGGCGGTTATACGAGGATCGTAAAACTTGGGGCAAGGCCGGGCGATAACGCGCACATGTCTTTCATAGAGCTGGTCGAGTCGGCCAAAGAGGCAAAGGCAACGGGAACAAAGCCGGCAAAGGCCCTGAAGGCTGCGTCATCGAAGCCAACGGCAAAGGCCGCATCCGCAGGGGCAAAGGCTGGCGCAAAGAATAGTGAAAAGAAGGCCGTGGGAGAGGCAAAGACCGAGAGAAAGAAGAAGGCAGAGGCTGGACCGATGCGCCGTAAATCTTAATACCGCTGACATAAAGATGGAGGTTGAAAAATGTCGAACGCAATGAGCAAATCGCAGATTGAAAACGCCATAGCCGAGAAGTCCGGCGTGCCCAAGAAGACGGTTCACGAGATACTTGCTGCGATGACTGAATTGGCGTACACGGAAGCGGTAAACAGTTTTACGATACCGGGGATAGGCAAGCTCGTGCTGGTTGACAGAGCGGCGAGGCAGGGCAGGAATCCGCGCACAGGCGAGACCATCCAGATACCGGCCAAACAGGCCGTGAAGTTCAGGATCGCCAAGGTCTGCAAGGACGCGGTGCTCAAGAAGTAGGCCCCCTGACTATCTATCGCCATACCTGACGCCCCAGTTGCGCCTATGGATTTGACATCCTCAACGCCCCGCATCGCACCACTTAGCATCACAAGGAGATTTGTCAAGTAACATCCTTACGTGATACGAAGTGGTGCGATGCGGGGCGTTTTTCGTTTAGGGTAAATAGGAACAGCTGTCCCTATTTTCCCTCAATAAACCAAGGCCGAGAACCGATATGACCGACCGCAAGGGCATTGGACTCATACTTACAGCCTTCCCCTGTCTCGTGTTGTGGCTTCTGTTTGGCGGCTTGGGCGTTGTTAATGCTGCCTCCCCGACAAACTATGACATCGTAATAGTCGGTGGGCGCGTCATGGACCCTGAGACCGGACTGGACAAGACCGGGATGAACGTCGGGATAAACGGCCGGACAATCGCCGTTGTTACGACGGAGCCGATTATTGGCAAGGTTGAGATCAGCGCGGCGGGCTTTGTCGTCAGCCCGGGCTTCATTGATATCCTTTCTTATGACCCGAACGAATACGGCGTCTGGTACAAGGTCGCGGACGGTGTAACGACAAACCTTGCCATGCACGGCGGAGCAATAGAGCCTCTCAAATGGCGCAAAAAATTTGCAGGTATAACGCCTGTAAACTTCGGCGCCGGATTTTTCTATAACTCGGCAAGGCTCTCAATCGGCGTCAACCCTTACAGACCCGCAACAACAAAGGAGATTGAACGGCTCGTCAGGATGGCGCAAAAAGCGCTTGATGAAGGCGGCCTCGGCCTTGGCATGAGCCTTGAATACGCCCCCGGCGCCTCGCAAGACGAGGTGGAGGCCATGATGACCGTTGCAAAACGTTTCAACGTGCCGGTCTTCTTTCACGTGCGCTACTCTACTATGGAGGCGCCCGGAACCAATATTGACGCGCTTAACGAGGTCATAACGCTCGCCGGAAAAATAGGCGCGTCAATCCACGTTGATCACATAAACTCGACGGGCGGGACGTTTTCAATGGCCGCCTCGCTCGAACTGATTAAAAAAGCGGTTGAGGACGGGGTGGACATAACCGCCTGCACATACCCATACCCGTTCTGGGCCACGTATCTCAACTCCGCGCGATTTGACGACGGCTGGCAAAAACGCTTCCGTATAACATATAACGATCTACAGATAGGCGGCAGCGCCGAGCGTCTGACCAAGGAGAATTTTGCAAAATACCGGAAGGCCGGCAAACTCGCGGTTGCCTACGCCATACCGGAAGACGACGTAACGCAGGCCCTTTCCTCTCCTTTTGTAATGCTTGGAAGCGACGGCATAATGGAGCCGGGCAACAACAACCATCCGCGCGCAGCCGGCACGTTTGCAAGGACGCTTAGGGTCTATGTAAGGGAGGATAAGACCATAACCCTGATGGAGGCCATCAATAAGATGTTGCTTATGCCCGCAAAGCGGCTTGAGGCGGCCTCCGCTCAAATGAGAAAAAAAGGCAGGCTGCAACAAGGCATGGACGCCGACGTAGTAATATTCAACCCAGACACTGTAACGGATACCGCGACCGTTGAAAGGCCGAACAGCTTTTCCAAAGGCTTTGAATACGTTATCGTGAACGGAAGGATCGTAAAAGACCCGCGCGGCCTCCGCAAAAACACAAGGCCCGGTCAGGGGATTCGCACCGAGCGGAGCGGCAAGGCCGTTGGAGGTAAAGAGTAAAGCAAAGAGGTTGTGTTGCTGCTCATAGAGTGTAAAAACAACTGTTTCAGTGTCGAGTTTTTTGGGTTAATAGGGATAGGGACATCTGTCCCTGTTTATTCCGATATGTTATTTATTGACATAAAGACATCCTTGACGAAAAAGCAACGCTGAGGGCAGCTGCTTCGTTCAGGTCAACCTTGCGAATACGAGCTCATCCCCAAGGGAGGCTTAAGATACCGTTCGACCTTTGGAACAAAGTTTTCGGGAAAGGGGCCTAATCTACACAACAGATTCTAAGACCTAATGTTGTGTGCAGACTCACCTTTCCCATTTACCACGGCGTCCCTGCGTAAGCGTAACACCGTAACTGACTTAAGGAAGCTCTGATTTATTCTATCCCGCGCCTCGGAATTGTCATTCCCGAGGCATGTCATTCCCGAAGTTTTAATCGGGAATCTATGAAATCGGGAAGGCCAGCGTCTTAAGGTCGAAAACATAAAGACTCTGGATTCCCGCTAAAAGCTTGCCCTCGAATGTCTCTATCGGGGGATTGCGGGAATGACA
>JBBTCG010000081.1:0-11323 GCA_038043305.1 Deltaproteobacteria bacterium | reverse complement strand
ATCTGGGCCAATGTATGGATGAGTCTGATCATTTGGTTCAAACGTGAGAAAAATCCGGCGTCAGGGCGGCAAGGTGTATGGCGGTCAATCCCGTTATCCACATCCTTGGATTGCGGATGAGTTTGCCGTCCATGCCGTAGGATGAAGGTTTAATTATCTTTACATTCACGGGACTAAAATACCGGCGCAGGTTTTATATTCTTATCCGTCTCTCTGGCATTTGAAATAAGCCTCTTCTTTTCGTCGTCAAAGTATTCTGTATTCATATTTTCTTCGGTCAGAAGCGCAAGGGCTTCCGGCCTTAAAGACGGCAGCAGCGGATGCGAGCGCCCTCTGACAACCCGTTCGATCTTCCGGCCAAGCGCCCAGTTCATCCAGTTGGCCGCCGCATTCGCGCCGTGCCCTGCCGCGCCGAGCGCGATCTTCGGGAATATGCTTACGACCGTGCGCATGAGGTGCAGTTTTTGAACGGCGGACGAAAGTCTCAACATGCGGCCCGCGCGTTTTGCCCCATCCCATGTCATTGGCGTATAGGAGCGCATCCACAGCTTGGCATACTCCCTGTAAAACTCTTTTTCCGGCAGGTTGGTTCTAAAGACGGAATGCATGTGATCCCACAGTTCGTAATTCGGATGGATTATCTCGTGACGTCTGACGGCATGGAGGATGGTGCCTGGGTGCGGCGTGAGCACTAAAAAGGCGACGATGTTTAAGTTAATCCGCGCCGCATACTCGGTAAGACGCAAGAAATCTCCTCTGGTGAAGCTTGGGTCTACGATGAAACATCCGGTTATGGCTATGCCATTAGCGTGGCATATCTTTATCGCCTTCAGGTTTATGTCCTCGGATAACCCTTTATTTAACGACTTGAGCCTGTCGTTGTCGTTGGCCTCAAGCCCGAAAAAGACGCGCCTGAGACCCGCGTCAACCCATTTTTCGATTATATCGGGACGGGCCAAGACCATATCGGTGCGGGTCGAGAAATAATATTCTTTATCAATGCCGCGCCGGAGTATCTCGTTTCGTATCTCAATGACCCTTTTTTCATGTCCCTTAGGCATGAAATTATCGTCGTTGAAAAATACGTACTTCTCAGGGATGCTCTGGATTTCATCAACCACGCGGTTTACGGTATGGGTCAGGTACTTGCCGTCGGTCAGATCCCACAGGGCGCAAAAGCTGCATCTTGCGTGGCAGCCGATGGAAGCGCGCATAATGGCGCACGGCTGCCAGTATTCACAGAAGTAATATTTTCGGTGATGAGGGTTGAAAGTCCGCACAGGGATCGGCTGCAAGTCGAGGTCGAATACCTTGCCGCGTTTGGCCGTCCGCTTGACGACGCCCGGCCCGGCCGGTATCGCAAGACCGGGAACTGATTCGAGCCCCCGGCCCGCCTCAAGCGCTCGCACCGCATCGCGTAAGGTGTCTACCCCTTGGCCTATGACTATCGCGTCAATATACGGTTCCGCGAAATCCTCAGGAGCGACCGTGGCGTGATAACCGCCGACGATGGTCGTTATGGCAGGGTCGTATGACTTTACCTTCCTTAGAATATCGCGGGCCGCGTACACATTTACGGACATGCTCGTGGTTCCGGCTATATCAGGCTTGAAACGCTCTATCTCTCCCTTGAGGTCAGGGTCGAAACGCAGATCAAGTATCCTTATATCGTGGTCCGGAAGCCCTGCGGCCAATGTCTCGAACTCCAGAGGCTCGCAAATGGAGTAATCCATCCCTCCAAGCGTATTAGACGAAAGCCTCGGTTTTATAAAGAGTATCTTCATGGGCTGTCTCGGTATCTTTTCATGACATTATCTTAACATTTGGCATCGCAGTCATGTTGCCGATTCAAGCAGAGGTTGTCAAGTTTATGTTTTTCTTGCCATTTTTTCATATTTTTTATAAATTAATCGGAAAAGCATTCGCTGATAATTTAAGCTAACACTAACGCATAGGTCGTTGACGTGACTAAAGGCACATTGGCAGTAATTTTTTTCAGCGATAAAAAACAACTAAGGGACAAAGCCGTCTCGTGCAAAAAACACGTTGTCTGGGACTGCCCGGCGGCCCATAGTAAGGTATAATAAATATCAGCGGATGAAGCGCGGGAGGCTTTGATGAGCGGCATAAGGCTGTTTAAGATACTCGGCATTCGGATTACCGTTGATTACACGTGGTTTTTAGTGTTTGTGCTCTTTGCATGGAGCCTTGCGGCGGGCTATTTCCCGTATAATCATCCGGGGTTTGGCCGGGGCGCGTACATAGTGATGGGTGCGTTGTCGTCCCTGCTCCTTTTCGTCTGCGTCCTTGTGCACGAGATAGCCCATTCATACGTGTCGAACAAGCTTGGGGTAGGCGTGAAGGAGATAACCCTTTTCATATTCGGGGGCGTCGCCAAACTGTCAAAAGAGCCGACTTCACCCGGCGTCGAGTTCAAGATAGCCGTGGCAGGCCCCCTGGCAAGCGCCGCTCTTGCCGTGCTGTTCAAGGCCGTCTCTCTTGTCATTGACGCGGGAGAGTACCCGGCAATCGCCGCAGTTACAGGCTATCTTGCCATGATAAACGTGGCGCTTCTGATCTTTAACATGATACCCGGCTTTCCTCTCGACGGCGGCAGGGTGCTCCGCGCCGTATGGTGGGCAAAGACCGGAAACATGGAGACTGCCACGAGGGTGGCGTCCAGCATAGGCAAGGGCTTTGCCATGTTTCTCATAGTCGTCGGCGTCATACAGGCGCTCATCGGAAACACCGCCGGACTCTGGTCCGTATTCATCGGCGTGTTCCTGCGTCAGGCCGCGCAAGGGAGCTATCAGCAGGTCATAATGCGGCACGCCCTTGAAGGTCTGAAGGTGAGGGACATCATGACAAAAGAGGTCGTTACAGTTGACGCGAAACTGACCATCGAAGAGTTGGTGGAGCACTACTTTTTCAAGTATCGGTTCATGAGTTTTCCGGTAACGACCGGCTCAGAGACCGTGGGACTCATAACGCTCAACGCGGTGCGCGGGGTTGACAAGAAACTGTGGGCGAGGACAACGGTTTCCGAGGTTATGCTGAGACTGACGCCCGTGGATACGATTGCCCCAGAGGAGGCGGCAGTTAATGTGATAGAGAAGCTTCAATCCTCAGAGGTCGGCAGATTCCCGGTCATGGAGGCAACCGGCGCGCTCGTGGGCATGCTCTCGACAAGGGACATCATGCGGGCAATGGAGCTTAAGTCAAGGCTCGCCCACCTTTCTTGAAAGAAAGGCGGGCCAAAGAACTTTAGCAGGGCTCCATCAATTCGGGCTGACGGATGCTCCAGTCGCCCGCGGCGCTTGCGACTCTACCTTAACAACATCACGCCACCCGCGACGAGCGTCGCGCCGACAGCCTTTTGCCACGTTATCGCCTCGCCGAGGAAAACAATTGAGACCACGAGCGCTATGAGCGGATAGATCGCGGCGACCGGAACAACGACCGACGCCTCGCCGGATTTGAGCGCCGAGTAGAAAAGAAACTGTCCCACGAGTCCGGCAAGTATTCCGCCGGAGGCGACAAGCAAGGCGCTTTTAAGGTCAATTCGGGCAAGCTCATGCGTCCTGCCCATGAAAAAGAGCGCCACGAAGGTTATCAGCGCTATCGGAATGGTGCGTATAACCACGCCGATGAACGGGTCAATCTTGCCGTCAAGCCCCATCTTCTCAAAGGCTGGCGCAAGCCCCCAGACAACGGCGGTAAGCAGCGCGAATACAAACGATTTGTTCATGGGTACCCCTGTATTAATAACCAAAAAGAGCCGCCCGCATGACGCGGGCGGCTCTTCGCTTGAGATGCTTGCCTGAGTAGTTACTTCTTTGCCGGCGCCTTTGTGCTTATCTTTCTCGTATTTATCGGCTGCACCGGACGGTTGTTGTCCTTTATAATGGCCTTGACTTCTTCTATCTGAGCCTTTGACATCTGTATCGGCTCGTTCAATACAAGCCATGTTACGCCTTCCGAGCAGGGCGGGGTGGTAAGCGAACCCGGATAGGTTGAATAGACCTTCGCCTTTGGCATAAGGTCAGATGCGCTGTAGGAGACGTCAGCGGTACTCTTATCCCCGGATTTTTTTGGCAGGTTTGCCCAGATGCCCTTGAACGCGGCGTTTTCAGCGCCTTCCTCAATGAGAACGCCGATTACGGCAAGCTCGCCCTTGGCGCTCTTATGGACAAAGTGATTCTCAAGCGGATACGACTTGTCGGCGACCGTATGCTCGCTCGGGCCGTGGAAGTGGAATTGGAGGAGTTGGTAGTCAATGCCGTTTACCTTGATGGAGCTTCCGGCGTCGTAGTTGGCCTGTACCGTATGTCCGTTGTTGACGACGTTGAGCTTCGAGGCCTTGTAGCTGAATTCGAGGTCTTTAAGCTCGGCCTCGGATGCGCCGGTGATGTTCACTGGCGATTGGTTTTTCCCCTCTGAACAGGCCGCGTACTCTTTTGTGATGTGCCCCCAGTGCGATGGGCCGTGCTCGCCTTCATAGGTCCAGTGGCCGCCCTCTCCGGCCAAAGCGCCACTGGAAAAAGCCATGACCGCTCCAGCGGCCAGCGTTGCCAAACAATGTTTCGAGAATATCCCCTTTAATGCCATCTTCGTTATGCTCCTTTCATCATGGTTTTTTATATAATCCTTTGAGACCGGATTATCTGAAAACAGCATCCTGAACCTTTATTATTAACATATACCCAGCCTCTTTGCAAGGGGAAGCCTTGACTAAAAAAACCCTTTGTCATATACTTGTAAGGTTAGATGTCGCCCCGCGCATGGGGCGTGGATTGAAACAAACACCAACGAAGGGGTTGCAGAGATGAACTATGTGAAGACAGCCGTGTTGCTTGCGGTTTTGACGGGCATGTTGATAGTATTCGGCGGACTTATCGGCGGAAGGTCAGGCATGGCGGTGGCGCTTGTATTGGCGGGGCTGATGAACTTCATCACCTACTGGTTCAGCGATAAGATCGTCCTTGCCATGTACGGGGCCAAGGAAGTAGCACAAGGCGACGCACCAGTGCTCTGGGGGACCGTCAACAGGCTTGCCCTTGCCGCTGGGATGCCCATGCCAAGGGTGTACATGATGGAAAACGAGGCGCCTAACGCCTTTGCAACGGGCCGTAATCCTAAGCACGCGGCAGTCGCGGTAACGACCGGCATAATGAAGCTCCTCAATCAACAGGAGCTTGAAGGCGTGATCGGCCATGAGCTTGCCCATATAAGGAACAGGGACATACTCATAGCAACGGTTGCGGCCACGATAGCCGGGGCAATAAGCTATCTTTCCCACATGGCATATTACGCCTCTTTGTTCGGAGGGGGAAGCCGCGACGACGACAGGGGGTCAAACCCGCTCGTTTCCATAGTCATGATGATCGTCGCGCCCCTTGCGGCCATGATAATCCAAATGGCCATATCGCGCTCAAGGGAGTACGGCGCGGACAACGCCGGTGCGCGCATCGCGGGCAACCCCATCTACCTTGCGAATGCGCTTAGAAAGCTCGACTACTACAACAAGCGCATACCGATGGAGGGCATAAACCAGTCCGCAAGCGCGCTCCTGATAGTAAGCCCCTTGAGCGGCGGCGGCCTCTTAAAAATCTTCAGCACGCATCCGCCCATAGAGGAGCGCATACAGCGGCTTGAGGCGATGCGGGGCGCGATGTAAGGTGCGTAAAGGCCGTGAACCGTGACCGTGATGCGTCAAAAAGATTCAACCCCCAACCCCCTAAATCCCCCTTATCAGGGGGACTTCTACGCATCACGGCCTTTCCCTCAACTCAGCCGGACAAATAGCTACTCCTCCTTTTCAACCTTCTTTCTCATCTTTTTAATGCCGCCCATTACTTTCTTCCGGTCAACCCTCTTTTGTTTGGCGGAAAGGGACGGCCTTGTCTTTACCCTTTTTACGGGCGCCTCGGTTGCTTTTTTTATGAGGCCGATGAGCTTTTTCAGCGCCTCAGCCCTGTTCATGGCCCTGCTTCTTGTCTCCCTTGCCGAGAGTACCAAAGTGCCCGCTTCAGTTACCCTGCGGCCCCCGAGGCGGATGAGCCTTTCCTTCACTCCCTGAGGCAATCTTGAACCTGCGATATCAAAGCGGAGTTGTACGGCGGTGGAGACCTTGTTTACGTGCTGGCCTCCCGGCCCGCCCGAACGCACGAACTCCTCTTGAATATCGCTCTCGTCTATGAAGATATTGCCGATTACGCGGATCATGCGAATGGAGGGGGTTATCGCCCGGCGTGTTTGAACTTGACGATCCTTGCGAACTCGTCCGCCTTGAGGGACGCCCCGCCAACGAGCGCGCCGTCGATGTTGGGCTGGCTCATAAGCGAGTCAATGTTGAGCGCGGTAACGCTCCCGCCGTATATCACGCGCACGCCCCTTGCGCCGTGTGTGCCGAACATCTCGTAGATAAGTTCCCTTATGGCGTTATGCACCTCTTCTGCGTCTTGAGGAGACGCGGTGCGGCCCGTGCCTATTGCCCAGACCGGCTCATAAGCGATTGAAACGTCCTTTACAAGGCTCCCTGAAAGTCCGGCAAGGGACGCCCTTACCTGCGCGGTTACGCGGGAGATTGCGGCTCCGGACTCACGCTCTTCAAGCGTCTCGCCGACGCATACTATGGGCTTTAATGACGCCCTCAACGCGGCAAGGAGTTTTTTGTTGACCGTTGCGTCGCTTTCGTTGAAATGCCGTCTACGTTCGGAATGTCCAAGGATGACGTACCTACAGCCCGCGTCCACTATCATCTCAGCGGACACCTCCCCGGTATATGCCCCGCTCTTTTCCCAGAATATATCCTGTCCGCAAAGCTGCATTGGGCTGTCGGCCGTAAGGTGGCTTAAATGGTAGATGGTCGTAAAAGGCGGGGCTATTACAACGTCAACCGCGTCAACCCCCTTGAGGAGTTCACGAAGTTTTATTATAAGGTCGGCGGCCTCGCGGATGCCGTTGTTCATCTTCCAGTTGCCCGCGATAAGTGGCGTCAGCATGATTAGCTCCGCTTACCTTATTTTGAAAAAAGGTGGGGCTCTCTCAGAATATAAACTTCCTATTCATCGTTTTCTTGCGGCTGCCGCAATGCCTGAGGCGAAGTCCATGCGCATAAGTCTTAAAAGCGGCCTGTAGTAAAGCGCGAGAAGCCTGTCTTTAAGCCTCGTAGAGCCTATTCTAAAGACCTCTATATCCCCAAACCCGGCGGACGCCAAAAGTCCATAGAGTTCGTCGTAGCGAAACGGGGTTATATGCGTACAGTCGCGCCAGAAGACTACCGGATGGCAGACGTTGGGCGTAGAAATCAGAAAGACCCCGTCCTTTTCAAGCATCCCGAAGGCCGACCGGAATAATTCCATTGCAACGGCAGGGTCTATATGCTCTATCACCTCTATGGCGAGTAGCATGTTAAATCTTCTGTCTACGGCCTTTATGTCGTTGTAATCATGCTTAAAAGACTGGTCTATATCCAGACTGAAATATTTTATATCTATGCCGTTGCGCTCTAATAATGTCTTTATGTGCCTGTCGTTCGCTCCTATATCAAGGAGGCTGTCGCCCTTTTTCAAATACCTTGGTATAAGATCGTGGACGCTTTTGATAACCGGCAGCTTCAGGATGTGAGGGAGAGACGCCGCAAGCCTCCTCCCCTTGATTACCGTGTTCCAATCCAAGCCCTTCGCATCTTCACGCATCACGGCCTTTAAGCCCTTGTCTTTCACGGTCACGGTCACGGTTCACGGCCTTTAAGTCATCTTGCCGCCACTGCCTTCTTGCCGGTCTTTTTAACCCTAAGCGCCGCTATGCCGGGCAGTTCTTTGCCCTTCAATATTTCGAGGAAGGCCCCGCCTCCGGTTGATATGTAGCTCATCTTGGCGTATTCGCCGGCGCGGTGCACGGCAACGTCGGTGTCGCCGCCGCCGACTATGGTCATGGCGTAGGTATTGGCTACGCTTGACACCATTGCAAGGGTTCCCCTGCTGAATGCGTCTATCTCAAAGACCCCCATGGGGCCGTTCCAGATGATGGTCTTGGCGTTTTGTATGGCCTCCGCGAACAGGGTTGACGTGGCCGGGCCTATGTCGAGCGCCATCCAGTCGGTCGGTATTTCCTGATACGTTACCACCTTAGTCTCGGCGGACGCGCTGAACTTGTCGGCAAC
Organism: Deltaproteobacteria bacterium; assembly: GCA_038043305.1. GTDB lineage: Bacteria > Desulfobacterota > GWC2-55-46 > GWC2-55-46 > GWC2-55-46 > JACRCE01. Next base: position 3,156 of record JBBTCG010000081.1, on the reverse strand, counting down.
CACGAAGTCAACCGGCATGTACAGCTTGATATTCTTCTCCTTGGCCTTGTCTATCACCTGTCTGGCCGTATCGAGCGCGTCTGGCTCGGCAAACGACTTGCCCACCTCGTAGCCGAGCGCCTTGAAAAAGGTAAGCGCCATGCCGCCGCCGATGATGAGCTTGTCCACCTTGTCGCAAAGGGACAGGAGCACGCCGATCTTGTCCGATACCTTCTTGCCGCCTATGATGGCCACAAGCGGGCGAACCGGCTTTTCCATCGCAATGGAAAAATAGGTCAGCTCCTTTTTCATCAGGAACCCGGCCGCGTATTCCTTGACGTAGTTCGTTATCGCCACGTTGGAGGCGTGCGCCCTGTGCGCCATTGCAAAGGCGTCGTTTATGTACACGTCCGCGAGCGCGCCGAGCGCGGCGCCGAACTGCTCGTCGTTTTTCTCCTCCTCAGGGTGAAACCTCAGATTTTCAAGGAGCACCACGTCGCCCGGCTTCATCGCGTCAACGACCTTTTTCGTCTCTGCCCCTACGCAGTCGGGCGCAAGCGTAACGTCTTTTTCAAGGAGTCTTCCGAGCCGCTTGGCGACCGGTTGAAGGCTCATCTCCGTAACGCACTTGCCCTTAGGGCGTCCAAGGTGGGAGGCCAGCACCACCATCGCGTTCTCGTCAAGCGCGTAATTGATAGTGGGCAGAACGCCGCGTATCCTCGTGTCGTCGGTTATGTTGCCGTTTTCATCAAGCGGCACATTGAAGTCAACGCGAATGAGGACTCGCTTGTTCTTGACGTCCACCTCGTCAATGAATCTAAGGCCCTGGTTCAAATAACACCTCCACGGGTAAGTATATGTCTGTTACAGGCCGCCTTACAGGCCCTTTGACGCGATAAGCTTGGCAAGGTCCCTCATCCTGCATGAGAAGCCCCACTCGTTGTCATACCACGAGAGTACCTTGAGCATCCGGGGCCCGATCATCTTCGTCGAAAGGGCGTCAACAATGGATGAATGAGGGTTGCCCTTGAAGTCTATTGATACGCACTCCTCGTCGCAGTATTCAAGGATTCCTTTCAAACGCCCTTCAGCCGCTTCTTTGAGCGCCACGTTCACGGCCTCGGCGCTCCCATCCTTTTCAAGCTCGACCACAAGGTCAACTACCGAGACGGTCGGCACTGGCACGCGAATGGCCATGCCGTCAAGCCTGCCCTTGAGTTCAGGCAGGACTAAAGAGACGGCCTTTGCCGCGCCGGTGGTCGTGGGTATCATGGAAAGCGCCGCAGCCCTTGCGCGCCTCAAGTCTTTGTGAGGCAGGTCAAGTATCCTCTGGTCATTGGTGTAGGCGTGCACCGTGGTCATAAGTCCACGCGCAATGCCGAACCTCTCATGGAGCACCATTGCGACCGGCGCAAGGCAGTTAGTGGTGCAAGAGGCGTTCGATATGACGGAGTGCTTTGTCGGTTCGTATTTATCGTGGTTGACGCCCATACAGATCGTTATATCTTCGTTTTTTGCCGGGGCTGATATTATGACCTTCTTCGCGCCGGCCGTCAGGTGCGCCGCAGCCTTGTCCCTGTCGGTAAAAAGGCCGGTGCACTCAAGCACCACGTCAATCTTTAACTCCTTCCACGGGAGTTTTGACGGCTCTTTTTCCGCCGTAATCTTTATGTCCTTGCCGTTTACGGATATGGCGCCTTCTTTTGGAAGCACCTTGGCGTTTATCTTGCCAAAGACCGAGTCGTACTTCAATATGTGGGCAAGGGTCTTTGCGTCGGTTACGTCGTTTATTACGACGAAATCAATCTCCTTATCATCAAGCGACGCCCTTAGGATATTCCTGCCTATGCGGCCAAAGCCGTTTATCGCAACCCGTACCGTCATGGAAAACCTCCGAGCTTTTTTGTTATTTCTTCAGGCCAAAGGCCCTGAAGGCGCTGATTACATCCTTGAGGCAAAGCTGCCCCGGAGCGGTTTTGCCGGTAACCGAACCATACGTTGACAGCGAACCGAGCACCGGAAAGAAGACCCTGAACGGGGTCCCGTATTCGCCCATCGGTATTACTATCAGTTTATCGTGCTTGACGAGCAGCCCGGCAAGCCTTCTAACGTCGCTTGCGTCCCTGACATAAGCCGCTATCTTTACGACGTCGGCCCCGGCCGCCAAGCCCGCGCTTATTATCGCCTCAAGCCTTTTATCGGTCGGCGTACCGTTGAAGTCATGCGACGACACGATGATCGTCTTGCGATTTTTTTTGGCCTGCCCAACGACGTGAGGAAGGATGGCTGTTGAACCAAGTTCTATGTCAACGGCATCAACAAAGGGGATCAAGGCCCTGAATATCTCAAGCCTTGCGCCGTCTTTGATCTCAAACCTTGCCCCTTCGTCCTTGCTCCTGACGGTCAGAAGGATTGGGATGCCTTTTACCCCTTTGATTTTTTTAAGTCTCTGGAACGCCTTTACAAGAGATTCCGTGCTGCGGTCTTTGAAGGTGTCAACCCGGAGTTCAAGCATATCCGCGCCGAGCGCCAGCGCTTTTCCGACCGCTTCCGTGCTTACGCCGTCAACTATGACCGCCGCAGCCATAGGCGCGCCGATCTTCAGACCGCTCATCTTCATTTTATATTTAGTTTTGCCGAAAAAGCGTCGTGGCCGCAAACAATGATGATATTATTTTTACTGGAATGACGCTTGAAAGTCAAGGTTTACGTGAAAGGCCGTGAACCGTGATCGTGAGCCGTGACCGTAAAGGATTCGTTTTTACACGGTCAACGGTCTTTATCTTTTTACGGTTCACGGTCATGGTTCACGGTTTTTTGGTTGACATGAAAAACGGAAAAATGGAGAATAGGAAGATGAAAGACACGACCATCCTTACTACCCTTGAAGAGGCCGCCGAGAAACTTTCCATAAAGCTCTCCTACGACGACTTGCGTAAAGGCGAGGTTGCCACGGACGGCGGCATCTGTACGCTCAAAGGCGTCCGCCGCATCCTCATCCATAAGGGACTGACCACAGGAGAACGGATAGACGTCCTCGTGGACATACTCTCGGCCGTTGACACCGACGGAGTGCACCTTCCCCCTGAAGTAAGGGAGCGGCTCGATAAAAGGCCGTGATGGTGAAAGGATTCAACCCCCTAAATCCCCCTTATCAGGGGGACTTCTACGGTTCAC
>JBBTCG010000080.1:0-1189 GCA_038043305.1 Deltaproteobacteria bacterium | reverse complement strand
AGTGAATTAATCAGACCTTCCCTAAGCCTAAAAAAACACCGGCGCTTGCATATAATATGGACACGTTGTTATGGGGCGCTGTCCAAAACCCTTGCAATCACAGTCCGCAAGGCTGGCATGACGTTTGCATTCATTAAAACGTAGAAACAAACGCGGCAGACATCCTGACCGTCAAAAAACGACGCGGTGAGGGTTTTTTTGCTTGACATGCGGCTCTTAAATTGATACCTTGCCGCTCATAAATACAATCGCATACTGAGTTGTGGAGTCATAAACCGTCAGATAAGATTATAGGACTAACGGCAGCTACGCAGAAAGAAGGTGATTCAGGGGACTTGCCTGCATAGGCGCATCCACGGACATCCGCTCTTCAGGGTAGGCTTAAGGAATACTATATCCGTCGTAGTGCGACGATATTTACTTACCTGAATTACAGGCGTCCATCCTCTGCAAACGAGTCTGCCCGGCGTCAAACATCCCATTTTTTCGTACATATTCATCTTCACTGTCCGCGCTATTGCCGTGAAACGCACAGCAACGCTGTTTGCGTACAGGAGGGACGCACCAAAAGACATACTACTTAGAAAGGAGATTAGCAAATATGGCCGGTTTCAAGACATTCATGAAGTCAGGACATCCTCCGACGCTTTTCGCGGCATTCCTGTACTTCGACTTCTGCTTCGCAATATGGGTGTTGGACGGGGCGCTCGGGCCGTTCCTGAGCAAAGAATTTGGTCTATCACCGATGCAACGCGGCTTCCTGGTTTCGGTTCCCATACTTTCCGGAGCCTTTATGCGCGTCCCACTTGGCATTTTTGCACAGTATATAGGCAGGAAGTATGCGGCCTGCATCGAGATGTTAACGATAATGATCGCGTTGAGCTATGGCGCATTTTTTGTTCACTCCTACAATGAGTTGCTAATCATGGGAGTCCTGCTCGGGCTTGCTGGCGCAAGTTTCGGCATCGCCTTGTCCCTCGGCGGCGGCTGGTTCCCGCCTGAACACAAAGGGCTGGCCATAGGTATTGCAGGCGCGGGCAACAGCGGCGCCATAATCGCCATGCTCGCGGCTCCGCCCATAGCCATTGCCTACGGCTGGCGGATGGCCTACCTGGCCGGCGTCGGACTTATGATACCCGCCCTGCTCGTAATGTTCTTTGCCGCCAAGGAGCCGCCGGACCGTTCCAAG
>JBBTCG010000079.1:0-5344 GCA_038043305.1 Deltaproteobacteria bacterium | reverse complement strand
GATGAAAAATGGAACCTCGTGGTCGAGGTAGCCCAGCACCTCGGAGAGAACACCGTGCGCTGCATAGCAATGGACGCCACTGAGGGTCTTGTGCGCGGCGGCGAGGCCATGGACACCGGCCACGGCATATCCGTTCCGGTCGGCAAGGCGGTGCTCGGCAGGATCATAAACGTCATAGGCGAGCCTGTTGACCAACTTGGACCCGTCGTAGCTGAAAAGACTTATGAGATACACCGCCCTGCCCCGACGTTTGCTCAGCAGTCAACGTCCATCGAGGTGTTCGAGACAGGCATCAAGGTCATAGACCTCCTTACCCCGTACCTCAAGGGCGGCAAGATCGGCCTCTTCGGCGGCGCCGGAGTCGGCAAGACCGTTCTGATCATGGAGCTTATCAATAATGTCGCCAAACAGCACGGCGGCTTTTCGGTCTTCGGCGGCGTTGGCGAAAGAACGAGGGAAGGCAACGACCTGTGGATGGAGATGAAGGAGTCCGGCGTCATTGACAAGGCCGCGCTCGTGTACGGGCAGATGAACGAGCCGCCCGGCGCAAGGGCGAGGGTCGCGCTCACGGCGCTTACCGTGGCCGAGTACTTCAGGGACGAGCAGAATCAGGACGTGCTCCTGTTCATTGACAACATATTCAGGTTCGTGCAGGCCAACTCCGAGGTCTCGGCGCTTCTTGGCCGCATACCGTCCGCCGTCGGGTATCAGCCCACGCTTTCAACCGACGTTGGAGAGCTTCAGGAGCGCATCACCTCAACGACAAAAGGCTCTATCACCTCGGTGCAGGCCATATACGTGCCAGCGGACGACCTGACCGACCCTGCCCCGGCCACGACCTTCGCGCACCTTGACGCAACCACGGTTCTTTCGCGTCAGATAGCCGAGCTTGGCATATACCCGGCGGTTGACCCGCTTGACTCCACGTCAAGGATACTTGACCCTCAGATAGTAGGAGATGAGCACTACGCCATAGCCCGTAAGATTCAGCAGATACTCCAGAAGTATAAAGATCTTCAGGACATCATAGCCATACTCGGCATGGACGAGCTTTCCGAGGACGACAAACTCGTGGTGTCAAGGGCAAGGAAGATTCAGCGATTCCTGTCCCAGCCATTCTTCGTGGCAGAGCAGTTCACCGGCGCACCCGGCAAATACGTGGGCATCAAGGACACCATCAGCGGCTTCAGCGACATCGCGGACGGCAAGTACGACGACATCCCTGAACAGGCGTTTTACATGGTTGGGCCTATCGAAGAGGCGCTCGAAAAGGCCGAGAAGATAAGGGCCTCAATATAATGGCTGACACATTCCTGCTTGAGATAGTAACGCCTGCAAGGCGGCTCTTTTCAAAAGAGGTTACCGAGGCTAGGGCCCCCGGTATCAATGGCGAGTTCGGCGTGCTTGCCGGGCACACGCAGTTCACGACAATCTTAAAGCCCGGAGCGCTAACCTACAAATCCGGCGGCCAGACCGGGTATATCGCCGTTGGCAAGGGCTACGCTGAGGTGAACTCCGAAAGGACGCTCCTGCTCGTTGACATGGCCGAGACGGTCGAGGAGATTGACCTTGACGCGGCGCGAAAGACCCTTGCGGAGTACGAAGAGGCCATGACGACGCTCTCTCCAGAAGACCCGCAATATACTTTAACCGTTGACAACATCGAACTTAACATGGCGCGGATAAAGGTGAAGGAAGGAAGCCGGTAACAACAAACCGGCTCTCGACTACGGATATATAAAAAAACCGCCCTTTTGGCGGTTTTTTTATTGTGAGGCAAAATAATGCCGGCATCTTTAGCTTATCGTCCGTAACCCGTCAGCGTTATGTCGAAGTTCGGATGATCGAAACGGTTCATGGAAGGATGGTTGGCAAAGAACCAGCCCGCATATATTTCCTTGTTGCCCTCGGTTACGGTTATGTACGCCGCAGGATTATTAGGGTCGTTTGACGCAGATGTTATGCTGGCGCCCTCCATCTTAAAGTCAGGCAAAAAGGTTTTAACCGTTATAGTGAGATTAGAGCCTGATACCGTTAACGCGCCGCCTATGGGCGCGTTAACGGTAGTCTTCTTGTTATCTTGCCTGTTCAAGACCTCTATCTTAATATCCTTCCACTTGGTCTTTACGCTATCAGACACGACCACGGTCTCTGCGGTCTTTGCCGCCATTGGCGTCTCTTGAACAGCGCCCGCCTTTTCAGCGTTTGCCTGCAACGGTTTTGCCGGGGAAGCAGGCGTCGCTTCATCCTTCTTGTTGCATCCTGAAGCTATTGCCGCGACAATCAAAAAAATCAACAAGTACCTGACAAAGGACATTTGCGCCTCTCAATAGGGTTTTACGCATTTTACCATGTCATCTAAGGCGGTCAACAATTTTTGCTGTGTTTTTTCTATTGCTTTGTTATATTTAACGTTATACTCAGCCAACGCCCGGAGGATTATGAAAAAACACATTCAGCATCTGCTCACTGCGGTATTTACGGCCTGCTTACTAATAACGGGTCTTTACGGAGCGACCCGCGCCGATGCCAATCCAAAGATTGATACGGCAAAATATTTTACGATAACCGAGATAAAGCCGGATATTGGCAAGATTATCATTCAATTCAGCGCCCCGTGCAATCACGAGGAGGTCAAAAAAAAGTTTAAGATATACCCTTCAGCGAGGATTAATTGGTATTACAACGCCACGTCTCAGCCGAAAACGGTCTTTGAGCTAACGGGCGACTTCAAGGCAGGCCGGGACTATACCATTGTCATCGCCAAAGCGCTCGAATGCAGCAGCCTTAAATACCAAAAAACCATTGATACGTTCAAGATGCCGGACTTAACGCCCAATATCGAGTTCGCGGAAAAAGGCTCGGTGATTGAGAGCCACGGCAGAAGGATGCTCCATGCAAACATCGTTAACGTGGATGAATTGCTTTTTCAGGCGATAGACGTTGCCCCCATACTTGTCCCTTTTGCGGATAAACCGTCCGAGCTGCATAAAAAACTCAATGAGATACGACCGATACTTGAAAGTAACCCCGCCCTGAAGGAGTTCAGCGGTGAGCTTGTTGAGACGCGCGAACTGTTCTTCCCCTCGCGTGGACAAGGGCGGAACGTCAAAGAGACCTTCTCCATGCCGTTGAACTTCATGAAGGATAAGAACAAGGGCGGCATAAAGCTCATCTCACTAAGCAGCAATGCGTTCGGGCAAACGGCGAATACTGGGGCAAAGCTATTCCGCATCACCGACATAGGGCTAACGTACAAGGTGTCCGACGACTCGCTTCTCATCTGGGCAACCTCTTTGAATACTGGCGCTCCGCTCAAGGACGTCTCGCTCCTCGCCTTTTTTCGTAATAATACGTCGGTCATTCCGCTTGGAAAGACGAACAAGGACGGCGTTGTGTTCCTGAAAAATCTTGATGTGAACACAGCCGTCAGCCTTGGAAAGAATGACAAATCAGCGCAGCCCCTGTCCATCGCCAATCTGAGATTCATAACCGCAGTTTCAGCGACGGATTCAACATTCATACAGACCGACCCCTTCATCATGTCGTCAACTAATTCGAACCGCTTAAAACCGGACTGGATAAATCAGGACGGCGGGTATGCCTCCATGCCGACGCGGATGTTGAAGGGACATCTGTTTACGGAGAGGGGCATATACAGGCCCGGAGAGACCGTGTACTTCAAGGCCACGGTCAGGGAATATAAGAACGGCGCAATAGCGCCGCCGCAGGACGTAGAGCCTGTGATAAAAATCATAAACTCAAAAAACGAGACCGTCTTTGAGAACAAAGGCAAGACGAACGAGTTCGGCACAATGAACGCGAGCATCGTGATAAAGCCGTACTTTCCGCTCGGCACATATACGCTGAACATGACCCTGCCCGGCGACAACAACGTGGTCCATAGGAGTTTTCAGGTGCAGGAGTTCGCCCCTCCGCGCCACTTTACAGAGATACGTTTCAAGACCGAAAAAAAGAAGGACAAGAGATACCTAAATCTCGATAAGTCAACGACCTTCCTGCAATCCGAGATTGCAGGCACGTACTACGCAGGCGGGCCGGTAAAGCACGGCAAGGTGCGGTGGAAGATATACTTTAACTCCGCAGATTTCAGAAAGGCCGCTTATAAGGACTATACGTTCGGAAACCCGCTGGAGGCGCGGGAAAAACTCATTGAAAGCGGCGAGGCCGTGCTTGACGAGACCGGCAAGACCAAGGTCGGCATACCGCTCAGCGCGGGATTAGCCTCTGGCATGTACGGGGTAGAGGTCGTTGCAACGGTCGTGGACTTCGACGGAAAGGTCTCAACCGAGAGCGCCGTATATCAGGAGGAACCAGGGTATCTTATAGGCATAAGCAGGCATAAGGGCACGATAAAGGCGGGGGACTCAGAGAGCCTTAACCTGATAGTCATTGACAAGACCGGAAAGAGGATTGAGAAGGGCAAGCTCTCCGTTGAGGTAATGAAAAAGAGGCACACATATATAAGAAAGCGCAACGACCTTGGCGACACGTACTGGACAAGCGAGACCGTATGGGGCAAGGAGCTTAAAACCGACGTCGCAATTGAAAACCACTCTGGTGCCTTTGACTTCGACTTTGTAAACGGCGGGGACCACCTCATAAAATTCACGTATCATGGCGCGGATGGAAAGACATATACCTCCAGCACAACCTACAACATCGAGGGATATTTCTACGGCTACGGATATGACAATAAGGATAGAAACTTCGAGAGGCTAAACGTCTCCGCTGAACAAGAGGAGTACGCCCCGGGAGAGACCATAAGGGTTTTCATCAATCCCAACAAAAAGCTGTCATCCCTGCTGATGACGATTGAAAGGGAAGGCGTTATAGAGCACAGGACGATCAATGCGCCTAAGGATAGAAGCTACGTTGACATACCTGTTAAAAAAGCCTATGAACCGAACGTTTACATCTCCTTCCTCGGAACAGTAGCAAGGGGTGAGTTTCCGGTGTATACCGGCGCATTCGACATTGATGCGCCTTCGTTCATGTTCGGCGTTGTGAACGTCCAGATTAAAAAAGACCCCGGAGCGCTCAAGGTCTCGATAAACGACGGTGAGGATCGCCTCAAGGCCGAACCCGGCGCCGAGGTAAAACTAAAGTTGAACGCAAAAAACAGCGAAGGCGGAGTAAGGGCGGAGATTGCCGTTGCCGTGGTTGATGAAAGCGTGCTCGCAATGACCGGTTTTAATACGCCCACGCTTGACGGCCTCACGAAGTTCGTCTCAGCCCTTTCCGTGTTCACCGGAGAGTTGCGCACGGAGTTGCTGAAACAAACGCCCTTTAAGACAATAGGCAACGAGACGCTGACCGGCGG
>JBBTCG010000078.1:0-3806 GCA_038043305.1 Deltaproteobacteria bacterium | reverse complement strand
CTGTACGTCCTGTGGCACTTGACGCAGTTATCAAGCAGTTTTTTCGTGAATGAGAGCATCTTGGGCTGGTCTTTTGCGCGCGCGGCCTTTGCGAGCGATTCGAGGTTTGAGTGGAACTCCTTGTCAAGCCTTGTAAAATCGGATAGCTTGCCGGAGTTTTTAGGGGTTTTAATCGCGCCCGTGCTCACGGCTGAGACGGTCTTTTCCATTGCACCGGACTTCTCGAACCTCGCTATCGCCTCAAGCACGTCGTTGGGATTATTAAGGGCAACCGCGCCGACGATTGAAGCGTATACGCCGTCAAGGAGCCGCATCTCCTCTATAAGAGGATTTGCCGGGGGGGATGTCTTGCTCATCTCAGCATGAGCGGCCCGGCCTGCAATAAGAAGCATAAGAAGGCCAAGCGCGCATCGCTTGAAACCGTACCCTTGCATCATGGAGGCTCATCTCCTTACCGGTTAAATCAAGTCAGGTTATCGGCAGGAGTCTAACACATCGGCATCGTGATGTTAAGGAGAATTTTGCCATAAGGCGGTTATCAGAACTCATACCTTGCCTGCGTGTAGACGTTGTCGTTTTTGTCAAGAGAGCCGAAGCGCGTAGTGTCAGACCTTCCCCCATAGACAAGCGCCCCGATTGCGCCCCAGAGGTTGTCAGTAAAGCTGTATCTGACTTCAGGGTTCAGGAGATAGTCCTTGTCAGTCGGACTCCAGAAGGAAAACCACCCAAGCCGCATGGTCTGGCTCATCATAAGATATTGAAGCCTCAGACTCAAAAGCTGCCTGTACTCAGGCTCCTTTGGAAAGCCTTGTATCCGATTCGCCTCGTAAGCGTCATAAGAGAGCATGTACTCTCCGAGATACTGCGTCGTCATGGTCATGTCCTCGATTATCTGGCGCTGGTAGGCAACGAGGACCTTTGCCTGATGGTTCGGTATCAGGGGATTTGTCCCGGCCTTGTCGTCCGATGAGTCAAGGTATCCGGCCTCAAGGCTTACTACACCGTCAAGGGCGCTTTTCTGAAGGCTAAAACCATAGAGCAGCAGTTCAGGATAGTGAAGCGTTATCTTTGTCGGAGCGCTAAGGCTGTCAGGCTGCATGGAGGGCGTTCTATAGAAGCCCTTGTAAAAATAGAAGGATGACTCAAACCCGGCAAGGTCGCGGTATGCCCTCAATGCGATCTCCGTGTTTTTGAGATTGGCCGCCGGCTCCTTGGCCTCCCTATTCGTAACCTGCGGCATGGGGTCGTACATCCAGAATCGCGCTGGCCTCGGCATGTTGTCAGGCTCGAAAAACGGGGTTACCACAAGCTCGAATGAGGCAAACTCAGGATACGCGGAGACCTTCAGCGCGTCAGAGCCTTTTTTGAGGTACTCCATCGGCCTGCCTGAAAAAAAGGCCTCATGGTCTTTCGGGAATACGTCGTTGATGAACACAAGGTCCCCAACCCCCCATGTGATTATCTGCCGCCCGATGCGCGCGTCCCAAAGGCCGCCGGATGAATCAATGTAAGCCTCTCGCACCTCAACGTCGGCCTTCTCGTCAATATGGTCGTAGAAGACGTCGGTCTTGAGGAAAAACCTCTGCTCAGCCTTGTAGCCCTCCAGCTTGAACTGCGCCCTCTCCTCGGCCCATTTGAATTCATTGCCGTCAGGGTTTTCATTTTCCGTATTGGCGCTGTAGTTGCCCTGCAAAAATCCGTGCAGGATAAGCCCCTCGGCAAGCGCGCCGCTATGCCATAACAGGCCAAGCGCAATCGTCAGGATGACAGTATTCAGGACTATTTTCATTTTGAGATTACTCTTATCTTTCAGGAAAGGGCGCCACGGGCAATTAAGACCGTGAAGAGGTTTTCACTTTACACGGTCACGGTTCACGGCCACGGCCTCATTGCGCCTTACTCCACCAGCCTTTTCGGAGGCTGCTTGAGAAATCTTTCAGTAAACAAACTGTCCTCGATGCCGATGTCATAATCGGCCTTGACGTAAACGACCTCGGTCTTTGTGCCGGTCTGCACGTTCTCCATTCTCCTTCTTGTAACGGTAAGCCGCCCGGATACCTCCTTTACCTCGACTGCGGTAAAGACCTTCATAAGATCGCCCTTTTTGTCGTAATACTCCTCCTTGAACGGCAGGAAACTCCCCTTGTCTATCCATGAGAGTTTGTGCGCCCAGGCCGCGCCGCTCTTTTGAGAAGGCGCGCTCTTTATGACGTAACAGTCCAGAGAGCCGCATTTTTCCTCGCCCGCGATAGCGTGCGTATCGTCGCCTAAGTCCCTGCCTGACACGTCCTCATAGGTAAAGTCCGAGCCGACGAAGCTGGAATGAGCATCCTGAGCCGCGATCCTCCTTACCATGTTCAGCCCCGGCACGAACAGCCACCTGTCGTCGTCCTTTTTCGGATACTTGTAAACCATGAAGGCCATGTCCTTTACGTCAAGCGGCTTGAAGAAGTAGATAAAGTACTTCTGCTCGCCTCCGGGCTGGCCGTAATTTTTCCTCAGCATGGTAAGTTCTCTCTTGCGCTCGGCTCCGCCCTTGCCGATAAGGGTCATCACGACCCTTGCCTTGAAGTCAACGCCCTGATAAAAAAAGGCGGCCTGTGCATTTTTCATTATCTCCTCAGGCGAAGCGGCAAAGGCCGTGGCGGCCAGCATAAGCGAGATGCCTACGGTGAAAAAATGTCTCATCATATACGTCTCCTTTTCCTGTTTTTCATACCTGCCTGACAAAAAGCCAACCCTTGAGAAGCATGACGAGGGCAGGGAGCAATATTATAGTAAGTGCGGCTGAGAGGAGCATCATGCTCACTATGAACACGCCCACGGTGATGTACGGCGTAAGCGGCGCGAAGATCATCACCGAGAAAGCCGCGGCAAACAAAATGGCGTTCCTGACGATGCCCTTGCCCGGCCTTGCGGCCGTCCACAGGATGGCGGTCTTGAGATTGAGAGCGCCGGTATCCGTAACTGCGCCTCGCTGCCCGTCCTCCGATAGCCTTTGTCTGAGCCTCCCGATGAAGTGGATGGAAAAGTCCACGGCCATGCCGAGCGACAGGCAGCTCAAGACCGATATGGGCATGTCAAAGTCCTTGCCTGCAAAGCCCACCACGCCGTAGATGATGAGCACCGTAAGCAGGAGCGGAGCGTATGCGACAATAGCCCACTTGAATGAACGGAAGCTGACCACGAGTATCGCAAAGACCGCGACAAGGGCTATGACGAAGCCTTTCAACATATCCCAGAGCACCTCGTCGTTCCAGACAAGGTTGAAGTACGCGGGCCCCGCGGGTTTAAGGGTAATCTTTCCGGGGGTCACCTTGTGATAGTCCTCGACAACGGCCACGACCTCGCGCATGGCCGATGCGTCCCATGTCTTGAGTTGCACCGTGATGAGCGCGTTCTTGAAGTTGTAGTCTACTACGGCGTCCAGATCAGACGGCCTTGCGGACATGCCGAACAGGAACAGATACTGGCCGATGACCTCCCTGCTCTCCGGCACCGCGTCATAGGCCGGATTGTCGTCATGGAGCGCTACGTTTATCCTCTTGACGTAATCAGCGACCGAGCTCGTCTTGCCGACCACCGGCAGCTTTTCAAGACGCCTTTGCAGACCTTCAATATAGCGCATGGTCTCCGGCGTTTTCATGTACTCATCCTCATCGGCTGAGGCGACGACATAGCCCACGGACGTGCCGCCGAGCTTGGAGTTCATCACAGCGTCGGCAACGCGAATCTCGCTTCCCTTCTTGAACCATTAACCATGTTGTTGTTGACGTTGAGCCTTGAAATGCCGATGCCCGAAAGGA
>JBBTCG010000077.1:0-7742 GCA_038043305.1 Deltaproteobacteria bacterium | reverse complement strand
CCTTAGGGCAATAATCGCGTCGCAAGACCTTTCAGGAGGTAATTCTATGAGACGATTTTACTGGCTTTTGCCGATAATGCTCGTGTGGGCGCTGACGACCGGCATGGGCAAGACCCCGGGGCCGGACGTGCCTATCCCAGAGATAGACTTCAAGGCAACGGTGCGCGACGATCAGGACATCCCTACTAAACTCACGCGCACAAGCTGGGACGGCAACATCTTCTTTACCGGCATTCGCGGCAAGGGCACCGTTACCATATCCTTTGAAAAGGTGCGGAAGGTTACGGCAATGGGCACAGGACGGGACAACAAAAGCGACTTCCAAATAACCTTGAAGAGCGGGGACGTCGTTGCCGTGAGCTTTCCAAACGACGCCAGGCTGACCGGCGCGACAAGCTTCGGGACATTCAGGATACTCGCCCTTAACATCAAGGAGATAACGTTCGAGTAGCTGACACGCGGGCGACAGGCGTGTCCGTCAGCCCTCGCAGGTGAAGCCCTTACGGTTTTTCTTTTGCTTACTTTTCTTTTTTCCCAAAAAGAAAAGTAAGTCAGCCGAGCGCGGCAAGTATGTTCTTGAAGTGCACGGCGCTTGCCGTGTCTCCGGTTATCTCCAGCTTTCTTGAAAAAAACACGGTGTCGGGGTCCACCCTTCCGAGGAGCAGTTCCGTGAGCACGTCGAAGTTCCCCCTCATGGCAACGTCCGGCTTTCCGGCCATGTGCGGCACGATCTTTATCGAACGGTCTTTTATGTGCATATAAAAGCTCTTTTTAATGTCCTTTGCCTCGAATAAAAACACCTTGTCGTTAATCTCGCCAAGCCGTTCCCTGAACGCGGGATTTTTCTTAACCACGTTCGACATGAAAACGCCCGCGCCGATTGCGCTCACCCACAGGGGAATCGCCTTGAGAGGGATTGATGCGCCTTTAATCAACAGCGCCTTGAGCCTCTTTTCGTTCTTTTCGCCAAGCATGTCCGTCTCCTCAGACCTTGTAGCCCACGTGCATGGCCACGATGCCGTTAAAAAGATTGCAATAGCGCACCCTGAAAAGCCCCGCGTCTTCCATTATCTTTTTAAGCTCCTCCTGCGGCGGGAAGTTGCGTATGGACTCGGGCAGGTAGACGTAAGCGCGTCGCGAGCCGGTAATCATCTCTCCCACCCTCGGTATCACGCTGAATGAATATATGTCATAGAGCGAGGTCAGGATGGCGCTTTGCGGCTTTGAAAACTCAAGGCAGATCACCTTGCCTCCGGGTTTTACGACGCGCTTCATCTCGGCAAAGGCCCTGTCAAGGTGAGTTACGTTCCTGATGCCAAAGCCGACGGTGGCCGCGTGAAAGGTGTTGTCGTCAAACGCTATTGCCTCGGCGTTGCCCTGAACGAATCCGACGTTCTTCAAAAAGCCGCGGTCAACGCACTTTGTCCTACCCGCCTTGAGCATCTCGTTGTTGATGTCGTAGACCACGACGTTGCCGCTCTCGCCTACGCGCTCGGCCATGAGCATGGCGATGTCCGCCGTGCCTCCGGCAACGTCAATGGCCGTTTCGCCGCTCTTCAAGCCCGTCTCAGAGGCAGCCAGCCTCTTCCAGATGCGGTGAGTTCCGAGGCTCATCAGATCGTTCATCACGTCGTACTTCGACGCAACGGAGTCAAACACCTCGTTGACCCTCGACTGCCTCTCATCCTCAGGCACGAGCGCGGCGCCGAAGCTGGTAAGTTTTTTATCCATCCGTCCTCTAATAGTCCCTTAATCCGCCTCTTAGACTAGCGGTGAGCGTCTCAAATCTCCTCAAGGATAAGCCCCTCATCCCATGCGAAGGGCTCGTAGAGTCCTTCGCCGCGTCTTTTTTCAGCCGTCTTGCTTTTATAGCTTCCCTTTACAACGCTAAACCCCTTGCGCTTTAATATGGTCTCAATGTAACCGAGGTGCGGGCACGGCGGGTAGTGGCCGTTGTCCGTAACCATGCACGATGACAGATGGATAACGATGGACTCCTTGTCTATCTCCGACTTTCTCTTTGCCCATTTGGCAAGGTTTGAGGCAAGGCGGCCCGTGCGCCTTCCGGGACAGCCTCCGCAGTTGAAAGGCACGGCAAGTATGCCGGTACTATCTTTGTAGCGCGCAAAGGCGTCTATCCTCCGGCTAAAGGAGTTCATGCACCCGAAGCCTGAGCAACGCTCCCTTGCAAAGTCGCACTGTATGATGCCGATGACCTTGACGTTCTTCATGCCCGTTAAACCTTCTTCTCCTGCCTCTTGCCGAATGTCTTGAAGGCAATGGAAGCCGCAAGGACGTAGCCTATCCAGCCGATGGGAGGAAGACCGAAAATCGCATAGGCGTCAGAACGTGAAAATACGATTGCAAGCGTTGCGGCGATTATAAGAGAGCCTGCCAATATCGCCCCGGCAAGCCTTGCGCTCCCCGCGCTTAGTTCATGGGTCAGAGGCTCAAGCCTATGGTGAACGAAGCCTATCTTGAGTTCCTCCCTGAGCGTCCTGTTAAGAAGGTCATTGAATCTTATCGGGATGTCGAAGACCGACCCAACGAACTCGGACGCGCCGTCAACGGCCTTGTCTGCAAAGACCTTTGGCGAGAACTTTTCCCTGAACATCCACTTCTTGATGAGCGGCTTTGCCGTCTCCCACATGTCTATGCCCGGGTAGAGCTGTCTGCCGACGCCCTCTATGATGACCATTGATTTTTGCAGGAGCAGCAGATTGGGCTGAAGCGACATGTTAAAACGTCTCGCCGTCTGGATGAGCTTCATAAGGAGCGAGGATACGCTTATCTGCTCAAGCGTCCTGCCGAATATCGGCTCCGCGATGTCGCGGAGCGCCTCCTCGAACTCGGCGAGGTTCACCTCAGGCCCGATAAGCCTCATGTCCCTGTGGAGCGCGGCCATCTTATAGTAATCCTGCCGCACAAGATAGTAGAGCATGTTTGCGAGATAATTTCTTAAATCCCTGTCCAGACAGCCGACGATGCCGAAATCCAGATATATTATCACGCCGTCGTCCCTAACGAAGATGTTGCCGGGATGAAGGTCCGCGTGAAAGAAGCCGAACTCGAAGACCTGCTTGAAAAACAGCTCAACGCCGTTTATGGCGATCTTTTTTACGTCAAGTCCTTTTGACAGCAGAAGGTCAACCTCGTCAATGGGCACGCCGTAGACGCGCTCCATCGTAAGAATGGCCTCGGTCGTGTAGTCCCAGTATACGCGCGGTATCTGGACGTTGGCGTCTCCCTTGAACAGGTTGCCGAAGCGGTTTACGTTCACTCCTTCAATGGACAGGTCAAGCTCGTTGGCTATGACGCGCTCGAACTCGTGCACCACCTCTATTGGCTTGTAGCGTCTGGACGCCGGCAGATACGTCTCAAGCAGACCGGCAATGGTTTTCATAACGGATATGTCCGCCGCTATGATGGAATCTATGCCGGTTCTTCTGACCTTGACCGCCACCTTTACCCCGGCTTTGAGCGTCGCGTAATGAACCTGCGCGATGGAGGCCGAGGCGATGGGCATTTCGTCAAACGTTTCAAACAAGGCGTCAAGCGGCGCGTTCAGGGAAGTCTCTATGGTCTTTTTGGCCTCAAGGAACGGAAAGGAAGGGACCATGTCCTGGAGTTTTTTGAACTCCTCGATCCAGTCCGGCGGCAGAAGGTCGGCCCTCGTGGAGGCGATCTGTCCCAGCTTTATGAAGGTGGGGCCAAGCTCCTCAAGGACAAGACGAATCCTCACGGGGACGCTCATGCCGCGTCCCTTTCTCGTGAATACGAGGAGCCTCTCTAACGCGGAGAAGAACGGGATTATGCGAAGCTCAGTAACAAAGCCGCCAAAGCCGTACCTTATAAGGGTCTTTACTATCTTATGAAGGCGGCGGAGATTTCTGAAGGTTTGTATGTTCATTATGCGGTATACGCTCGCGGCAAGAAGATGAAGATACGGCAATTCAAACCGGTCTTAGCCGGTCTGCATTGCCGTATCCATATGACTACTGCCCCCGCTTTAGCTGTCCTTGCAACTCCTCTACCATCTTCTCAAGCCTGTCCACCTTTTCACGGGAGATGCGCGCCATCTCTTTGATGACCTCCACGTCGTTGTGAGTCGGCACGTGGAGCTTTTCAAGCAGCTTTTCAGAGGACGCGGCAAACTCCTTCTCAAATCTTTCCTTGCCGGCGTTAAAGTATCCGAGGAGTTCTTTGAAGGCGCTTACCGCATCCTCCACGACCTTGTTCTCGATTAGCTGCTTTGAGGAAAGACCTTCGGCGCCTGCGGTCTTTGCCTCAGTCGCGGCCTTACCGGCCTTTTGAAGCTCCTCAAGCGCCTCCTTTGCCTTTTTCTCCAGTCCCATGCCTATGAGCACAGCCTTGTCCAGTATCTCCGACATATCGGCCTCCATTTTTTGTAGGTTGAGCGCCAGTTTGTTAAAAAACTCAAAATTTGTTCAGGCTGTTCAGATCTTCCCATTGCAATAATGAAAAGACGCAATGGGAACCCAGCCAGATGCAAGGCGTCAAGGAGCGACGAGACAACGCCGCAGATGGGCGTTTGTGAACAGTCTGCCTACGTCTCTACCCGATGCCAAGCCCAGACGCCTCTATCAATGCGCTGCCCGCCTTACCGGCGTACCATCCGTTGCAAAATCCGCCCGTGCTTGCCTCTCTCAGCGTTTGAACGGCCTCCTCGGCGCTTATGTCTCCGTCAAGCCTTTTCCTGAAGGTTTGAACCACGGCTGCTGTGTTTTTATACTGAGGCGATATCCTCAAGGCCGCTACCCCTATCTCCCGCAAATCCTCCACGAAATCAATAAGCGTGTACACGTCCGCGCTAAGGATGGACGTGCCGGCGATTGTGAAGATCGGCTTGCCCTCCAAGGTCTTGAGTTCCATGCCGTCAGGATACATGGCGCAGTGGTGCTTGCAACTGGTCTTGTCAAGGCCGTGCGCCCTTGACGTGTAGCAACGCCATGAAAACGCCAGAGGCGCTTTGCCGTGGGCGAACACCTCGGACGATATGCCTGTTTCGCGTACGCAATAGCTCATGGACTCACGCGACATCTCAACTGGGAAGGTTACGTGCCTGACGCCCGCGTCTTTCAGAAACTCTATTGAAGGGCCGTTGTACGTCGTGATGTGCGGCCCGGCAAAGACCTCAATCTTCTTAGCGTCCGCCATGTTCATTATTGACATGTCGTTTGCCTCGATGGACGGATGGAGCGCGATAAGCCGTCTCGTAAACTCAAGCTCCTCTTCGTTCGATATGACGGCAAGGCTTGAAAGCACTACCTTTTTACCCGCCTTTTCAAGCTGCGAAACGACGCTTCTCAACTCGTCAAACCCAAGGCCGCGCTTTTTTACGCAAACCGCCTCGCCGATATAGACCCTGTCAACGGGCATGGAGGCCGCCTCTGCATAGAAGCTCAAGAGCGCGTCTTTCTTCCACTCGAACAGCACTGGGCCAAGGGTTAATTCCATATATAAAACCGCCTTTATCGGTTGTTGCGCGTTCTGATTCAAGTATGCAACAAAAGAGGGTGGAACACAAGGGGGCTAAAGACCGTGAACCGTGGCCGTGACCGTATAAGATTGCGCTCTTTTCTAAAAATGGGGCGGAGGGATTAAACCCCCTAACCCCCTAAATCCCCCTTATCAGGGGGACTTTATCAGGGGGACTTCTACGAGCGTGTGGAACGGACACGGCTTCATAGTCCACCCTCACCAGACAAAGCCCCTTTGCCGGAGCGGTCATCTGCGCGGCCTTTCTGTCCCTCGCATTAATTATGGCAATAACGTCGTCTGGCCGTATCCTGCCCCTGCCCACGTCAACGAGCGTGCCAATCATTATGCGTATCATGTGCCTTAGGAAGGCTCTGCCCCTGACCTCAATTGCAATAAGCCCGTCGTCTTTTTCCTGAATGTCAACGGACGTAACCGTTCTAATCGAGTGAAGCGCGTCGGAGCCTGCGGCGCAAAAGGATGAAAAGTCCTTCTCTCCTATGAAATGCCCTGCGGCCTGCCTCATAAGCGCAATATCAAGCGGCCTTGGAATGAACCATGTAAAACGTCTCATTATTGCCGAGGGGACTGGACGATTCACTATCTTATAGACGTATATCTTCCCGACCGAGAGCCTCCTTGAATCGAACTCAGGCGTTTCGTCCTTGGCGTCTCTTATTACGATCTCTTCAGGCAGGATGGAGTTGAGGCCGTTGACTATGCCATAAACCGGGATTTTGGAATTGGTCGTAAAGTTTGCCGTCTGCCCGATTGCGTGCACACCCGCGTCGGTGCGGGAGGCGCCGAAGAGCTTTACCGGTTCGTTGGTCAGCTTTGCGATTGCAGAGGCAACGGAAGCCTGTATGGTGGGCAGGCCGAATTGCTCCTGCCAGCCCGCGTAACCGGTGCCTTCGTATTCTATGATTAGCTTGACGTTACGCATGATGCAGAGTCGTTACAGGCAGCTTACAGATAGTCCCTGATAAGTATCTCGGCTATCTGCACGGCGTTCAAGGCCGCGCCCTTTCTCAGGTTGTCGGCCACTATCCACATATTGAGACCGTTTGGCACGGTGTCGTCCCTGCGTATCCTGCCGACAAAGGTATCGTCATGGTCCGCTGCGTCAATGGGCATGGGATAGACCCCGTGCTTGGGGTCGTCCAACACGGTAACGCCCGGGGCGCTCATCAGGAGCTTCCTTACGTCGTCAGGGTCAATCGGCTTCTCGGTTTCTATGTTGACGGACTCGGAGTGTCCCACGAACACCGGAACGCGCACCGCGGTTACACTAACCTTTACGGAGTCGTCGCCGAAAATCTTGCGCGTCTCGTTGACCATCTTCATCTCTTCCTTTGTATAACCGTTGTCAAGGAAGGAGTCTATCTGCGGCAGGCAGTTGAAGGCTATCCTGTGCGGAAGCGCGCCTACGACAGGCTCTTTCATGTTGAAGAGGCTTTTTACCTGTTCCGAAAGCTCCTCCATCGCCTCGCTTCCCGCGCCTGAGACGGCCTGATAGGTTGAGACTACGATCCGCTTTATCTTATAGCGGTCGTGTATGGGCTTCAAGACCACCACCATCTGTATGGTCGAGCAGTTGGGGTTTGCTATTATACCCTTGTTCTTGTAAAGGCTAATAGCCTCCGGGTTCACCTCCGGCACCACGAGCGGGATAAGGGGGTCCATCCTGAATTGAGAGGTGTTGTCAATCACGACGCACCCGGCCTTTGCGGCCCTTGGGGCATGTATCGCGCTCACGGACGCCCCGGGAGAAAAAAGCCCGATGTCAACGCCGTTGAAGGTCTCCTCGTCAAGGAGGCGCACGGGCAGAGCGTCTCCCCTGAACTCAAGCCGCGCCCCGGCGCTTCTCTCAGAGGCTAAAAGCCTAAGCTCCCCTATTGGAAAGCGCCTCTCACTCAATATCTTCAAAAGCTCCTTGCCAACGACGCCGGTTGCGCCGACGATGGCTGCGTTGTAAGCCTTTTTCTTCATGATAATGGTTCCTTGTCAAGGCCGGCAGGCCGTATAAAACAGACGCTCACCTGTCGGACCGCTGACAGGTGAGCGCAATAGGGATAAAACCAGAGAGCGTCTAAACCGTGTACGACGCGGCAATCAGCTTGCGGCCCTTGCATACTGCGCCTGTCCCGCATGTGCCGCGGCCGCCTTCTTTTGCAGCATGAACTCCCTTGCCTGATGCACGAACGCCTCCATGCGCGTGGCGGAGTTCGTGTCCTCGGTACCCT
>JBBTCG010000076.1:0-1631 GCA_038043305.1 Deltaproteobacteria bacterium | reverse complement strand
CGTCGAATGACTTGGATTTCTCGGAAGCGACTATATACCCGGCGGAACGCCTGCCTTCTTTGAGGCTAAACGAGCGCGTCCCCCTCTCGTAACTCCAGTAACTGGCAGGTTCCGCATAAGGGGAGTTTATGATGAGGCGGTCTATTGAGGCAGAACTCACTTATCGTCTCCAGACTTTATAATCTTTTCTAAAAAAGCGATAAGCGGCGGCAAATCTCTCTTAGCAGTCACCCAGACCGTAGTTATATCAATGTCATCGTATTCATGTATCATCCGGTTACGCATACTTACCATATCGCTCCATGGCAGAGGCAGTTCGGTTCTTGTCTTATCCGATACCCTGCGCGCCGCCTCGCCGATAATTTCAATGCGTCTTATGACCGCGTCCTGACACTGGATGTCTCTATAGAAATCTTCTTTGGTTTTATCGCCAATATGCCCGATGGCGAGCCTTGCCGCCTCCAATATATCAAAGAGATATTCTTTGTCACGCGGCATAAATCACTTCCGTCGAATTTAATATGGCGTTCCTGCGTATGTAATTGCGGCTGGCTTCTATCCCGCGCCGGCTTACAAGGTCAACTTTGCGCCCGAAAATCATCTTCAATTCTTCTTCCATGTGAATCAGATCAAACAAACTATGTTCAGCAGCCTTAGTGAATGTAACAAGCACGTCAATGTCGCTATCCGGGCGAAAGTCGTCCCTGAGCACCGAACCAAAAAATGAGAATTCGCGTATCTGCCATTTTTTGCAGAACTCGGCGATTTTTTCTTTTGGTATTTCTATTTGAGTTTTTCCCATTATTCCACCTCTATTATCTTCAAGCTCTCTATCCCTCTGTCGTCCACTATCTTTACCGCGGCCCTGTTGCTTGCCCCGGCCTCAAAAGGTAAAGATACCGTCCCCCTGTAAGCCTCTATCAGCTCTTCGTCAATCTCCGCCTTGAGATTTTTCGCAAGCCTGCTCCAGCCGTCTTTCTCGCCGGACATCGGGAAAAAGACTTGACGGGGAAAAAGCGACCTGCCGTCATAGTCCGTATCGAGCATCCATACGGCGATTTTTTCCGTACCGCCTGAATCTATGGTGCCGCTCTTCGTGTTGTAGTAGTCAAAGCCAAGGACTTCGACGCGATACTTGCCTTTATCCTCGCCCGTCTTAATCTTTTCAAGCCTTATGTCGGGCTGGCCGATGAGCCAGAAACTTTCGTTGCTGGCGCGCTTCTTTTTTAAATCGTCTGTCAGCATATCCGCGTTCATCTGCGCTTTTAGAAGCGTTACGCCCGGCCATTTAAGCTCGTCTATATCTTTTGCGGCCTCGGGGTCGAATTGGAATGCGGCGAATATAACGGTCTTAGGCTTTGGTACGAGCGTATACGCTTCTTCTATGGCCAATGCAACCTGTCTCTGCTCCAAAGGCGCATACTCAGGCCCAAAGGATACAACGACTCTCTGCGGGGTTTTTTCCTTTGTCTCCCCGTCGGCATGAAGCCAGCGTGTGCCTGGCAATGCCTCAACCCTTGAGAACTCAAGACTCTGTCCGCCCTTGCCGCGTATGCCCGTCTTAAGAAGTTCGTCCCGCCAATCGGATTGGCGCAAGGTCTCGCCGCTTCGGGCAACGTCATTGCGAGCCG
>JBBTCG010000075.1:0-7943 GCA_038043305.1 Deltaproteobacteria bacterium | reverse complement strand
TCTCCGGTGCGTCTTTAAGAATCCGCTCGTTGTTTTTGTTGATTGGGGTTTACCCGTTGGCTGCTCTCTTATACCGCGGCTTCCACCTGAGAGTCTACGTAGAGTATGCGGTGGCAGTGCGGGCAGGTAAGGAGTTCCTCGACGCCGCGCTTTAGGATTATGTAAACCTGCGGCGGTATATGGATGTAACATCCCTGACAGGTCTCGTCCTGCACCTTTGCAAGGCCGATGCCGCCTCTTTTTGCCCTGATGGTCTCGTACTTCTTGAATATGTCCGGCCTCAAACCGGCCTTGAATGACTCCTTGCGCTCAAGGATATTGGATATCGCCGAAGCCCAAGTCTCTTTTTTTGCGGCCAGCTCATGGTTAAGCCTGTTGAGTTCGTCGTTTTTAGCGGCGACAAATGAGAGCCTTGATCCGGCGAGGTCGTTCTTTTCGTCAATCGCGCCTGCAAGTCTGGCCTTTTCTTCCTCTCCGGCCTTTTTCGACTTGTTTGCCGCGCTTATCTCCTTGTTGAGCGCGCCAAGCTCCTTTGCGTTCTTTATCTCGTTCAGGCGTTTTTCGTCACGAGCGAGCTTCTCGACGCTTATGCGTATCTTTTCATCAACGGAGGACATCTGACCCTTGAGCGCCTCGGTCTCAGGCTTGAGTTTTTCTATCTCCTCTTGGGCCTTTTTAAGTTCAGCCTCGATGCCCTCAATATCCCTCAGACACCTTTTTTCCTCTTCCTCGGTCAACCCGATTTCAAGGTCAAGCCTTTGTATCTGTTCCAGTACCCTGATGGCGTCTGACAAACCGGCCTCCTTGATAGTGATGAAGCGTAGAGTATCTTAATTGGTGGGCCCACCTGGGCTCGAACCAGGGACCGACCGGTTATGAGCCGGTGGCTCTTCCAACTGAGCTATGGGCCCTTCTTTGTGAACGACGGCATGGCTGCGCCGTTGCAAACCGTAGTCATCTATAATATTAAATCGTCATGCGTTTTGTCAAGCCGGATTAATTGATGTTGCAAAAATCCTGTTTTTTGATAGATTACAAATCAAATGTCAAAAGACCTTGTCTTTGAAATAGGCGCTGAAGAGCTGCCCGCGCATTTTATCCCAAAGGCGCTTCAAGCGCTTGAGGAAGGCTTCAAAAAAAGATTCGACGCGGCAAGGCTCGATTACAAGGGCGTCCGGGGACTCGGTTCCCCAAGGAGGCTTGCGATTATCGTGGAGGCGCTCTGTGATCTCCAGCCTGATTCGACGATCGAGGTTCGCGGGCCGCAAAAGAAGGCGGCCTTTGACGCGGACGGCGCGCCGACCAGCGCGCTCCTCGGCTTTATGCGAAACCAAGGCGTTGAACTCAAGGACTTGAAGACCGTGTCCATTGACAAGGGAGAGTACCTGTGTCTGACTAAACAGGTAAAGGGCGCAAAAACCCTTAACCTGTTGCCTGAGATTTTAAGCTGCGCCCTTAACGCGGACTATCTGCCAAAGGCCATGCGCTGGGGGGGACATGACGTGTCGTTTGCGCGGCCTGTGCACTGGATAGTCTCCGTGTACGACGGCAACGTCGTTGATTTCGAGTGGGGGCACTTGAGGAGCGCTGATAAGACATACGGGCACAGATTCATGTCAGGCTCAAAAGAGGTCATTGTCAACGACAGCGATTCCTACGTCAAAGGTCTTAAAGACGCCTTTGTGATAGTAGATCAGCAAGAGCGCAAAAGGGAAATTACCAAAGGGCTTGAAGCGGAAGCCACGGGATGCGGCGGAGTTGTTCTCAAGGATGACGCGCTCATTGACGAGGTGAGCTTTCTCGTGGAATATCCGGTGATGCTCACCGGCGAGTTTGAGGAAAAGTTTTTGGAGCTTCCCCGCGAGGTGGTTATAAACGCCATGCGCGAGCACCAGCGGTATTTTGCCGTTGAAGATAAAGACGGCAATCTTCTCCCCCGCTTTATAACGGTTGCGAATACGCAGGCAACGGACATGGCCGTTGTAAAAAAGGGCAATGAGCGCGTCCTGCGGGCGCGGCTTAGTGACGCGTCCTTCTATTTTGAAAAGGACATGAAGACGCGGCTTGTTGACAGGGTAGGCGCCCTCAAAGGCGTTGTGTTTCATGCCCGGCTCGGCACGTCGTATGAAAAGGTGGAGAGGTTTACGCAACTATCCTTTAACCTTGGGAACGGGATCAACTTCAGCGATTCAATGTACGCGACGGATAGGTGCGAGGACTTCCTTACTCCTAATCGCAATCCGGCAACGAGCCAGAAGCTGGGTACAGCGAGGAACAAAGACATCCTCGGCAGGGCGGCCATGCTTGCAAAGGCTGATCTCACGTCAGGCATGGTAGGCGAGTTTCCCAAGCTACAGGGCATAATGGGGCGCGAATATGCGCGCAGAAATAACGAGGCGCCGGAAGTATCTCAGGCCATCTACGAGCACTATCTGCCAACCGCGTCAGGCGGTACGCTTCCAGCCTCAATACCCGGCGCGTTGATAAGCATCGCTGACAAGCTCGATACGATATGCGGATGTTTTTCCGTGGGGCTTGTCCCGACCGGGGCGCAAGACCCTTACGGCTTGAGGAGAAGCGCGCTTGGCATAATCGCCATAGTCGTTGACAAGGGCTGGGGGCTGCGTCTTCCGGTTCTTATCGGCCAATCCGTGCAACTCCATGGAGCGAACATCGAAAGAGAGATAAACCGCACCCGCAAAAAGCCGCTAAAAGAGCAGGCGCTGAGAGATGCCGTGGGTCAAAAAGTAGAAGAGACAAAGCAAAGGATAGGCGAGTTCTTTATTGAAAGGCTCAGAAATTGGCTACTTGGTCAATCCGTGCCGTTCGACAGCATTGACGCTGTGCTGTCAGCAGTTAAAGACACCCTCGACGTCGCCGATACGGTAAAGAGGATACGTTCGCTTGAGGAGTTCAAAAAACATCCGGCCTGTGCCTCTCTGATTATCGCCTCCAAGCGCGTGTCAAACATATTGAAGGGCGTTGCCACCGACTCTTTAACGGTTGATCCAGGTCTGTTTAGAGACCAATACGAAACCGCACTCTACGAGGCCGGGAGAAAGGCCGAACCGATAGTCGAAAAAGCGCTCAAGGAGCACGACTACCTGACGGCCTTCGAGTCCCTTGCCGCTATCAGGGAACAGATAGACCTTTTCTTCGACAAGGTCATGGTAATGGTGGATGATGAAAAACTGCGCTCAAACCGCCTTGCGCTCCTGAGCTTGATACGGGGGCTGTACTTCAATACGGCGGACCTGTCGCGGCTCAATACCTAAAAAGCAGCATTTTCCACTTGCGCCTTTTGTATAATCTTGTTATTATTGTATATTAAACTTTAATGCTGTCTTAAAGACAGAGCCGTTGTATGGAAACCAACGGACTACAAACGGAGGACGTACAGATGAAGACAGGAATACACCCGGCATACGAACCGACCAAGATACACTGCGCGTGCGGCAACGTCGTTGACACGCGCTCGACGAAAAAGGCGCTCTCCGTCGAGGCGTGCTCCAAGTGCCACCCGTTCTACACAGGCGAGCAAAAGTTCATGGACGCCGCAGGAAAGATAGAAAAGTACAGGAAGAAGTACGGCCAGACAAAGGTCTGATTCGGACTATTAGGGTGCTGAAAACCCAATATTGACGAAGGCTGCTGAAAAAACTCCAGATGCAAGGCGTCAAGGAGCGACGAATGAGGCGCACGGAGCCTGCCCCCGAATGTTTCTATCGGGGGTTGTGCGCCGCTAGTTGAGGAGCGGTTGCGAGGCGTAGCCGAAGCAAACCCGGAGCCTCGGCAACGCAACTGGATTCCTCGCTTCTCGGAGGCGGCTCCGACAACGCAGCAGACATGTCCTCGCATGTATTTAGCGGGGATGGACTTTTTCAGCAGCCTGCTTGGGGATACATGCTGATACAGCTTATCAACTTTACCCCCGACCCTGAAAGGACAGTAGCCCTCGCGGCCAGGCTGTGCTATTCGGACGCCTCCATATCCACGCTTGAAGACCGGCTCAAGGCCGCTTCCTTTGATAAGTTTCTTGGCAAGATACTCAAGATGGGGCATCTTTCAGTGCTTGAACATGCCTCGTTCACCTTCGGCATAGAGGGCATATCAAGGGCCACGTCCCACCAGCTTGTCAGGCACAGGCTTGCTTCGTACTCCCAGCAGAGCCAAAGGTACGTCAAGCTTGCCTCTCCTGAGTTCGTAATCCCGCATACCGTTGCGCGCGAGGCCGCAAAAAAAAAGCTCTTTATCGCCGCGGCAAAACGCGCATGGGCTTCGTACAAGAAGCTGCTTGACTCCGGGTTAAGCGCTGAGGACGCCCGGTATCTTCTGCCCAACGCGGCCTGCACAAAGATAATCGTTACCATGAACGCAAGAGAGCTTTTGCATTTTTTCCGGCTCCGTTGCTGCGAGCGGGCGCAATGGGAGATACGCGAGATGGCCGTTGAGATGCTCAAACTCGCCAAGTCCAAGGCGCCGTTCATATTCGCGGACTCTGGCCCGGCCTGCGTCGCGGGTAAGTGCTCAGAGGGAGAGATGACCTGCGGCGCTCCCAAGGAAATCCGCGCCAAGTTCAAATCTCTGTAACCAACAACCATAAAAATGATCGAAAAACGCCTTGCTGACGTTGAAAAAAGATACGACGAGCTTATCCGCCTTATGGCCTCTCAAGAGTCTGACAGGGAGCTGTACCAGAGGTACGCCATTGAAAGCGCCTCGCTAAGCGGCATTGTCGAGGTCTATAAGAAGCTCAAAAAGACCGGGACAGAGCTTGACGAGGCGAGGTTCATCCTTGAGGGCAAGGACGAGGAGCTGCGAGAGTTGGCCAAGGAAGAGATACCGTGCCTTCAAAAAAGAAAAGACGAGCTTGAGGCCAAGCTCAGGTTAATCCTCTTGCCAAAGGACCCGAACGACGATAAAAACATAATGCTTGAGATTCGTGCCGGCGCGGGCGGCGACGAATCCGCGCTCTTTGTGGCGGAGCTATTCAGGATGTATTCAAGATACGCCGAGATTAAGAAATGGAAGGTGGAGGTCTTAAGCTCTTCGCCAGCCTCCGGCGAAGGGATGAAAGAGATAATAGCGGAAATAGACGGCAAGGGCGCGTATTCGCGCTTTAAGTACGAGAGCGGCGTTCATCGTGTTCAGCGCGTTCCGGAGACCGAGGCATCCGGCCGACGCCATACGTCAACCGTAACGGTGGCGGTTATGCCGGAGGCCGAAGATGTAGAGGTAGATATAAAACCGGAAGATTTAAAGATAGACACATTCAGGTCAGGCGGCGCGGGCGGACAGAACGTAAACAAGGTGGAGACCGCGATACGAATAACGCATATACCGACCGGCGTAGTCGTAGCGTGTCAGGCCGAGAGGAGCCAACATAAGAATAGGGCGCTGGCTATGAAGCTCCTTCGCGCGCGCCTTCTTGATATGGAGCTTCAGACGCAGGCGAAGAAGGCCGCCGCCGAGAGAAGATCTCAGGTTGGAACCGGCGACAGGAGCGAAAAGATTCGCACCTACAACTTTCCGCAAAACAGGGTAACCGACCATAGAATCGGGCTTACGCTCCATAGGCTGAGCGAGATAATGGAAGGCGACATAACTGAGCTTACCGACAACGTCATCGCGTGGTATCAGACCGAGGCGCTCAAGGGCTAAGGCGTTTAGCAGGCTGCTGAAAAACGCCCATCTGCGGCGTTGTCGGAGCCGCCTCCGAGTAGCGAGGAATCCAGTTGCGCTACTGAGGCTCCGGGTTTGCTTCGGCTGCGCCTCGCAACCGCTCCTCAACTAGCGACGCACAACCCCCGATAGAAACATTCGGGGGCAGGCTCCGTGCGCCTCATTCGTCGCTCCTCGACGCCTTGCATCTGAACGTTTTTGAGCAGCCTGAACAAAATTTGAGTTTTTTGGCAAACGGTTAGAATGGATAAGATCATAATACAAGGCGGCTCCCGGCTCGTGGGCGAGGTTCAGACGAGCGGCGCAAAGAACGCGGTCTTGCCGCTCATGGCGGCCTCCCTTCTTGTTGACGGGTGGAGCGCCATTTCCAACGTGCCGGGCCTTAAGGACATAGAAACCTTCAAAAAGCTCCTGTTGCATCTCGGCTCAGAGGTCAAGGAAGAGGAAGGGGGGCTACTCAAGATACGCACCGCAAGCGTAACGTCGCCTGACGCGCCGTATGAGCTTGTAAAGACCATGCGCGCCGCGATACTTGTCCTTGGTCCTCTTGTCGCAAGGTTCAAGAAGGCGCGGGTTTCCCTGCCCGGAGGATGCGCCATCGGCGCGCGTCCGGTCAATATCCATCTGGCCGGACTTCAGAAGATGGGGGCAGAGGTTAGTATAGAGGGCGGATATGTAAACGTCAGCGCCGAGCGGCTCAAAGGCGCGCGGATTTACATGGACACCCGCACCGTAACCGGCACTGAAAATCTCATGCTTGCCGCCGTTTACGCGGACGGTCAAACCATATTGGAAAACGCGGCGCTTGAGCCTGAGGTCGTCTGTCTGGCCCACGCCCTTAACAGGATGGGCGCGCATATAACCGGCGTCGGCACCGAGACCATAACCATAGAAGGCGTTAAAGAGCTAAAGGCCGTGGAGACAGCGGTCATTCCAGACAGGATAGAGGCAGGGACCTTCATGGCCGCCGCTGCCATGACCCGCGGCAACGTGCTTATAAAGGATTGTCCGCTGGACAATCTCCATGCGGTCGCGGTAAAATTAAGGGAGGCCGGGGCAACTGTAGAGCAAGAGGCCGGAGGCGTGCGAGTCATCGGCGATTGGCCCATAAGGAGCGTTGACGTAAAGACGCTGCCCCACCCCGGCTTTCCGACAGACATGCAGGCGCAGATAATGGCCATGATGTGCATATCAAGCGGCCTCTCCGTAATAACCGAGACGGTCTTTGAAAACCGCTTCATGCACGTGAGCGAATTGAGGCGCATGGGCGCGAATATTTCAGTTGACGGCAGGAGCGCGGTTGTAAAGGGCGTGCGCCAGTTGAGCGGCGCGCCGCTCATGGCCACTGACCTCAGGGCAAGCGCCTCCCTCATACTTGCCGGGCTTGTGGCCGAGGGGCAGACCGAGGTATCGAGGATATATCACCTTGACCGCGGGTATGAGCGGATCGAGCATAAACTCAAGGCGCTTGGAGCGAATATAAAAAGGGTAAAGGAATAAGCCGCCCCGCCCCCTCACCCCTGCCCTCTCCCCTTTGGGGAGAGGGGGAAAAGATTAAGGACATGAAAAAAACAGAAACTACAAAACGCCCGTGGTCCGAAACCCTTACGATAGCCCTGCCAAAGGGGCGCATCCTCAAGGAGGCCGCGAAGCTCTTTAAGGCCGCTGGGTTTGACTTCTCAGCGCTCTTGCAGGACGAGAGGCGGCTGATATACGAAGACGCAAACGAGGGTCTGAGGTTCATGATATTGAGGAGTCAGGACGTGCCGACCTACGTCGAGTACGGAGCGGCCGACCTCGGCATCGCCGGAAGGGACGTGCTCATCGAGCAGGCAAAAGACCTGTATGAGCCGCTTGACCTGAATATTGGCGCATGCAGGATGGTCGTGGCTGAACCAAGGGAACTAAAGGCGCATGACAACCCCGCGCAATGGACGCGCATCCGCGTTGCCACCAAGTACCCGAACATCACGCTCAAACACTTCCTCGCCAAGGGCATTCAGGTTGAGATAATAAAGTTGTACGGCTCAATTGAACTTGCACCGCTCCTCGGCCTTTCCGAACGCATCGTTGACCTCGTGCAGACCGGAGAGACCTTGAAGAAGAACGGCCTCGTGGAGGTTGAGGACGTGATGGATGTAACGTCAAAGCTCGTGTGCAACAGGGCAAGCCTCAAGACAAAACCAAAGAGGGTAAAAGAGCTTGTGTCAAGGCTTGCCGGAGCGGTGAAGGGTTAAATGAAGATAATTGACGCGACAAAG
>JBBTCG010000074.1:4442-8952 GCA_038043305.1 Deltaproteobacteria bacterium | reverse complement strand
TATTAATTATAACAAAAATGCGTTGTAATGTACATTCGCCCTAAGACGAATATACGCTTGGGCGCCCCGACGGGAGGTCGGCTCGCTGCTCTCGTTGCCCGTATATGTGCGCCCTTCCTTACAATGATACGAACAGGCATGGCGCCAAAAAGAAAGCCCTTCCACAGGAAGGGCTTTCTTTTTGGTACAAACCTTCTTATATTGTTATTTGCCTTCCGCCATGACAACCTTGTTCTTGCCGGAGGTCTTTGCCATGTACATGGCCTTGTCAGCGGCCTGAATCAACTCCTCGAAGTTCTCTACCTTTAGGTCAGGGAAGGTGGCAACGCCTATGCTCAATGTAACTGCCCTGCCCATCCATGGATAGATGGTCGACCTTGAAAGGGAGAGTATCTTCTCGGCTATCTTTCTTGCCTCCTCGGCCTTTGTGTCCACTAAAACGATGACGAACTCCTCGCCTCCGTACCGCGCCGCAAGGTCTTCCTTCCTGACGTTCTCCTTGACCGACTTGGCGATGGTCTTCAAGACCTCGTCGCCCCTGTCATGCCCGTAGCCGTCGTTTACGGACTTGAAGTTGTCGGCGTCGGAAAGCAGTATGGACACCGGCTTATTATGCCTGATACTTCTTGCCCACTCCTCCTCAAGCCTCGCGTTCAGATAACGCCGGTTATAAAGGCCGGTAAGCGGATCGGTAAGGGAAAGTTCCTGAATCTTATGGTGCATGATGGCGTTGTCAAGGGCAATGGATATCTGGCTTGCAAGATAGTCGAACAGCTGCACCTCGTCTTCCGTAAACTTATTGACCCCGCCAAGCACAAGGACGCCCATTATCTTCTCCTGATACGAGAGCGGTATATACGCCACCTCAGCCGGGATTATCTGGGCAAAGCCCATCTCCATCGGCTCGACGGTCTCCTTTGGAAGGGTCAATATGTACTGCTTGTTGTTCTGCACGACCAATCCCGGATAGCCCTCGCCCTTTTTAAAGGACTTGAGCCCGGCCTGAGTGCCGTACTGCACGTGCGGGGTGAGCGTGTCATTGACCTCGTCATAGAGATAGACGATGCCCATCTGAGAGTCCGTAACCTCTATGACAATCTTCAACATGCGTTCAAGCAACTCACGCAAATCCAGGGTTGACATGAGGAGCTTGGCCACCTCGTTGTGCTTTTTTAGCCGCTCCTCCCTTTTCATTATGCCGTGTACCATGTGATTAAAGCCTGCGGCAA
Source organism: Deltaproteobacteria bacterium (assembly GCA_038043305.1). Taxonomy (GTDB): domain Bacteria; phylum Desulfobacterota; class GWC2-55-46; order GWC2-55-46; family GWC2-55-46; genus JACRCE01. Next base: position 7,723 of record JBBTCG010000074.1, on the reverse strand, counting down.
GCTTCTCGAACTGATCCCCTGTCTTGAGATCAACCACCACGTTAAAGCTCCCGGCCGCCACCTCGTCCATGGCGCCGACGAGAAAACCCAAGGGCTTCGTTATGTCGTTGTATATGAAGAAGGTGAGCACCCCCGCTATAATCAAACCGATGACTGCGGCGGCCACGACGCCTTTGCCGAGCGTATTGATGACTATGGCGTTCACGTCCCTTGCCGGCCTGCTTACGCCGATGGCGCCGATGATCCTGTTCCTGCTGTCCTTGAGCGGCTCGTATGCAAGCAGGTTGTCAACGCCTGCTACGCCGATGGTGCCGATGAAGGGCTTGCCGAGCGACATGGTCATCCCAAGCTCTCTTGGTATGGCCTGACCGCTCACCCATGTGCTTCTAGGCACGGATGAGGTGGCGTGCAGGAATGCCGACTCAGCCGGTTCTCCTCCGAACAGGGCCATCTCTACGCCGAAGCGGTTATATACCGTATTGCCCAGCCAAGGGTTGCCCGTAAGCACCATGCCCGCGACTATCGCCCCTGCGATCTTCTCGTTGTACCTTACAGGGGACACGACGTACTGCACGAGGGCGCGGTCCTTTATCTGTTTATAGCGCCCGGCGTCCTCAATGGCGAGAACGTCGCCGCCGACCATCTCAACCGCGCTCGTTGACTCGCCGGATATGAGGGACCTTGAAAGTATGTCGCCGACGTTGATATAATCTCCGGTCTTGTTGTTCCTCCTTGCGATAACGCGCTGGTTCTCGTCAACTACTGCCAATACCTCGACATGAGGATTTCTTTTGCCGAATTCATACAGCACGGAGCGAAGCGTGGATGCGTCCCTTTGTGAAAACGCCTTTTTTGTGGAGTCCACGGAGGTCATCTGGTTCAGAGCGGCTTGAACCGCGTTGCCGCGCTCCTCATAAACCAACTTCGCGCCTCTGAGTTCAATCTGCAGGGATTCGGATATGTTGCCGGATATTAGTCCCTGAAAAAGATAGAGCAAAACAGCCGTCAGAATAACGATCGGCACCCAGAACATCACTGACAGGGCTATAAAGGTCTTTGTGCCAACCCCAAGTTTAGGACGATAAAAACTCATCGTGAGCCTCTTCTCATTATCCATAATGGCAATCTTCTTCGGCAGGTCTGCCTGATTTGATAAAATCAAAGCCAGTTGCAACCGGCAAATCCTACCGCTCCCCTCTCCTGTCGTTTGATTAGCAACGAAAAAAGTTTTGCGGAGAATTCACCGCTTACCCGGAAAATTACCTTTTACTCGACTCCGCTGTACGCATCCCCTTTGCGAGACTCTCCATCTCGGAGACTCTTTTCTTGAAGGCTTCGTTTTTCGGCTTTATCTTGAGCGCCTTTTTCTCGGCCTCTAAAGCCTTTATAAAATCGCCCTGCAACGCATAGGCTTCAGCAAGGGCGTCATATACCTCGGGGACGTCCTTTTTCACCCTGAGTATTTCTTCAAGAGTAGCCCGCGCCTCCGTCGGCCTTCTTATGCTCAGATACAACGCCGCGAGTTCAAACCTCTTTGTCCATGCAACGGCCTTGTCCAGCTTAACCTCTTTCTCCAAGGCCGCTATACGCGAGGAATAGTCCATCTTCTTCCTTCCTCGCTCTATCATCTCATTGAGGAACGCGGCCTTGGGGTCAACCTTGAGCGCGGCCTCCCATGTCTCTACGGCCTTTCCTGGCTGATCAATCCTGAAATACGCCATGCCAAGGGATTCATAAGTCTTTAAGAAACCGCTATGGCGACGCTTACTCTCCTCAAGCACACCAACGGCCTCGGCCGGCCTGCCGCGCTGTATGTATGCCACGCCGAGCCTGTAGAGTTCCTGCCATGAAAGAGCACCCGCTGACCGCAAAGACTCAAGCCTTTTTATGTCCTCTTCAAGCTCCGCGATGTCCTTATAAACAACCGGCTCAGGCGGCGTATTCTTCCTTACGTACCAGCCGTAGCCTGCCCACGCAACTATCCCAGTAACGCCGATAACTATGATGACGATTATTATATTTCGTTTCACTGTCCCTGTCTTTAACAGATGGCCATACGTCCAATTGCCCGGTATGGCTCTGAAAGCTTTGATTTGGCGGATTACGCATGACCGAAACGTCGCGCTCCGCACACCTTGCACTATAGCGCATTCCGTTAATTTTCATCAAGTTATTTCTGCGTAATTGTCAAGCGTGGTTCTCATTGCGTCGCTTGAGAAAACCAAGCGTCCAGGAAACAGCCTTGACGCAACGCAAGCAGCAGGGAAAACAACTACTGCCTACTGATTATGACACTGCTGACACAAGTTCCGTACCCTTGCCCTGTTCGCGGCGACGCTGTCAAGCGGCACAAACGTATCGGAGCCCGACGCCTCGATGTTCAATACGCCGTTGCCGTCTATCATGACGAGGTTGGAGTGATTTACCGTCGGGTCTGCAGCCGCGAGCTTGTTGCCGCCGCCGTGCGCGTAATGGCATGAGAGACAAAACGGCTCCTCGTTGCCGCCAATTGACGGCGGCTCGTCCGGGTCTATTGCCCTTACCCTTGCAGTGGCAGAGAGACCAGTCCAATTTGCCAAGTCAGCGTGTCCGTTAGTATTAGCCTCGCTGATGCTTACGTCGCGCACAGGGTGCCTTACCCACGGGCTTCCGACGTTGGTGTCTCCCGATGTCGAGCCGCCCATGTTGGCGGCCCCGCCTGCGCCCTGAAAATCGTTGTGGCAGCCGCCGCACCACCTTGCAACGCCGCTTGAGGCGGACGCGGCCTTTACGAACGTAACGTTGGTTCTGTTGAACTTGTAGAGATTCGCCTGCCCGGCTGGAAGCCCGCTTGTCGTAACGAGATTGACGTCGCACGGAGAGACCGTGCCGTCTGAGCAGAGGCCTGTGCTGTTGAGTCTGTAGTTGACGGTTATATCAGAGGCAGAGTTTCCGGGCATGACAAGCAGATTTCTATAGTTCTTGTTGCCGTGCTGGTTATGACAACTCTCGCATGAGAAATAAGCTATTGGCCAGCCGCCGCCGGATGCGCCCGGCGGCGTAAGGTTCACGTTGTCAATCGAGTGGCGGTTGGCCTCGTTGGCAGTGTTTCTGTCGTTGAAATCGCCCGCGGATGCGACATAGCCAAGCGTATTATACCAGACGTCGGGCGGAGTCGGGTTCGACATGCCGAGGCTGTTGGCCTCGTGGCATGTCTTGCAAAGCTGGACAATGGTGGCGGCCCTTATAAGGCCCTTGTACTGCGCGTCAACGCCGCCGTAGATCATGGACGAGCCGCCCTG
>JBBTCG010000074.1:0-4342 GCA_038043305.1 Deltaproteobacteria bacterium | reverse complement strand
AAAATAATACCATAAAATCGGTTGCAAGTAAAGGCATTTATAGTAGCTGCCATGATTTTATTATAACATTCATCACTATCTTTCGATCTTAAAGACGCTAACCCTTTTCGCTCCCTTTTCAGCCACATAGAGCATGTCATTAGCGTCAATGTCAAAGTCCACCGGAAAAAACAACTGGCCTTCAACGGTTCCGGCGGGCATAACAACCCTTGATACCTCGTAGCCTTCCTTATTATAGACGATAATGCCTTTAATGGAGTCGAGCACCCACAGATTCTCCAGCCTGTCAACCTTGGCGGCGATGGGGATACCCAGCGTGCCTCCCTCGCCTTCAAGCCCCTCAAATGAAAACAGTAAAACGCCGTCCTTGCCGTATACGTGAACGGCGCGGCTGTCAACCGGCGTAATCAGGTATACCCTGTCCTTCCCCACTGCAACGCCTGAGAGGGACTTTAGTCCCTCGCCGATTGCGCTCCTGAACTTGCCTGAGGCGCCATCAGCGTCGTCATCAGCACCGTCAAAAACGAGGCAGTTGGTCCGCGACTTGTTTACTACGTAGACCATGCCGTCGTCATCAACAACAATAGCGCCCGGCGCAAAGCCGCCGGGGACAGATAGACTTCCGACCAAAGCCCCCTTATAGTTAAAGACCCCGACGCTACCCTTGCCCTCCTGACTAATATATATGCGGCCGTTCTTTACGGCGATGTCAACCGGCGCGACGCCGCCTGATTCCTTGGACCCGAAACTGAAAACCGGCGTGCCTCTCAGGTCGAATATAAAGACCTTCTTAAGGCCGCTGTCTATGACGTAAATCTCGTTATTGTCGCCATCCACGGCTATGCCCACCGGCTCAATGAACCGCTCGGCGTAATGTCTGTTGAAGGAATGGCTGAACCTGATCGCCGGGCCGCCCTCAGCGGCGTATGCACCATTGCACACAAACGCCAAGGCAACGAACAAATATATCAGCCGTCTCATACGGGCAGGGCAAGGCCGCCCCCCTGATAAGGGGGGTTGGGGGGTTTGCCATGCGGTCTTCAGATTACTTGACCACAAAGAAGTCCACCCTTCTTGACATGGCCATGGTTTCCTCGTTCGGATTTATCGTTATCTCCCTGCCGTACGGGATGACCTTCATCTTCTTGGCGTCAACGCCCTTGGATACGAGATACTTCATTACCGCCTTTGCGCGTTTATTGGAAAGCTCAAGGTTGTATTTGTCGCTTCCGCGCATGTCCGCGTACCCGCGCACATTGACGCTTGTATCAGGGTTCTTCTTCAGCCATTCGGCGTTCTTGTCAAGCGCATCCCGCAAACCCTTCTTTATCGTCGCGCTGTCGGTGTCAAAATACACCGGCAAGAGCTTCGCCTCGGTCTCGACCATCTTCGTAACCTCGTCCTTGACGACGGGAGGAGGCGGAGGAGTTGGCTCTGGCTCGGCCATCTTTGGCGTCTCTTGCGGCGGAGGCTGGGCGGACGGAGGCGGCTCCTCGACTATAATATTCCTTACCTCGACCACCTCAAAGACGCGAACCGTTCCGCTGTTGTCCGCCACGTAGATATGGCCGTTCTTGTCCACGGCCACGGCGCGCGGCCAGCTGAATATCTGCGGGCCTCCGAACTCGTAAAGCGGATTGCCGTCCCAGTCGAACACTATGACCATCATCCTGTTGACGTCAACCACATATATGCGCCTCATCACGCCGTCAACATACAAACCTGAAGGCATGCTGAAGCCGCCAAGAAGGCTTGAAAGGGTGCCGAACTGCTTCTTGAGCGCGCCGTCATGGCTGAAGCGAAGGATGGAAAATGAAGAAGGGTCAATGAACGCTATATTGTCGTTGTCAACGTATATGTCCTTGACGTTGTTGCCGATGCCCTGTCCCCTGCCGAACTCCTTGATAACGTCTCCATTAAGATTTATGAGGATGAGCCTGCCCTTGCCGCCCTCTCCGATGTACAAAGTGGCGCCTTTGCCCGCGGCGTCGGGGACAAGACGGATGGACTGGATGTTGAGTTTGTCCTTATCGGATATGCGCGAAAGGTCAACGTCGCTTTTGTAGACGCCGATGTAACTGAGTTGCACGATGCGCCCCTGCTCCGCGGCGTATATGTCGCCGTTTCGCTGGTCAAGCTCGATGGCCGAGGGAGAGGTCAAATTGGCGTCGCTAAACTTTATCTGGTAAAGGTATACTCCGGCGAAGTCCGCTACGACGATCCTCCTGTTGCTCTTGTCGAGGAGATAGACCTCGCCGCGTTCGTTGTCAACGAGTATCTGGTCAACCCATGCAAGAGGCTTGCCGCTGACGCTTCCGTCGAAGCCGAACAGGTATTTAAGACGTATGGCCAGAGGCCCGCTGTACGGCTCAGCGGCCATGACGGGTTGCGGCATTAGCGATGAGGCAAGGATAATGAAAAAAAGCGCAATTATTAGCGTGAAGGATTTGAGTCTCTTAAAAAGAGTCGTCATGCATTGCCTCTGGGTAGCGTTTATCGTTCCCACACGCCCTCACCCAACCCACTTACGTAAACTGTAATAGCGCGGAAGACAATTATGCAACGATATATCCGTTGACTGGGATGCCTTTTATTTTATCGTTATAATAAGTGAATGTAAATAGAAAACCTCTTATCGAAAGGCCGTCAGGAGGAAACTCCTGACGGCACAAAAACGATAAAATGGATTCCCGATTAGCGCCTCGGGAATGACAGGTGGAAATTTTGTCATTCCCGCAATCTTTCAGCGGGAATCCAGAGTTCATATCATCTGATCATATAAATCCGTCCAATCGGGATTATCCTTTTCGATCAACGCCGGTTTCCATTTCCTATTCCATTTCTTCAATTGTTTCTCCCGCCCTATCGCCAATTCAACGTCGTTGTACTGCTCAAAATACACCAAATCATGGACATCGTACCTACTCGTAAAACCTTGCACCTGATTATTTTTGTGCTCATATACGCGCTTTAGCAAGTCATTTGTAACGCCCACGTAAAGCGTACCATTGCGCTTGCTTGTAAGGATGTAGACGTAGTAAGTTTTCATAAAAGGAAACTCCTGACGGCACTAAAACGATAAAATGGATTCCCGATTAGCGCCTCGGGAATGACAGGTGGAAATTTTGTCATTCCCGCAATCCTTCAGCGGGAATCCAGAGTTCATACTGGATTCGTCCCCGAATGTATCGGGAATGACAGATGGATGAGATGAAAACAAAAAAAAGGGAGGGGCTTTTCGCCCCTCCCTTTTTTGTCAAACTTACAACTGCAAACTTACCTGTTGTGGCAGAGCTGACAACCTACTGTTGACGCTATCGAGTTGCCCTCTTGTGAACCCGCCGGGCCGACTGAGACTAAGTAGTCCCACCGCAGAAGGTCATAGTACGGGCCGCCGTGAGCAAAGTGGCATGAAAGACAGAACACCTTGCTGTTGGCCTCCTGACCTGAAGGCAGGTACGCAACCCCTGAAGCCGTGCCGTTGGTATCAGCGATTGGCAACGCCTTGTATGTCGCTATCTGTGCGCCGTAATTGGCTGTGTCAATGATTGTTACGCCAGCGCCTGATAGCAAACTGCCAGCTTCGCCGAGCGAGTTGTCAACCGGATGCCTGTGCCAGTCAACTGTATTTGCATCCCTGTTGCCACCTACAAGGGCCTCGTGCCAGTTGTCATGGCACTGTGCACACCACCTTGATATACCGTCCGTACCAGAGGCAAATCCTGCGGTAGTCGGGTAGGTGTTGCTCCTAACCGCATCAGCACTCGTTCCGACAAGCGCCGCGTCATTGTCATAGACCGGCCATACGCGGCGGTTCGCCGCTACGTTGCCGCCTGTGCCGGTTGGTATAAATTTCGGAGCACCACCACCAGCAACAGCAGAAGACTGATCGCCAACATAACTCCTTACGCCGACATTAAGCGTAACGCCTGCGTTAGTCGACGCGCCAGTCGCGCTGATCCTCAAGTTACGATACTCGTTGACCGTTGCAGTCGGGGCATTGTATGCTCCGTGCGGGTCATGACAGTTTGTGCAGGAGAAGTCCGCTATCGCGGCGTCTCCACCCGGAGGTATTACGGTCTGCGCGCCGAGGCTGTGACCATAACCAAGAGCAACCGTCGTGGTCGCATCCCATGTGGCGTTTAACTCCCTTGAGAAGTCGCCGCCCGCGCCGATTACCGCAAAGCTGTCAAGCGTGCCCGCGACTGCGCTGTTGCCCGCGCCAAGCTGGCCGTTGATCAAGACCTTTGGCGCCGGATGGCTGTCAGCGCCGAACGTTACGCTCTGTTGAGCGCCGTTGGAGGCATGACACTGCAAACAGAATTTGTGTATCTGCGACCTG
>JBBTCG010000073.1:0-4386 GCA_038043305.1 Deltaproteobacteria bacterium | reverse complement strand
TTATTCCCTATTAAAGTTCTTTGGCTTACCTTTCTTTCAAGAAAGGTAAGGAAAAAACTTGACAAAAACGCCGATTCAATGTAATTTATCATATTCGTATAATCATAAAGGAGCATGACGATGTTCGCGGTCATAAAAACAGGCGGTAAGCAGTACAGGGTCAAGGAGGGCGACGTCCTCAAGATTGAAAAGATAGAGGGCGATGCCGGCGGAAACGTAGAGTTTTCCGAGGTGCTATCGGTCGGGCAGGACGATACGATAAAGATCGGCACACCATCCGTGTCCGGCGCAAAGGTCGTCGGAAGGATCGTCGAACATGGGAAGCACAAGAAGATTATCGTCTTCAAGAAGAGAAGGAGAAAGGGTTACGCAAAGAAGCAGGGTCACAGGCAGCCCTTTACTTGCGTGGAGATTCAGAGCATAACGGCCTGACGAGCGGCGGTCTATATTCGGGCGGCCTATAAAATCAACAAACAAGGATTCCACAATGGCACATAAAAAAGCGGGCGGTAGTTCAAGAAACGGCAGGGACTCAAACGGCCAAAGGCGCGGCGTAAAACGCTTCGGCGGGGAGCTTGTTTCAGCCGGTTCCATCATAGTGCGTCAGGTAGGCTCAAGGTTTCACCCCGGCGCTAACGTTGGACAGGGAAGGGACTTTACGCTTTTTGCAAAGGTAGCGGGCGTCGTAAAGTTCGAGGACAGAGGCTCAAGGAAGTACGTCAACATACTTCAAGCGGAGCAGGCGTAAGATACCCTGTTGCTTTGAGGCGTAGTAAGCCTTGGTAAAGTCGGCCTAAAAATATTATCCATAAGAGGGCGGTGACGGAGGGCTTATGGCCTGTTCTGAACCGCCCTTTTTTTATGCGAGGTAGATATGAAATTTATTGACGAGGCGCTTATTTCTGTAAAGGCCGGCGACGGCGGCAGGGGCTGCGTAAGCTTCAGGCGCGAAAAGTACGTTCCAAAGGGCGGGCCTGACGGCGGCAACGGCGGCGCGGGCGGCTCGCTCATATTTATTACGGAGGAAAGGCTCTCAAGCCTTCTTGACTTCAGGTACAGGCGCGAGTACGAGGCCGAGCGCGGCGAGCACGGTCTTGGGAGCATGTGCAGCGGCAGGGACGGACTTGACCTTATCATCAAGCTGCCGGTAGGCACGGTGGTGAAGGACGCGGACACAGGGGACGTAATCGCGGATCTTACGGCCCCCGGCATCGAGTTCGTCTGTTGCAAGGGCGGCAGAGGCGGCAAGGGCAACGCGCATTTTGCGACTTCAACGCATCAGACCCCGAGGTTCGCGCAGCCCGGAGAGGCCGGAGAGGCTAAAAAGCTGAAGCTGGAACTAAAGCTCCTTGCGGACGTAGGCATAGTGGGTTTCCCGAATGCGGGTAAGTCAACGCTCATCTCCAGCGTGTCGGCGGCAAAGCCCAAGGTGGCCGACTATCCATTCACTACGCTTGTCCCTCACCTTGGCGTGGTGAAATACGGCGACAGCGATACCTTTGTCATTGCCGACATACCGGGGCTTATCGAGGGGGCGCACGAGGGCAAGGGACTTGGCGTAAAGTTTTTGAAGCACATCGAAAGGACGCGCATATTCATACACCTCCTGGATCTGTCTCCAATGACCGGCAGAAGTCCGGCCGATGATTTTGTCGCCGTTAACCGCGAGCTTGTGGCATTTAATCCCGCGCTCTCAGAGAGGCCGCAGGTGGTTGCGCTCAACAAGGCGGACATTACCGAGGCAAGGGAGATGGTTCCGGAGTTGTTGAAATATTTTTCGGGCTTGGGTATAAAGGTGTTTGTAATATCCGCGGCCACTGGCGAGGGGCTTAAAGACCTTGTAAACCACGTGGGCGCGGCGGTCATGAAGACGAAGTCAATGTAGACGATGTTACCATGAAAGACCTTCGCAAAAAGATAGTCAAAAACACGAGGCGCATAGTCGTAAAGGTCGGGAGCGCCCTTGTCGCTGATTGGCCTTCAGAGGCGCCTTCGCGCATCTTTGCCAATCTTGCCGCCCAGGTGAGCGCATTGAAGGGGGAGCGCGGCCTTGAGTTCGTCATAGTAAGCTCAGGGGCAATCGCGCTCGGGATGAAGCGGCTGGCATTGACCGCGCGTCCGTCATCCATACCAGAAAGACAGGCCGTGGCCGCCGTAGGGCAGGGATCTCTGATGAGCCGGTACGAGGCGGCCTTTGCCGCAAAGGGTGAGTTCGTGGCGCAGGTGCTTCTTACGCACGACGACATTGGCTCCAGAAAGCGCTTTCTCAATGCGCGCAATACGCTCTTCACGCTTTTAAGATTCGGGATAACCCCGGTTATAAACGAAAACGACACGGTGGCGGTCGAGGAGATAAAGTTCGGCGACAACGACAAACTCGCCGCGCTCGTAACGAACCTCGTGGAGGCCGATCTGTTCGTGATACTCACGAATGTTGACGGGGTGCATGAGGCCAACCCGATGAATAATCCATCCGCAAAAAGGATTTCGCTTGTCGAGGACGTTGACAGGATGGACTTAAGCCTTACCGGCCAGACCAGCGCCCTTGGCACCGGAGGCATGGCCTCCAAGATAGAGGCCGCAAGGACGGCCGCGCACTTCGGCATCCCGACGATAGTTGTCTCAGGGTATACGCCTGATATAATAACAAAGGCGATGAATGCCGAGGATACCGGAACCCTCATCCTCCCAAAAGAGGACAGGCTCACGAGCCGCAAGCACTGGATAGCCTTTTCAAGCCGTCCCACCGGAGTTATCGTCGTGGATGACGGGGCAAGGGACGCGCTTTTGAACAAGGGCAAGAGCCTTTTGCCCTCCGGCATAAAGGCGATAGACGGCTCATTCGATGCCGGAGAGGTCGTTCGCTGCGTTGATTCAAAGGGCGCTGAGTTTGCCCGCGGCGTGGTGAATTACGGCTCTTCCGAGATAGCGCGGATAAAGGGCGTAAAGACCTCTGAGGTGGAGGCCGTGCTTGGTTATAAGGTGTACGACGAGGTGATACACAGGGATAATCTTGTTGTTATGTAACAGGCTGCTGAAAAATGCCCATCTGCGGCGTTGTCTTCGTCGCTGCTCACATACGTTAAGAGTATGCTCCGCTGCTCGCTCCTCAACGCCTTGCATCTGGCAGGGTTCCCATTGCGCCTTTTCTTTTTTGCAATGGGAAGATTTGAGCAGCCTGTATAATGTTAAGGAGGGCTTGTACAATCATGAACATGCCTGAACATATATTGAACATTGCGAAAAATGCGCGCGCCGCTTCGTTTGAACTGTCGCGTCTTTCAACGGATGTCAAGAACAGGGCGCTTCACGCGATGGCCGACGCCCTTGTCGCTAATTCCGGCGTCCTTAAAGATGAAAACGGAAAAGACCTTGCGGCCGCTAAGTTGAGCGGTCTTTCAAACGCCATGCTTGACAGGCTTACGCTTACGGACAAGGTGATAACAGGCATGGCCGACGGGTTAAGGGAGGTAGCCGGTCTTGCCGATCCCGTTGGAGAGATAACCGGGATGCGTCGGCGTCCTAACGGACTTGCCGTAGGGAGGATGCGGATACCCATCGGCGTCATCGGCATCATATATGAAGCCCGTCCGAACGTTACGGCGGACGCCGCCGGGCTTTGTCTGAAATCAGGCAACGCCGTTATACTTCGCGGCGGCTCTGATGCCATACATTCGAACATGGCCATTGCAAAGGCGCTCAAAGAGGCTGCGACTAAGGCCGGAGCGCCGCAGCACGCAATACAGTTGATACCAACGGTTGAGCGCGAGGTAATGCTTGAGATGTTGAAGCTTGAGGATTATATTGACCTTATCATCCCGCGTGGAGGCGAGGGGCTTATAAGGTTCGTGGTAGCGAATTCGCGCATACCGGTCATAAAGCACTACAAGGGCGTGTGCCACGTGTTTGTTGACGAATCGGCTGACGTTGACATGGCGCTTAACATCGCCTTTAACGCAAAGGTTGATCGCCCCGGCGTTTGCAACGCGATGGAGACGCTCCTTGTGCACAGGGATATCGCCGCTGTTTTTCTTCCGAAGATGGCCGCAAGGTACAAGGAGGCCGGCGTTGAACTTAGGGGTTGCGTCGAGACCGTGAAGATACTGCCCGGCGGCAAGAAAGCGGCGGGCGACGACTGGGGCGCAGAGTATCTTGACCTTATCCTTGCCGTCCGCGTCGTTGACGGCATTGACGCGGCAATGGCGCATATAGCGGAATACGGCTCGCTTCATACCGAGGCCATCGTAACCAGCGACTATGCCAACGCACAGCGTTTCATACGCGAGGTCAACTCCTCTACTGTGCTTGTGAACGCCTCGACAAGGTTTTCAGACGGCCACCAACTCGGGCTTGGCGCTGAGATAGGCATATCAACTACCAAGATAC
>JBBTCG010000072.1:0-6382 GCA_038043305.1 Deltaproteobacteria bacterium | reverse complement strand
AGTGCCTCAGATGCCATGACCCGCATTCGTCCTATAAGACAAAGGGAGTGCCGGGTTTGTTGCGCGCATCGGGCAACGACCTTTGTTTCCTCTGTCATGCAAAGGATGCGTTTGAGGCAAAGAGCGTCCATGCGGCCGTAAAACAGGGCTGCAACACCTGCCATGACCCTCATTCGTCCGACACTAAGTTTGTCCTTCTAACCGACGGCAACGCCTTGTGCGCCAAGTGCCATGACATTGGCAGCGCTAAGGGTATCGCCGGGCATTCCGGCTATAATGTAAAAGGAACGAGGTGTCTTACCTGTCATGCGCCCCATGCCTCGTCAGGGGACGGCAAGCTTAGGCGCGCCTTTGTCCATAAGCCATTCGGGGCTGGCGAGTGCGTTGGTTGCCACAATGCGCCGGACACGGATAAGCCGCTCAAGACCAAATTAGAGTCCGACAAACTCTGCTATAGCTGTCATGCGGATGCCGCTAAGGCGTATTCAACAGGCAAGGCGCACGACCCGGTTGCCAAGGGCAGGTGCGCCGAGTGCCACAATCCTCATGCCTCTGATCACAAAAACTAGCTTATCGTAAAGGAGCGGGAGCTTTGTTACGGATGCCACGAGGACGCGAGGAAGAGGGACGGCAAGCAGTTCCTGCACGGCGCCATATCAAAACAGCAGTGTTCATCCTGCCATAATCCCCATTCGTCCGAATATAAGAGCGGATTGAAGTCCACCGGGGCCGCGCTTTGTTACACCTGCCACGAGAAGGATAGGTTCGTAAAGACCAATACCCACGCGCCGGTGCGGGAGGATAACTGCCTCGTGTGCCACGACGCGCACGCATCCGAACATAAAAACGTCCTTATTAAGGCCACGGGCGAATTGTGTTACACCTGCCACGTCAAAGAAAAAGAGGCTTTCAATAAACTCTCAAGGCATCCGAATGTGCGCGACGGGGAGTGCGCGGCCTGCCACAACCCCCATGCCTCGGCTGATACCGGGCTCCTGAAGGAGTCTCAGGACAAACTCTGTTTCAACTGTCATCTCAACGTGAAGGTCAGCGCCGAGGCCGAGGGGCTGCATCCGGTCTCGCAGCAGGGCAAGTGTCTTGAATGTCACGCGTCTCACGCGAGTAATTTTGCAAAGGTGCTCAAGGATGAGACCGCGAAGCTGTGTTACAACTGTCATGCCAACGTCAAGACTGGCGTAGAGGCCGCAAAGAACGTCCATAAGCCGGTCGTTGACGGCAAATGCGCGGCCTGCCACCTGCCTCACGGCGGCAAGATAAATGGAAGCCTGCCGAGGCCGTTGAAGGGGCTGTGCCTTTCTTGCCACGCCAAACTCGACGAGGGCATGAAGGCCGAGGGCACAGTGGTGCACAAACCGGTTCTTGACGGCGAGTGCGACAGATGCCATACGCCGCACTTCGGCAAGGAAAAGGCGTTGTTGTCCGATAAGGGCGACGCCCTTTGCAATAAGTGCCATAAGAATCAGGATGCCGAGCAGTTCAGGAAGGCGCACGGGAACGTAGCCGTTAAGGGATCGGACTGTCTTGGCTGCCACGAGCCGCACAGCGGCAGTGACAAACGGCTTTTGCACAAGGTCAAGCACGCGCCGTTTGAGAAGAAAGACTGCGTCGGCTGCCATAAGAAGCTGTGATAAAGCTGAAGGAGAGTTTCGGTGATGCGGTTGTCATGTAAGGTTAAACTGATGTTGCTCGCGGCGTTTGCGCTTGGTTTTGTGTTCCTCACTGGCCTTGGTTCAGCCGCTGACGCCGAGACCGTCAGGAATACGAAGGGGCTGTGCCTTGAGTGCCACGCCAAGGCAACGCAGCTTCTGAATAAACCGGTTACGCATAAGCCCGTAAGGGACGGCAAGTGCACGGCCTGCCATAATCCTCATGCGTCCAAGCATTCCGGCCTTTTGTCGGAAACCGGCGGACGTATATGTTTCAACTGCCATGACGCTTCAAAGGGTTTTTCCTCCCGCGTGGTGCATAGGCCCGTGCAGGAGGGCAAATGTCTGGCCTGCCATGACGTGCATTCGTCGGCCAACGCCGGACTCATGAAGGAGGCGGGGGCAAAGGCATGTTTGAGCTGCCATCCTGACGAGGCGTCAAAGACGAAGAAATACGTGCACCCGGAGGTCAAAAAAGGCAACTGCCTTACCTGCCATAATCCCCACTCGTCCGCTAACGACGGACTTCTTGTCAAGGACAGGAAGGCTTTATGCGCCTCCTGTCATAACTCAGGTAAGGCGCTCTCAAAGCGCTGCGTATATGAGACAACGGGGTCTGATTGCACCGGTTGCCATAGCCCGCACTCATCGGACTCAAAGGGCATGTTGAAGGCCGTACTGCATAAGCCGTTTGAGGAGAAGAAATGCTCTGGCTGTCATGAGAACGGGGCCGGGTACAAGGTCAAGGCCGGCGCCGGGCTCTGCATAGAGTGCCATAAATCGTCTATGGAGAGCTTCAACAAGATCAACAGCCACTTAACGCCCGGCATCAACAAAAATCCGTGCGCCAACTGCCACGCGCCTCACGCCTCCGACGACAAGAGGCTTATGAAGGACAAGGGGTCCAGGGTCTGCTACAGGTGTCACGCGGATACGCGCGAGTACGTCGCAAAGAGCGGTCATACTCATCCTGAGCTTGACAAATGCTCGGACTGCCACGAGTCCCACGGCTCCAACAACAGATACTTCCTCGCGGGCGGCGGCAACGTATGCTCAAGCGGCAAATGCCATCCGACGCAGGGCACGTTTACGCACCCCGTAGGCGATAAGGTGATAGACCCGCGCTCAAAGACGGCGATGGACTGCACGACATGCCATAACCCGATGGGTGCGCCTGAAGAGTTCCACCTGAGGGCGGAGAAGGACACAGGGCTTTGCGTGCTGTGCCATCAGGTGTAGCGCAAAAGCGGTTGTCTGGGTATCCGTTATCAGCTGTCAGGAAAGACAAAACCGTTTTCTAAAAACGCCGGAGAGTGTTAACGATGAAAAGACGTCTTTACATGCTCAAGGCCGCGCTCGCGGCGTTTGCCGTTGTATTGCAGGCGTACGCGCCCCTTGCGGCCGAGGCCGCCCAAAACGTCGGCGTCAAGGTGGTGGCTGTGATTTCAAACGAGGAGGCGCTCGGCAAGCTCGTCCAGCCGTCGGGACTTTTTTTCGATGAGGGCAAAAAGCGGCTCTATATAGCCGACAGCGGCGGCAAGAGGATCGTCTCCACGAATCAAGAGTACAGATTCCTTGCCGAGTTCACGAACCCCGCCATGTCGCTTCCGGTGCAGATCGTCAAGGCGGCCAGCGGCCTGTTTTACGTGGTGGACGCATCCAAAGGGGCTCTTCTCGCCGTTGACACTAAGCTCGATATCGTCAAGCCTGTTGAAATCAAGCCCGCCCAGCCTGGACGCGACGTTTTCGTGCCGGGGAGGATTGCCATCGGCAAGGATGAGAAGCTCTACGTCATAGACAAGCTCAACAAACGCATACTCGTCTCCGACGCGCAAGGCGCGGGTTCAAGGGCCATTGTCGTAAAGGACGAGGCTGGTCTTTACGGCTTCAACGACGTTCGCGTTGACGCGGACAACAATGTTTACGCGCTCGACGCCGTAGGCGCGCGGGTTTACGTGTTCGACGCATCTGGAGCCGAGATTGCCTCATTCGGCGGCAGGACGGATAAGACAACGCTCATGCGCTTTCCGGTGAGCCTTGCCGTGAGCCGCACCGGGCTTATATACGTCGCGGACCGTCACGCCGGGGCGGTACTTGTCTATGACAGGACTGGCCAGCTTCAATATGCCATCTCTCAGAAGGGCGAGCGCGAGGGAGAGCTTTCAAGCCCGACGTACATCATGATTGACGAGGCCCAGAGGATATACGTCATAGACAACAACAGGATTCAGGTGTTCAAAGAGGCGAAGCTCTGATGACCGCGCCGTCATGGATAGCGTTTTCGTTGATTATAACCCTTGGCCTCATGGGGTGCGTAAAGGAGGTCAAGGACGTAAAGGAGATCGAATCCGGCCGGGGGCTTACCACGGTTCCTTACGTGCCGCCGGGGACCGCCGCGTTCAGTTCCGCAGGCGCTGAGAAGCTGTCGCAAAATGACGAGGAGGCGGCAAAGCAGGCTATACAAAAGAGGGTCGAGGAGATGGCGCAGCAAAAGGGCGAGAAGCCCAAGATATTCGACCCGTGGATACCGCCTGAAGATATAAAGAGCGAGAAGCTTTACAAGGCGCTGCGAATCCTGCCCAAGGACAAGTACGGCTACCCGGATTGGTCCGCGGCGGTAACAAAGGGCGTAATCAAACCAAGAGATTCCATAGGCCCGGCGTTGCCAAATGTTCAGGCCAAGGCCGAATCAAAGACGGGGTCGTCTTTTGTTGATGCATCAGGCAAGGAGATAGCAATACCCGCTGATCGCAAGGAGGCGCAAAAACAGGAGCAACTCGAAGAAGGCGTCTTTGACGCTGACATCATATTCGAGATAAACGACAGGCTCATGTTCAACGTCAAATTCCCGCATAAGGCGCATACCTATTGGCTGTCCTGCAAGATATGTCATCCGAACATCTTTATCCCCAAGAAGGGCGCAAACCAATTCACCATGTACGACATCTGGGACGGCAAATACTGCGGCAGATGCCACGGTAAGGTGGCCTTCCAGCCAAAAGGGTTCAACAACTGCCAGCGTTGCCATAGTTCAAGGAAAAAGACGATGGGTGTAAGGTAAAAGACCGTGAGCCGTGACCGTGAAAGGCAAGGCTCAGAGCCTTGCAAAAGCAACTCCCTCCTCAAGTAAATCACCTAAACAACCGATAAAAATATTGTTGACCTTTTTTGTTATAATAGTTATGATATAGTTGTTGCCATAGTTTTGCAGGGTGGCCATCGCCCACCATTTACGTGCGCTATAGACATTTTGGCGGGCATTGCCCGTCATATTGCAGTTTTCAGCCTGTTTTTGATTGAGTCAGACATCTCAACGGAGAGCGTAGTGGACCCGATACTGGAAACGTTACAGGCGCGTAAAGTGCACGCAAGGGTTTTGGTGGTAGACGACTACGTCCAGAACGTGGAGCTGCTTGAGGCGCTCCTTACGTCAATGGGCTATTCCGTAATAAAGGCCTACAACGGAGCCGAGGCGCTGAAGGCCGTCTCCGAGAGTTTTCCAGACCTTATCCTCCTTGACGTGCTGATGCCGGGAATGGACGGGTATGAGGTATGCAGGAGACTCAAGTCTCAGGAGTCCACGCGGCTCATCCCGGTCGTCATGATAACGGCGCTCAACTGTCTTGAGGACAGGGTCAGGGGCATAGAGGCCGGCGCCGACGACTTCATCACAAAACCTTTTCAGCGTCCCGAGCTGGTGGCGAGGATCAAATCGCTCGTTCGCGTAAGGATGCTTCTATCAGAGCTTGAGAACGCGAAGAACGTGCTCTTTTCCCTTGCCATTACCCTCGACTTCAACGACCCCTACACGCACGGCCATTCTCAGCGCGTGGCCGAGTACGGCAGACGGCTCGCCGCCCACATCGGGCTGCCTGAGGCCGAGCAGAAAAACATCATGTTCAGCGGCATACTGCACGACATAGGAAAGATCGCGACCGACAAGAACATACTCCATAAGCCTACCGCCTTATCCGGCAAGGAGTATGATCACATCAAGCAACACCCGGTGGTCGGCGAGAAGATATGCGAACCGCTGAACTTTGCCAAGCCGTTCCTTAACGTCATACGCAACCACCACGAGAAATACAACGGCACAGGCTACCCTGACGGATTGGTCGGAGAGGTCATTCCCTACGGCTCAAGGATAATCGCCGTTACGGACGCATTCGACGCGCTCATCACGATGCGGCCATACAGGCGGAGCATGTCCGCAAGGGACGCGGTCGGGATTATAAAAGAAGAGACCTTGAGAGGCTATTGGGACCCTGAGATTGTCAGGGCGTTTTGCGACATGCTCGCAACGGACGGCTTTGAGGTGAAGATACGGAGCGGGGCAGTGTGTTGATTAGGCGTCATTCTCGCTCCGCGAAGCAATCCCGGCCTAAAACCAAAGCACAAAGACGAGAATGCCGCGCCGCAAAAGCGCGGCTCGCAATGACACATATCAAGTATAACGGATGAGATAGTCCGAATATATGCGAACTATAAAGAGTGCAATAACGGCTTGCACGCAAGGTAAGGCTAAGAAACCGGTTAATGCTCGATTAAAATAGTTTTAATTTTCCTTGACAAGACTTGAGAAAACTGTTATCTTGAATTCATGCAAAGAGATTTAGGAGAAAGGCATGGGGCCTTTCGCGGGGCGACGACGCCCTAAAAGTCCTGATAGCATTTTGGCTACAGGTATGGGCTGTGTGGTAATGTTTGTCTTTCAG
>JBBTCG010000071.1:0-5644 GCA_038043305.1 Deltaproteobacteria bacterium | reverse complement strand
CACGGTTAAAGGCAAGGGAGCGCCAAGCCTTGAAGGAGACCCCTTGAGCCACATAAAAAATCTGGATGCGGATGAAGTTGATTCGCTGGTAGCGGGGCTGGAATGAACGACGAAATCGCCGGACTCAGGACAAAGGCCATGCGGGACGTATTCATCGAGGCCTTGGGCCATCGCATGAAGGAGGATGAGGACATCTTTTTTCTATGCGCGGACTTCGGTTCGCCCGCTCTCGACAGGATACGAAAAGAATGTCCCGGCAGATTCATAAACGTCGGGATCGCGGAGCAAAACCTTATAAACGTGGCCACCGGGCTTGCGCTTGAGGGTTACACGGTATATGCATACGCCATCGCGCCCTTCATAACCATGAGGGCTTATGAGCAGATAAGGGTCAATCTTGCCCTTCAGTCGCAGCTCAAGGAGTTGAACGTGAACCTCATCGGAGTGGGCGCGGGTCTGAGTTACGACGTGTCAGGCCCGACTCATCACTGCGTGGAGGACATAACGATAATGAGGGCGCTGCCCGGCTTTGTCCTGTTCTCGCCGAGCGACTGGGTCCTCGCGTCAAGGTTTGTTGACTATTCGATACGGGTAAAAAAACCAAAGTATATAAGGTTTGAAGGCAAGCTGTCCGAACAAATTTACGATGATAAGGCGCCCATTAGGGTCGAAGACGGCTTTTGCAAGCTGAGGCAAGGGCAAGGCGTCTGTTTCATATCAACCGGTTTCATGACGCGCACCGCGCTCAAGGCCGCTGCGACCCTTGAGAGAAGCGGGAAGAGTCCCGGAGTCATTGACGTATTCCTCCTCAAGCCGATTCATGGAGAGCGCCTGTTCGACGCGATAAAAGGATACGAGCGCGTGATAACCCTTGAGGAGGGGTTTGTAAATAAAGGCGGGCTGGACAGCGTCGTTTCTCTCCTTCTTGAGCAGAACGACTCGAAGATAAAACTAAAGAGGATGGGCATAGAAGACTCGTATACCTTTGACATGGGCACGCGGGACGCTCTGCACGCGATGAACGGCATAGGGGTCAACGACGTGGTAAACGCGGCTCAGGGGCTGCTAAAATAATGAAAGACAGAGTTGACATAGTGCTGGTCAATCCCGGGGACAGGAGACAGGTCTTTCAGGGTCTGTCCGACGACTTCTCGGCGATTGAGCCGCCCTTCTGGGTGGCGGTCATAGCGGCATACGCGAGGAGGCGCGGCTTGAACGTGGTCGTTATAGACGCCAACGCGGAAGACGCCTCTCCGGCCGAGACTGCGGCAAGGATTCGGGAAATAGACCCGCTCCTCCTTGCGGTCATCGTTTACGGCTCTCAGCCATCGGCCTCTACTCAGAACATGACCATAGCCGGAAGGATATGCAGGGCATTCAGGGAGGCGGGCGCCTCATCCGCTAAAGTAGCGATGGGCGGGCTTCACCCGTCCGCGCTGCCATTGAGGACGCTTACCGAGGAGGCCGTTGATTTCGTTATCGAGGGCGAAGGCCCGTATACCCTTACAAGCCTTGTCGAGGCCATAAAGTCCGGCGCGGGAGATTATTCAAAGGTGCCCGGACTTTGGCACTTCAAGGACGGGATAGCGGCGCAAAACCCAAAGGCCGAACTGATAAAAGACCTTGATGAGGGGCTGCCCGCAGCGGCATGGGACCTCCTGCCCATGCACAAATACAGGGCGCATAACTGGCACTGCTTTGACGACCTAAAACACAGGACGCCTTACGGGGCGATCTATACGTCCCTTGGGTGTCCCTATTCGTGCATCTTTTGCTGCATCAACGCGCCCTTCGGAAAATCAGGGGTCAGGTACAGAAGCCCTGAGCTTGTGGCCAAGGAGATGGGGCTGCTGGTCGAGGAGTACGGCATAAGGAATATGAAGATCGTTGACGAGCTGTTCGTGCTTGACGAGCGGCACTACATGACCATAGTCAACAAGCTGATCGAGCGGCGCTATGACCTGAACATCTGGGCCTACGCGAGAATAGACACGGTCAAGCAAGAGAATCTCAAGGCCATGAAGAAGGCGGGCATCAACTGGCTGGCGCTCGGCATCGAGAGCGCCAATCCTATGGTGCGCGACGGGGCGTCAAAGAGGATGAAGGTTTGCGATATCAAAAACGTGGTGCGCTCCATCCAGAGCGAAGGCATCCGGGTCATAGGCAACTACATATTCGGCCTGCCGGACGACGACTTTCAAACGATGCGCCAGACCCTTGACCTTGCGATGGACTTAAACTGCGAGTTCGTGAACTTTTACTGCGCCATGGCCTATCCCGGCTCAGAGCTATATAACATTGCCCTGAAGCGCGGCTGGAAGTTCGCGCAGGAGTGGCACGGCTTTTCGCAGCACTCCTATGAGATAGAGCCTCTGCCGACAAAGCACCTAACAGGCAAAGAGGTCCTTGAGTTCAGGGACAACGCCTTTCACAAATACTTCGGCAACCCCGCGTACCTGACGATGGTGGAGAAAAGATTCGGCCTGGGTATCCGCGCTCACGTTGACGAAATGACCAAAACAAGGCTCTCCCGCCGCCTGTTGGAAAACGGCGGCGCGTGCGCGCACACGATAGAGATGAGCAAGGGGCGGAGCACAAGGTGACGACCATAGCGTTCATAGATCTGGCCAATAATTTTTACGACAGGCACGCCGTGTATTCGCTTGCGGCGGTACTGACGAAGGCCGGGCATAAGGTGCATTACGTGGGCGCGGCAATGATGAAGTTTAAGGAAATAATGGCGAGGCTTGAGGCGATAAAGCCGGAACTTCTCCTGTACTCGACCTTTACACGGGACATCCCGCGCTACGCGAGGCTTGACGCGCTTATAAAGGAGCGGATGAAGGTAAGGTCGCTCATCGGCGGACACGGGCCGACTTATGACCCTGAGCGGATAGTGAATACCGGCATTGACGCCATGTGCATCGGCGAAGGAGAAAGGGCGCTCACGGAGTATGTTGACAGCGGCTTCAAGGGCAACAGGAACGTCCTGAGCAGGGAGGAGTTTTCAAAGGTCAGGGACTTAAAGTCCGGTTGGTTCGCGTTTGCGGCGCTTGATGATCTGCCCATGCCGGACCGTTCGCTCGTATATGCCGAGGACGCGGTGCTCAGGGAACAGCCTTCAAAGCAGTTCATGGCCGGGCGCGGCTGTCCCTATAAATGCACATACTGCCATAATCACGCATTCAACGAGAAGTTCAAGGAGAGCGGGCCTATAATCCGTTTCAAGAGCGTTGACTATCTCATCGCTGAGATACAGGAGGTAAAGCGCAGATGGCCGCTTAAGACAGTAGTCTTTCAGGACGACGTGTTCATATTGAAAAGGGAGTGGCTCATGGAGTTTTGCGCCCGCTTCCCTCGTGAAGTGGGACTGCCCTTTACTTGCAACGTTAAGGCCGAGATAGCCGCGCGCGAGGAGATAGTCCAGGCCTTGAAGGCGGGTGGCTGCATCCACGCGGCATGGAGCATCGAGAGCGGCAACGACCATTTGAGGAACGACGTCCTCAAGCGCAACATGTCGCGGGAGCAGATACTCGGAGCCGCAAGAAATCTCAACAAGTACAAGATTCCGCACAGGATCGGCAACGTCCTCGGCATCCCCGGAGAGACCTTTGCGAACATCAGGGAAACGCTTGAACTGAATATCGCCTCAAGACCCAACCTTGCCATCGGAAGCGTATTCGTGCCGTATCCCGGACTTGAGCTTACCGAGTACGCGCTGAAAAATTCATACCTTGACGCGGACAAGGCTGGAAATCTGCCGGCCACGTTATATGAAAGGTCGGTGCTGAACTTTACGCCTGAGGAAAATCTCAGGATTCAGAAGGTGGCCTATCTTTTTCCCCTGCTCGTCCAGTTTCCGGCGCTTTACCGCAATAACCGTTTGTTTGAAAAGGCGCTCTTGAAGCTCCCAAGGCGGTTTTTGCGCCTCGTGTACGACGTGTTTTTTGCCGTGAAGATGGCCGGGTTTTTCAAGATGGCCTTGTCTACGCGGATGAGGCTGGAGATATTCAAGCGGTATCTGGCGCAGTCCACGGCCTCTGCAGAGGACCACCCATGACGAACAAGGTGAAACCAAACGTCCTGCTTTTGTACCCCAAGACCGGGATTGACTTCGGCTCGACCGTTGCCCCGCCTCATGCGCTCCTGAGCGTGGCCGCGCCTGTCATCAAGGACGGTTACAAAGTAACGCTCCTTGACCAGAGGACGTTGGCGATTACGGACGAGTTGCTGAGAGGGTGCGTATCGAGCGATCTTATATGCGTGGGCATATCCACCATGACCGGCACTCAGATAAGAAATGCCTTGAACCTTGCGAAAAAGATAAGACGCCTGACCAGCGGCCGTGTACCGCTTATCTGGGGCGGCTGTCATCCGAGCGTCATGCCTGAGCAGACCCTTGCACACGAGGACGTGGACGTGGTCGTCATAGGCGAGGGAGACATAACGTTTGCCCAACTTGTTCGCGCCATTGACACGGGGTCGGATTTAAGGGACGTATCCGGCATCATGTTCAAGGACAACGGTGAGACGGTAAGGACTCCAAAGAGGGAGCTTCTCGACGTGGAGGAGCTATTGCCGGTCCCGTGGGAGCTTTTGGACGTTGAAAAGTATATCCACAGCGACATGTACGTCAAGGACAAGGGCAGGATACTCGACATCGGGCAGACCAGCCGGGGCTGCCCCTTCAGATGCGGATTTTGCAGCAGCGCGGAGATACGGGAGAGAAGATGGCGCGCCATGAGCGCTGAAAAAAGCGTTGACAGGATAATCGAGACGGTCGCTCGCTTTAATCTCGGCGGCTTCTGGCTAAGGGACGACGAGTTTTACATAAACAGGTTGAGGGCAACCGGGATATGCGAAGGGATCATACGGGCGAACCTGAACGTTTCGTTTTACACCTCAGGCACTCGCGCAGACATACTCCTTAAAGCCTCGGACTATGACCTTGAGGTATTGAAGCGCGCCGGCGCGTATACCCTAAAGATGGGCGCCGAATCAGGCTCTCAGCGCATACTTGATCTCATGCACAAGGGGATTACCGTCGAGCAGACCTTGGCGGCAAATCAGCGTTGCAAAAAACTCGGCATCATCCCGGTCTTCGGCCTGCTTATCGGGTATCCGACCGAGACCTTTGACGACATAGACCAGACTATTGATCTGGCCTTCCGCATAAAGCGGGAAAACCCGCAGGCAGAGCTTGAGGTGATGTCAACCTACACGGCATTTCCGGGCACACCGGACTTCAAACTTGCGATGGAGCACGGCCTAAAGCCTCCTGACTCACTTGAAGGCTGGGCCAACTGGGTATTCGACGACTACGACATCGTGGGCGAAAAACTCCCGTGGTTTTCAAAGGACGACCGCATCCGGCTCGGCAACATCTGCTACATGAGCATCCTTGCCAATGCCCTGGGCAACGTCATGGGAAGCATGAAGATAAAGAGCCTGAGGGCGCCGGCGCAAAAGGCCGCAAAGGTCGTAAGCTATTATTATTCGCAAAAACTCAGGCACAAGATGTATGACTTTGCCCCGGAGCTTGCCTTTGTCCGCACGCTCAGGCATGAGCTGTTTTATAAGAGCGAGTTGAATCTTTTTTAACAGGCTGCTGAAAAACGCCCATCTGCGGCGTTGGCGTGGGGGG
>JBBTCG010000070.1:0-7400 GCA_038043305.1 Deltaproteobacteria bacterium | reverse complement strand
AAAACCAAGCTCACTTGGATCTCCAAGCACAAGGAGCGGTATCTCATGGTTTTCAATCATCTTGAACAACTCCGGCTCAGGTATGTACAAATAGTCGCGCGCCTTTTCCCTGTCAGGCATGAGTTTCCAGAAAAAGGCGTTGTCAGTCGGATATTCAAAACCCTTTACCGGACGCCGCCCTGATGCGAACACGAACGCGCCCCATGTGTCGAGCACGACGTCTTCCGGCTTTGTCAGTTTTTTTATAACCTCATCGGAGACCTTTTCCACGAAGGCCGGCGTTACGATGAGGTCCTCCGAGCGGAGCATGTAGAATATGCTCGTCTTGAGTCTTCTCTGATAATAGACGTAAAAAACCGCTACAACGGCGCAGGATATAACGAACGATGAAAAGACGATTTTTTTGAAACTTACCCTGTTTGCAATCAACTCAATAAGCGGCACTAAAAGGATACAGATGAACAGCACAACCTGATTGACGTACCCAAGATACCCGCCGTACAGGTTCGAGTAGACGTAGATGATGGACGCGAGAAGAAGCCACGCGAAGAGATAGACGGTTGCATGGTTTGAGTCAATACGCCTTCTTGTGTGGACAAGAAAGACCACGGTTGAAGCAAGAAAGAGAAGGAGCAGTAGCGCCATGTCCGGCACGGTTATTATCTCTCTCAAGCCGTTGAGTATCATGCCGGTCTTATCCGTGCCGTGCACGTCAACCACAAAGTCCGGGTTATTGCCCTTGCCGAGGTAGATTTGAGCATAAGCGCCCGCCCATATCATATAGGCGCGCACAGGCTCTTTGATAAATATGATTATTGCCGGCACTATCGGAATGGTCGTGCCTGCGGTGAACGTTGCAATGTGCTTTACGATTCCCTTTGCCTTCGTCCTTGGCCTCTGGCGCAGCATTGCAATGAATATCCAAAGCGCGAAGGTGAAGGGAAGTATGAAGATGAGTCTTACGCCCATA
Source organism: Deltaproteobacteria bacterium (assembly GCA_038043305.1). Taxonomy (GTDB): domain Bacteria; phylum Desulfobacterota; class GWC2-55-46; order GWC2-55-46; family GWC2-55-46; genus JACRCE01. Next base: position 6,430 of record JBBTCG010000070.1, on the reverse strand, counting down.
GAAAGGCCGAGGAAAAGCCCGGCAATAAAAAGCACGGGTAGGGTAAACGAGCCGCGCTTAACGTATATGCCGCTCAGGAGCGCAAAACTTGCAAATGTGAAAAGATTTGAAAGCGCAAACGGCTTTACCGGTATATTGGTCTTGAAGTATGTCAGGGACGTGATATAGAGGAGGTAGACTACTGCTGTAACAAGCCAGTTCTTAGTAAACCGCCTCGTCCACCATATTAATATGAGACCAACGCCGAACACGGCAATCGCAGAAAGCGAACGCGCTGAAACGATTGAGAAGCCGAATAGCTTCATCCAGCCGCCGTAGAGGTAATAAAAGACCGGCTGGTTATGGGCGTTTATGTCGAGTATCGGGACGCGGCCGTTTATCACCTCTTTGGAGAGCGTCAACATCCCGCCCTCGTCGCCGTCAATGAATCTGAAAAACATCCCGGCAACGACAAAGGCAAGATGAGAGGCCGCCATCAGCGCGATGAGCGGCTTTATCAATCTATCATGGTTTTCCGTTGCGCGGCTATTTGTGCTTTGGCTCATAGCCCTCACCATAGGATGTACGGATACACCGGACTTACGAATAGTACCCGAACAACGGCCAGAAAAGAAAGCGCCGCTGTTGACCAGACCAGATACTTGAAACTCCTCTTTTTCTCAACGCAGTACGCAAGCACGAGAAATGGAAACAGGCCGTAGAACATCCGTAAAAGGCCGTTGTAGTTGTCCCACTGAGAGGCAACGGTAAAGAGCACGAGGAGGCAATAGGCGCTGACGATATAATAATAAAGCTCTTGCTTGACCCTTAGCGCGGCAACCACGGCAACGGATACGGCTGAAAAGAAGACAAGCACCATGACGGAGGCCGAGAGCGTCAATAGCGCCTTCATGCCAAGGCCGCCCACTCCCTTTATCTGCGGGACGAAATATTCGGTGATACCAGCGAATGGAATAAATCTGATGGCGTCCGTGGAGGCTGACGCGGGTATTGAGCCGAGTTTGAGCGCTACAAAAAACTGCCACAAGAAAAACGGCAGAAGCGACGCGGCAAGGATGATGGCGCGCCTGATGCTCTTCTCCTGTTGCAGATCCCATGCAATAAGAGGCGCCAATACCATGATGGAATCCTCCCGCGTCAAAAAGGCCAAGGCCATGAACAGAGACGAGACAATAAGTTTCTTGTCAATACGCTGTTCCCGAGGCATTAATCGGGAATCTATATAATAGTAGATGGACGCGATTATCAAAAAAAATGAGAGCGGAGACGGCACGTCGTAGAGCATGGCCATCATCGAAGGGGCAGAGAGGCCGTAAAACAGACTCATGTAAGGATTCACGCCGCAGCGCCGCAGTATTCCGATGAAGAAAAACATGCCAAGGCCAAGGGACAAGAGGTTCACGGCATACATGGAATAGGCAAGCCGCTCAGGAGAGCCGAGGGCAAGGATGTTTGAAAGCAGCGGATAAAGCACCCTTTGTCTGCGGTACGGGTTCGTGAAATACCCCTCCTGCATGAAGGGGTCGCGCGCCGCGTAGTAATAAAACTGCCCGTCGTAGCCGCCCTTGTCTTTGAATATCACCATGCCCTTCTGGAAATATTCAGGCACGACGCCCTCCGCCTCGTTCTGGCTTATGCGGATCATGCTTGAGACGTTGTACTCATATGGCCTGATGGAGAACAAAACGAGCAGATTTACCGCAACGAGCGTAATCAATATCGGGAAGACATAGTCTCTCAATCTCAATTGCAAGGCGTATAAACCTCAACTCTCCCGTTGTCCGCGCCTACGGCGCGTCCGCCGAAGATGTCTTGCCAACAAACGGCCATGCACAAAAAGGCTATTGGCAGCAGATGGATGGTCAGCCTGTCAAAGCTCGTTTCGATGTGCGGCTTTAAGTCAAACGGCGTTATCACGTACACGAAGATATAAAAGGACAACTGTATCCACAAAGCCGCCTGAAGGAATGCGTAGCCCCGCCTCACAAAACTCCTGAAACCCCATGCCGTAAGCACGACATAAAGCGCCCATGCGATATGGTACTTGTTGGCAGTAAAGAGCTTGGGCAAAATCACCTTGAATATGAATGGAAGCCTCTCCATGTTCGACAAAACCGTTGCTACGGAAAGTTCAGAGACCATCGTAAACGAGAGTTTCGGCAGCATAAGCACGTACAACTGCCACGGGAGCACGAAGACCACAGCGATAACCACAGCCGGGACAGCGGCTTTTATTCCTTCACTCCGGCGCGTGTAAACGGCGTAAGCGGACATGATTACTAAAACCGTTGCAAGGAAGGTAATCCCCTCGCTCTTTGTCCACGCGCCGATGGAGAGAAAAAGAGCGGACAGCAGAAAATCGCCTTTCTTACCCCCCTGAAAGTACCTGAAACCGAAGCCGACGGCTGAGAGGAAATACACTGCAAGCGGCAGGTCCGCGTAACCCGCGCCGCCAAATGCCGCCTGTTCCATGACGCGGGGCACGGTCGCCAGCATGACGCACAAGATTAACGCGACAAGGCGCGTTGAAAACGGCCTTACGAAATAATAAAACGCGCCGAGGAGATTCAAATAATAAACCCAAAAGAATATCTTCACAAGCCTATCGTCAACGTAACCCATGAACACGTATCCCGCGCTCACGAGGAGCGGCACGAGGAGCGGATATTCGTAAGCCCCCGGGTTTGCGTTGCTGTACACGGGATCCGAGAGAAAAGCAACGCTGACCCCGCCATCTATAAAAAACGCCCTTGCCTTCAAAAACCATATCACCCATGTGTCATAGCCTTGTATGGGAAGCGCCACGAGATTCACGAGCGAAAAGACCGCCTGAAAGACGATTACAAAGACAAGCGCAAGTTCGAGATAGGACAACGCGATAGCACGGTTTGCGGCGTATTTAGTTGAAAACGAAAAACTCCACGCGCCCCCTTGCGCGGCCTTTGAAAAAAAGGCTTGGATGCGCCTCACGACGAGTACGGCGACGAGGACAATCCACGGCAACACGATAACCGCAGGCGAAAACCGTATCGAAGCAAGCGAGTAGAAAAACATCTGTAACGACACTACGCCGGCGCCTATGGGCCACGCAAAGAGCAGACGCTCGCGGAATGAAAGGCTGAAGAATGACCCGATTGTCATCCCCGCAACGCTCACCAGCGCTATAGCCAAAAATAATCCGAATGTGCCCATTACCTCCCCTTGACCCTGTATATAGCGCCGCCGTGTCCCTCTTGTATCCGCTCAAGGGAGGCGTCTTCGTTCAACGCCTTCCATGACGGATGCCCTTCATCAAGATACGCGGCCAAATAGCCGTGCATGGGAAGGTCGCCGGTCTTCACGGCAAGATGCGCCGGAGTAACCCTTCTTGGGTACAAATAATAAAGCGCCTTCCTGAGCCTGTTTGGGTTTTCATACAGGAATATCATGGAGGCGTTTGGCTGTGTGTTATTCACTATCGCCTGCGCAAAATCATAGATCTGGCCGTCAATTGCGCGCTTTTTCTCGTCATGCGAAAGAGACAGGATGCGCGGCAGCTCCTTTATAGCAATTATCTCCCTCTTGAAACTTGTAAAATCAAATAAAACCCATCCGATGAGCACAATGGCTATGAAGTATTGCTCTGTCACCTGAACCAATTTCGAGTTTTTCAACAAACTGCTGTCCTCCGAATACGGGTAACGTCAACTATTTTGCATCATGGCGCTTGCCGCGCGGGCAATATAAATTTTCGTCAGCCTTGGTGTTTATTCCCAATTAAAGTTCTTTGGGCTTACCTTTCTTTCAAGAAAGGTAAGTTCAATACGCGCCTCTGCCGAAAAGCACGGCCGGTATGGTCTTCAATATTATCTTCGCGTCCAGCTTGAGGCTCCAGTTGTCAATGTATTGAAGGTCAAGCCTCATCCACTCCTCGAATCCGATGTTGCTCCTGCCGCTGACCTGCCAGATACAGGTCAGTCCCGGCCTCATGGAAAGCCGTCTTTTCTGCCATCTCGCATATTTTGCAACCTCGTCCGCGACCGGCGGGCGCGGCCCAACGATGCTCATGTCCCCCTTGAACACGTTCCAAAGCTGCGGCAGTTCGTCTATGCTCATCTTTCTGAGAAGCGCCCCTATCCACGTTATCCTCGGGTCGTTTTTCAGTTTGAATGCCGGGCCGTCTGAATCGCTTAGGTGCTTTAACTCAGAGAGTCCTGCCTCCGCGCCAGTGTACATGGAGCGGAATTTGTACATCGCAAACTGTCTGCCGTTAATCCCGCATCTTTGTTGCACGAAGAATACCGGGCCGGGCGACGTTGCCTTTATAAGAGACGCGGCGATCAGAAACACCGGCGATATGGCCGCCATGAGGATGAGCGAGGCAGCGACATCAAACGCCCTCTTTATAAGAAGCGCCAGTTCGTCCGCCGGAAGCGTGGTAAAGGTCAGAAGCGGCACCTCTTCAAGCTCCTCCACCTGCACACGCGCAATCATGTGCGGGAAGATGTTAAGCACGAGCCTCGTGTTGATCCCAAGGTCCTCAAGCATGAGGAATACGTCCTCAAGCCTCTCGATGCGCTCCCTGTCCACTGCAAAGACCACCTCGTCAACGTAATTATGCTCAACGATACTCAGTATGTCGTCAAGCGTTCCCACGACCGGCGCAACTACCGCGCCGTCGTCCTTTTTCTCAAGGACGAATCCGGCGAAGTTCATGCCCAGTTCTTTATGACCTTTGACGAGCGCGGCAACCCGTTTGGCGCTCTCCCCGGTGCCGACTACAAGCACGTTTGTAACGTTCATCGGCCTTTTTAGCCACCCAGACGCGGCTTTGCGAAAGACGGCGCGGCCAATGACAAGAAGCGCTATATTGGTCAGAGCAAAACTCAACATGAACAAGCGGGAGAAATAGATCGAACGCGACAGGAATAATATCGCGGTCAGCGCGACCATTCCAAGAGCCACGGCAACGAATATCCGCGCGCCGTCGGAAGCGCCGGAAACCCTCTTTTCGACCCTGTACGCGCCGACGTAAACCAATGCAACGCTCCACGCCGGCAATATGAAGGCAAGGAGCCACAGGTAAGTCGAGATAGGCAAAAGCCTCTCATACGCGATGAACCACTGTTCCCGTATCCAGTAACCAGCGAAAAAGGATAGAACGGTCAGCGCCATATCGCCGGCGTACATGGTCAACCCGATGGCCTTTGCTTTTTTTCTTACCATGTCCGGCCTTTGTATTTCGCGTCAATGAACTCGCCCAGACGCTTCATGAACACCTCATTGCTGAAGCCCATCGCATGGGCGCGGATAGCCGTTGCGTCAAAATCGCCGTGGATGCGCTCCATGCGCCTTACCGCATCCGCAAGCGAGGCCGCATGCGGCTCATCGAAGAATATCCCGTTCATGCCGTCAATTATCGTATCAAGCGCGCCTCCGGCCCTGTAGGCGATAACCGGCCTTCCCGCGGCGTTTGCCTCAAGCGGCACGATGCCGAAGTCTTCCTCCCCAGGGAAGATTACGGCGCGGCATCTGGAGTAGACATAAGCTGTGTCATCATCGGCAAGGCGTCCCAAAAACTCCACGTTAGGGGCGGCAAGCGCCTCAAGAGCAGCCCTGAACGGGCCGTCGCCGACGACCTTCAGTTTTGACTTGAGCATGGAAAAGGCCTCCACCGCAAGCTCTATGCGCTTATATGCGTTGAGCCTTGAGACGATAAGATAGTATCCCTCCGGCTGACCAATCTTAAAACGCCCCACGTCAACCGGCGGAGGAATAATGACCGAATCAGCCCCGTAAAACTCCTTTATGCGCCTCTTGACCACGCTGGAGTTTGCGATATAAAAGTCTGGCCGATTCGCCGTCTTCATATCCCACTCCTTCAGGCGTTTTACCAGTATCGGCAAAAACCTTTTCGCGGCAGACCCGACCCCTTCTTTTTCCATGTACCTTTCATAGTCCCACGCAAATCTCATCGGCGTATGGCAATAACAGACATGGAGGCTTGCCAACGGCTTTATGACCCCCTTGGCAAAGGCGCTCGACGAACTCAGGATAATGTCATAACCATCAAGCTTTATTGACTCAAACGCCTTTGGATATAGCATCACGTATTTCTTGAAGTGTCTCAGTACGCCCGGAAGCCTCTGCATCCATGTGTGCCTAATGTCAGCGTCCTTCAATTCGTCAAACAAGCTGTCCTTGTCCACGATGGACGTGAATATCGGCGCGTCCGGGAACATCCGGTGCATCACGGACACCACGCGCTCTGCCCCGCCCCTCTGGTTGAGGTAATCGTGGACGATAGCAATCCTTGGCTGTTCGTTTTTCATAGATAAGGCTGCCTCTAAAAAGCCGTGATGCGTAAAAGGCCGTAAACGTGATGCGTGAAATACTGTGAACCGTCTAAAGGCCGTGACCGTTGTCCGTGACCGTAAAAGATTCTTATCTT
>JBBTCG010000069.1:0-35174 GCA_038043305.1 Deltaproteobacteria bacterium | reverse complement strand
GAAGCTGTCCGCCACCTGAAGGCCGAACTGTTCCTTTGCAATCCTGTCCAACTCGCCGGACTTGACGAGCTTCCCAAGTTCAAGGCCGTGCTTGCCGAACTCCTTTTCGCACAACTCCCTGCCAAGGGCGATGCTTTGCCCGCGTTCCTCGGTTTTAGTCCAATGGCGTATGCGCGTCTTGGCGCGCGACGTGGCGACGAAACCAAGCCAATCCTTGCTTGGATGATGACTCTGTGCCGTGATTATCTCAACCACGTCGCCGTTCCTGAGCTGATACCTCAATGGAACCATCTTGCCGTTCACCTTTGCGCCGGCGCACCTGTTGCCGACGTCGGTGTGTATGCCATAAGCAAAGTCAACGGTCGTCGCGCCGGACGGGAACTCCTTGATGGCGCCCTTTGGCGTGAAGACAAAGACCTCGGCCGGAAAAAGGTCTACCCTTACCGACTCCATGAACTCCGCCGAGTCCTTCAGATCGCGCTGCCATTCAAGAAGCTGTCTGAGCCATGCGAAGTTCTTCTCGTCCTTTGTCTCTATCTCGCGGCCTTCCTTGTACTTCCAGTGAGCGGCGATTCCGTACTCGGCGATCCTGTGCATCTCCTCGGTGCGAATCTGCACCTCCATCCGCAAGCCGAACGGGCCTACAACCGTGGTATGGAGCGACTGGTACATGTTGCCCTTGGGCAGGGCTATGAAGTCCTTGAACCTTCCCGGCACCGGCTTCCACGTTGAATGGACGACGCCAAGAACCGCGTAACACTCTCCTATCGTCTTTACTATGACGCGAAAGGCAAGGATGTCGTAGATGTTCTCAAAATCCATGTCCTGCTCGCTCATCTTTTTATGTATGCTGTACAGGTGCTTTGCCCGCCCGCTTACCTCTCCGGAGATATTATGCCCGGCAAGTTTTTCCTCTATAATCGCCTTGACGTTATTTATGTAATCCGCGCGCGAATCCGCCTCGCGCAGCAACCTGTCCGTGAGCCATGCGTGCTTTTCAGGCTCAAGGTACATGAAGGCAAGGTCTTCAAGTTCGGTCTTCATCCATCCGATGCCGAGTCTGTTTGCAAGCGGGGCGTATATGTCGAGCGTCTCTCTTGCAATCTTGATCTGTTTCGGCTGAGGCAGGGCGCGGAGGGTTCTCATATTATGGAGCCTGTCCGCAAGTTTTATGACGATGACCCTGATATCCTTGCCCATTGCAAGGATCATCTTCCTGAAGTTTTCCGCCTCGTGATCTTCCTTGCTGTCAAAGGTTATGCGGGAGAGCTTGGTAAGGCCGTCAACGAGAGCGGCTATCTCGGCTCCGAACGTCTCCTCTATCTTCTCAATAGTGGTGTGGGTATCCTCAACCGTGTCGTGCAAAAGCCCGGTTGCCACGCTCCCGGCGTCCATCTTGAGTTCGGTCAGGATATTTGCCACCTCCAACGGATGATCAAGATAAGGCTCTCCCGAAAGCCTTACCTGCCCCTGATGCACCACGCCGGAAAAGACGTACGCCTTCCTTATCAGGTCGAGATCCGCGGACGGGTTGTATGCGCCAACCCTTTCGATTATGTCTTCAAGTCTAACCATAGTATTATCTGAATTTAACCCAAATGCTTTAATTTATCAACTATAGGCCGTGATGCGTGAACCGTAGAAGTCCCCCTGATAAAGTCCCCCTGACAAGGGGGATTTAGGGGGTTGGGGGTTGCATCCTTTCACGGACACGGTTCACGGTATTTACGGCCTTTAATTGCTTTCAGGCTCATCCCTATAGTATACTATGAGGATAAGAATTTATAAACAACAGGAGAGTAATGAAACTCAGGCGCTCTCACAGGATTATCGGAATCGGCATAATAGCTTTAATCTCACTGGCGCTTGGCGGATACTTTTACTTCACATGGGGTCTGCCGTCGCTTGAGAGGATAGAGGATTATCATCCGCAGAGGGTAACAAAGGCTTTTTCCCACGACGGCCAGCTCATAGGCGAGTTTTATACGGAAAGAAGGGTCGTCGTAGGGTTGGAGCGCGTTCCCAAACATCTTATCAACGCCTTCCTCGCCGCCGAGGACTCGCACTTCTATGAGCACGAGGGCATCAGCTACCTTGCCATCCTCAGGGCCATGTACAAGAACGTCTTGGCCGGAAAGGTCGTGCAGGGCGGCTCAACCATCACTCAGCAGGTTGCAAGAAGTTTTTTTCTTACGCCTGAGAGAAAAGTTTCCAGAAAGATACGAGAGGCCATCATGGCCTACAGGATTGAAAAACACCTTACCAAGGACGAGATACTGCACCTGTACCTCAATCAAATCTATCTCGGCAACGGCGTATACGGAGTGCAGACCGCCTCGGACGCATACTTCGGGAAGAACGTCGAGAGGCTTACCCTTGCCGAGGCCGCTATCCTTGCAAGCCTTCCAAAGGCGCCGAGCAAGTATTCTCCGTTCGTAAATCCTGAGCTTGCAAAAAAACGTCAGGCGTTCGTCCTGTCGCGCATGGTTGAAGAGGGCTATATAAAACTCTCTGAGGCGGACAAGGCCGTTGCTGAAAAGATCAAACTCAACACGGAGCGCAGGACCGACGCTCTTTGGGTGGGGCCGTATTTCACCGAGCACATAAGGCGGCACATCGAGGAAAAGTATGGCGAGGATACTCTGTATAAGGGCGGTCTTACCGTGTACACGACGCTTGACGTGAACGCGCAAAGGGCCGCGAACGCCGCGACAAGCGAAGGACTCAGGGAGTATGACAAGCGCCACGGCTTCAGGGGGGCTCAGGCAACGCTCAAGACGCCCGAAGAGACAGCCGTATTCAAAACCGAAATGGACAAAAAATTAGCCGTCTTGCCGATGGCTGAGGGCGATTTATTTCAGGCGGTCGTCGTGTCGTTCAATCAGAAAGATTCATCCTTGCTTGTCGAGGCCGGAAGCAGGAAGGGCGTCATATCGAAGTACGACATGGACTGGGCAAGGCTTTATAATCCAGAGGCAAAGCCCGACGCGGGCAAATACGTTGAGCTTAAAAAACTCTTCAAGCCAGGAGACGTTTTAGAGGTACGGCTAAAGGCCGCGCCCTCCAACGCGCCTTTGCAATTGCAGCTTGAACAGGAGCCAATCGCGCAGGCCGCGCTCGTTGCAATGGAGCCTGAGACCGGTTATGTCCGCGCCATGACCGGCGGTCTTGACTTTTCAAAGAGTCAGTTCAACCGCTCCGTGCAGGCGCTAAGGCAGCCGGGCAGCGCCTTTAAGCCCATAATCTACACCGCGGCGATTGACAAGGACTACACCCCGGCCTCCATAATCATGGACTCTCCGCTTATATTCGAGCAAACAAAGGATACGCCGGTTAATGAAAGTGATACAGGAAAAGAGCCGGAAAAGGAACAGTGGAGACCTAAGAACTATGACGAGCATTTTACCGGCCCGACCACGCTCAGAGAGGCGCTTGCCAAATCCCGAAACGTCGTTACCATCAAGATATTGAAGGATATCGGCGTCGGACGCGCCATTGAGTATGCGCGTCTTCTTGGCATAAACTCGCCTCTTGCGCCTGATCTGTCGCTTGCGCTCGGCTCATCCGTAGTAACGCCTCTTGAGATGACCACCGCCTTTTCAACGCTGGCCAATCTCGGTTCGCGCGCGGTCCCGGTATTCATAACGAAGATAACCGACGCCTCCGGCAACGTGCTTGAGGAAAACGGGAGCGTTGTTACACCGGCAATAAGCCCGCAAACGGCCTATGTTATGACGAGCCTCCTGCAGGGCGTCATTGAAAACGGCACAGGCGCAAGGGCAAAGGCTTTGGGCAGACCCGCGGCTGGAAAGACTGGAACTACAAACGACTTGAATGACGCATGGTTCGTAGGATACGTGCCAGGGCTTGCCGCCACCGCGTGGATCGGCTATGATGACCAGCGCGCTCTCGGGGCGCACGAGACCGGCGCCGTTGCCGCGCTGCCTATATGGATTAAGTTTATGAAAGGCGCTCTGGCCGACGAGCCTGTAAGGAACTTTCAGGCCCCTGACAACGTGGAGTTCGTCAAGATAGACCCTGCGACGGGCGCGCGAGCCGACGGCTCAACGCAAAACGCCGTATTCGAGGTCTTCAAGACAGGCACTGCGCCTGCCTCAGCGGCAACGGACCCTGGCCGTGCCAAAGACTTTTCCTTGTCAATGATGGACAACGAGTCGAAGACGCAGGCCGAAAAAAACACCGAGCAGACCAGTCCGTAGGGCGACAAGAGGCATACCATGTCCGACAAGTTGAAGTTCGTTGACGGCTATAACAGAAAGGTAGATTACCTGAGGATATCCATAACCGACAGGTGCAATCTTAGGTGCGTCTACTGTATGCCGCCCGAAGGCATCGAGCTGGCAAGGACCGATGAGATATTGCGCTACGAGGAGCTTTTAAGGATAGCGCGCATCGCCGCAGGACACGGCGTAAGCAAGGTGCGTATCACCGGGGGAGAGCCGCTTATAAGAAGGGGGCTTGTTGACTTCATCGGCGCTTTGTCCGCCATAAAAGGCATTGATGATTTAAGCCTTACGACAAACGGCGTCCTTCTCAAGCAGTATGCCGGGCAACTAAAGAGCGCGGGCTTGAAGCGCGTAAACGTGAGCCTTGACTCGTTGAGGCGCGAACGCTTCCATAAGATTACACGCGGGGATAATCTTAGCGAGGTCATTGCCGGAATCGAGGAGGCAAACCAAGTCGGCCTTACGCCGGTAAAGATAAACGTGGTCGTGATAAAAGGCTTTAACGACGACGAGATACTGGACTTTGCAATGCTTACCAAAACGCATCCGTATCACGTGCGCTTCATCGAGTATATGCCGTTCGACTCTCAGGCCGGATGGCAAAAGGACAAGTGCCTGTCAAGCAGGGAGTTGCAGGAGATGATAGGACGTGCCTCCCCTCTCCTGCCAATAAGCGAAACCTCAGGTTGCCCGAACGCAGGACCGGCAAGGAGGTTCAGGTTTGCCGACGGCGTCGGCGAACTTGGATTCATAAGTCCGGTGTCGGATCACTTCTGCGGCTCATGCAATCGGTTACGGCTCACGGCCGACGGCAAACTCCGCACCTGCCTGTTTTCGGACGACGAGATTGATTTAAGAGAGGCGCTAAGGAACGGCTCAAGCGATAAAGCAATCGAGGCCATACTTTTCAAAGCGGTTGCCGCAAAACCTCAGGGACACAAGATAAACGAAAACATGTTCAAAAAATGCAGCCGCACAATGAGCCTGATAGGCGGGTAAAACCTTCTATTGCAACTTTTGCAAGAGATAAATAATATATGCAATTCAGTGGCGGGTATAAATATCCAAGCGGTGCAATTTGCATCGTTCTCAGCGTAATAGCTCTTTGCATAACAGTATTCTCGTACTGGTGCAAGGATCTCTCTATCTGGGGAGTGGTGTCGCTATTTTTTAAACTTGAGAGTACTGTTTTGGTGGCATCATCTTTGACGCCTGTTGGCTTGACGCCGCCCTCCAAAGGCATGGTTCAAAAGATTAAATGGTTCTTTAAACAAGAACGCGGCATTCCACTTGGATACAATCAACCCATGCTCTACGCTGGTTTACTATTGGCAATAATATCTACGCTCTTCTAAAACATTAAGGTGCAGAGCGAAGTGCGTTCAAACATACTTGGCTCTCAAGCCGGTTTAATCATGCCTCCTCAATTATCCTCAGCACGCTCTCCTCATGGCCTATGGCCATGATGTGGGCGCCGTGGCAGAATCTTTTAAGTTCCCTGAGCTGCCCAGCAGCAATCTCTATGCCCTTTTCAAGCTGATCGGGCGCGGCCTCAAGCTGGTCAATAAGCGTCTGAGGAACCGTTACTCCAGCCACCTTTTCATTCAGGTAATGAGCCATCTTTGCCGATTTCAGGAGCAGAAGGCCGCCGAGGACCTTTACGCCGAACCGTTCGGCATACTCAAAAAACCTCTTAAAGCCTTCCATGTCGAAGAGCGCCTGCGTCTGGAAGAAAGACGCTCCGGCGGCTATCTTCTTCTCGAACTTTATCTCCTCAGGCTCCCAAGGGTCGGCCTCAGGGGCCACTACCGCTCCGATAAAAAAGCCGGTTGAGCCGCGAAGCGCGACGTTGTTCATGTTTTTGCCGTTGTTAAGGGTGTTGATGAGTTGGACAAGCTGAACCGAGTCCAGATCAAAGACCGCCTTTGCCTCGCGGTGATCCCCGGCGCTGACGTGGTCTCCGGTGAGGGCAAGCACGTTCTTAATCCCAAGCGCCCACGCGCCCATGATGTCGGATTGAAGGGCGAGCCTGTTTCTGTCCCTGCACGTAACCTGAAAGACCGGCTCTATTCCATCGTCAAGCAACAGTTTTGAACATGACAGCGATGACAGACGCATGACCGCCCGCTGATTGTCGGTTACGTTGGCCGCGGCAATCCGGCCTTTCAAGAGCCGCGCCTTTTCAAGAAACTGCATTGTATCCGTGCCCCTCGGCGGGCATATCTCGGCGGTTATCGTGAATCTGCCGGATTCGAGTTCCTGTTTCAATGACATGGTTTATACGAATCCCTTCAGAAGCGACTCGAAAACCGCTCGTCCGCCCGTTTGTCCCAACGTTGCCTCAGAGGCCCTTTCAGGGTGCGGCATGGTTCCCATTACGTTCCCGGCCTCGTTCAATATTGCGGCGATGTTGGCGCGGGACCCGTTCGGGGCCGCATCAGGCGCGTCTGACCCATCCGCGAGGCAGTACCTGAAGGCGATACGGCCTGAATCCTCCAGCATCTTTATCGTATCGTCGTCCGCGTAATAGTTGCCGTCGGCATGGGCTATCGGGATGTTTACTATCTGACCCTTTGCATACGCGCTTGTAAAGGCGCTTGTGTTGTTTTCCACCCTGAGGCTTACCCCCTTGCAGATGAACTTCAAGCCGCTGTTTCTCATAAGCACGCCGGGCAGCAGGCCGGCCTCTGCAAGTATCTGAAAGCCGTTGCAGATGCCGAGCACAAGACCGCCCTTTTTCGCAAAGGCTTGAACCGCGCTCATCACCGGTGAAAAACGGGCGATGGCGCCGGTGCGAAGGTAATCGCCGTAAGAAAAGCCGCCGGGCAGTATCACGCAGTCAAAACCGTCAAGGGACTCGGATTTGTGCCATACGAATTCGGCCTCACAGCCGAAAACGTGCTTGACCGCATGGTAACAGTCATGATCGCAGTTTGAACCCGGAAATACGATAATGCCGAACTTCACCTGAAAAGACCTCCTTGCGTCTCAATCAACCTCAATCCTGTAATTCTCTATCACGGTATTGGCAAGGAGCTTTTCGCACATCTTGCCGATGCGCTCAATGGCGGCTTCCCTTGGCGCTCCGTCAAGCTCCAATTCGATGAACTTGCCGATGCGCGCGTCGTTTACCTCGTCAAACCCCAGCGTCTTGAGGGAGGCAACGACGGCCTTGCCCTGCGGGTCAAGCACGCCAGCCCTGAGCGTAATATATATCCTCGCCTTCATGCGCCGCCCTTCTCCTCTCCACCTTTCTTGAAAGAAAGGTAAGCCAAAAAACTTTAACTGTGAATAAACACTAAGGCTGACGATTACTGATATTGCCCGTGCGGCAAGCACCCTGAATCTTTTTGAGCACCAATTCGTAAGCCTCTTGCACCTTGCCCAAATCCCGCCTGAACCTGTCCTTGTCCAGTTTCTCTTTGGTCTCTTTGTCCCAGAGCCTGCACCCGTCGGGCGTTATCTCGTCGCCAAGGAGTATCTCGCCCTTGTGAACGCCGAACTCAAGTTTGAAGTCAACAAGCGTTATGCCGATGCCGTCGAAAAACCCCGCAAGAAACCCGTTGACCTTGAGCGCCTCCGCTTCCATCCTTCTCAACTCGTCAAGGGTGGCAAGTCCGAATACCTTGATGTGATATGCGTTTATCATCGGGTCCCCAAGCGGGTCGCTCTTGTAGTAGAACTCTATTATCGTTTCCTTTAGCGGCGTCCCCTCCTCCAGCCCCATGCGCTTGGCGAGGCTTCCCGCAACGACGTTGCGTACAACCACCTCAATCGGGATTATCCTGAGTTTTTTTACGAGCATCTCGCGCTCGCCCGGCATATCCACAAAATGGGTCTTTATCCCCTGCCCCTCAAGGCGCCTGAAGAGGTATGAGGATATCTTGTTGTTGAGTATGCCCTTGTTTTCGATTATGCCCTTCTTCTTGCCGTCAAAGGCCGTTGCCTCGTCCTTGAAGTATTGGATAAGAAGGTTCTCGTCCTCGGTCGTATAAAGTATCTTTGCCTTGCCCTCGTAGAGCTTTTCGATCTTTTGCATATTCGTATGGAACCTCCATAAAGATAATTAATGATACAACGTTTGGGCAATATTCGTATTCGTCAGCCCGACTGATTGTTCCCAATTAAAGTTTTTTGGCCTACCTTTTTTTCAAAAAAGGTAGGGCGAATGTCCTTTTGAAGATATGGTCAATGTTTTTAAGGTACGGCCTCAAGTCAAAACATGCCTCAACGTCCTTTGCGGTCAGGACATTCATCACGTCGTTGTCGTCAAGAAGGAGCGACTTAAAGTCCCCGGTGCCTTGCCAGACCTTCATGGCGTTGCGCTGCACGAGGCTATAAGCCTCTTCGCGGGACGCGCCCTTTTCCACGAGCTTCAATAGCGCCTTCTGAGAAAAGACAAGGCCGCAGAGTTTATCCATGTTGGCGCGCATGTTCTCAGGATAGACGAGAAGACCCTTGACGAGAGAGGTTGCGCGGGAGAGCATGAAATCAAGGACAATGGTTGCGTCAGGGGCGATGACCCTCTCAACCGACGAATGGCTTATATCGCGCTCATGCCACAAGGCCACGTTCTCCATCGCGCTGACCGCGTATCCGCGCATCAGGCGCGCCAGGCCAGTCAGGTTTTCAGAGAGCACCGGGTTTCTCTTGTGCGGCATGGCGGACGAACCTTTTTGCCCGGCGGTGAACTCCTCCTCGACCTCAAGCACCTCGGTGCGCTGGAGATGACGTATCTCAACCGCGAACCTCTCGATGGACGAGGCGACTATTGCCAACGTTGAGAAGTATTCGGCGTGTCTGTCCCTGTGCACGATCTGGGTTGCGGCCTTTTCAGGCTTGAGCCCCAGCTTTTTAAGGGCATACTCCTCGACAAAGGGATCAACGCTTGAAAACGTCCCTACGGCCCCTGAGAGCTTTCCAACGGAGATGACCTCGCGCGCGGCCTCGACCCTGACGAGATTCCGCCGCATCTCGTCATACCAGTGCGCGAGTTTCAGACCGAAGGTAATCGGCTCCGCGTGGATGCCGTGAGACCTGCCCATCATGACGGTGAGCTTATGTTCCTTTGCCCTGGCCTTTATGACCTCCATCAGCGCCTTGATGTCCGCGATGATGAGGTCCGCGGCCTCGCGCAAAAGAAGCGCAAGCGACGTATCAAGCACGTCGGATGAGGTAAGCCCGATATGGATATATCTGGAGTCCGGCCCGACGTGCTCGGCAACCGAGGTAAGAAAGGCTATGACGTCGTGCTTTACGGTCTTTTCAATTGCGTCAATCCTGTCGCAGTCAAAGGCCGCCTTCTTTACGATGTTGTCGAGGGACCTCGAAGGTATCCTGCCGAGTTTGGCCCATGCCTCGCAGGCGGCAAGCTCCACCTCAAGCCATTTTTCAAAACGGGTCCTCGCATCCCACAAACGCGACATCTCGGCCCTTGAATAACGCGGTATCACGGTATCTCCCTTTCAACCAAATCCGTCATCGGACGTTAACTATACCAGAACAAGGGTTTGGAATACAAGAAGGTTATCGGTTATCCCCCTCTTCCCAAACCAATAATCGTTTTTTACTTGAAAGATATGCGGAAACAAGCAAACATCAAGGCATGAGAGACGATAAAGAACAGGCGGCCTGCAGACTTGCCCGCGCAGGCATTACAAGAAACGTATTTTTTGCGGGCATTGTAAGCTTGCTGATGGACGTATCATCGGAGATGGTCTACCCGCTCGTGCCTCTTTTTCTCTCGAACGTGCTCGGCGCGTCGAAGTCGGCTATCGGCGTCATCGAGGGCATAGCCGAGGCCACGGCCTCGCTCCTGAAGGTCTCATCCGGCGCCCTCTCCGACAGGTTCGGCAAAAGAAAACTGCCCATGGCCATAGGTTACGGCGTATCTACGCTCTCAAGGCCGATACTGGCCGTATCAGGCGCGTGGTCTCACGTGCTTGGCGCAAGGTTCATTGACAGGTTCGGCAAGGGGATAAGGACCGCGCCAAGGGACGCGATAATCGCCGAATCAACCGATAAAAAAAACCTCGGCCTTGCCTTCGGCTTTCACCGTTCGATGGACACCGTGGGCGCCTCTCTCGGCCCGGCCGTCGCCTTCGGCCTGCTGTATTATCTCGCATGGGATATACGCGCCGTGTTCTGGGCATCGGCCATACCCGGAATACTCGCCGTGGCCGCGGTAATATTCTTCATAAAGGAAAAAAAGGGAGCGGCGCCAAAAGCCGTTGCCCGTCCGGAATCCGCATTCAAATCGCTTCTGAGCAACCTGCCGTTCAGAAATTATCTGATTGTAATTACCGTCTTCTCGCTTGGCAGCTTTTCCGACGCCTTCCTGATATTAAGGGCTGTACAGCTTGGCGTGGCCAATGAACTCATACCGATAGTCTATCTCGTCTTCAATATCATATACGCGGCAATAAGCGTGCCTATCGGGCGCGTCGCCGATAAGATCGGCCTGAGGCGCACGGTGCTGGCGGGCCTCTTCTATTGCGCCGTCATCTATGCAGGTTTCGCCGTTGCAACGACATCCGTACATATATGGATACTATTTCCGCTTTACGGGGTCTACAAGGGATTGACCGACGGGGTGCAAAGGGCCTACCTGGCCTCGATAACGCCGCCTGATAAAAAGGCGACCACCTTCGGGGCATATCACACTATGACCGGGCTGGGTGCTCTTCCGGCAAGTATAATGGCTGGATGGCTATGGGACGCGCACGGCGCTCATATCGCCTTCCTGTACGGCGCAGTCCTTGCCGTTATCTCGGCGCTGATATTCGCGGCGCAGGGGGCGCGGCGGTAGTTTTGAAGTCCATGCCTACGCCTATCTTAACGAGTCTGCCGCGCACGTCGCCAAAGAAGAGTATATCGCGTGCCACGGCCTCGTTTGGAAGCATCTCGGAGGTAAACAGCACCTCGACATCGCCGGACTGGGAACCGAACAGGTCTTTGTCTATGCGCGCAAAGGCCAGATAGTCGGCTGAAAGATTTACTCCCCTTCTTGCCTCAAGTTCCGGCCGCGTTGCGACGCGAAGATATATGTGAGGCGTCTCGTCGCCCTTGGGAAAACTGTAAATAGTATACTCCCTGCCCTCGACCGGCGGCCCGTAGACGCCGTACCTGAAGTTGTAAAATGCGGTTATCGGATCGTCTATGTGGATGTTGGGAGGCAGTTTTTCCACGCCTGAACGTTCGTCCTTGCCCCCGCCCCAACTGCGCCACGTCATAAGCCTTTTTTCATAGTCAAATACGGTTAGGCCGCGCCTTGTCTTGCCGCCCATTTCAATACTCTTTTCAAAGGTCTTTGATATGAAGCGTTTGCCGTCGGCAGACATCCTCATGTGCACTCTGTAGGTGTCGCGCCTGTTTCTCAAAACCCAGTCAACTACGCCGGTCGTATATGCCTCAAGCGTTGCCACGTAGTCGCCGTCGTCTGCGCGTTTGAACGTAACCTTGCCGATGGCCACGTCGTCAAAGACCCAGAAACCTATAGCATAAGTCAGCTCCTCGTCAAGAAATGCGTCGGCAATGGTACGGGGCGGCTGGGCGGCCCAAAGGCGCTTCACGTCAAACAAACACGCAAGCATAATGGCGATGACGAGGCCGATATGGTTTGATTTGAGTTTCATATGCAAGAGTGTAGTTTGAATCGGCCTGAAAATCAACTCACCTTTTTTGTAAAAAAGGTGAGTTGAAAAACTTTTAATAGTGAATAGACATCCGGGCTGACGAAAACTCATATTGCCCGTGCGGCAAGCACCCTTTTTTGAAAAAAAGGTAGGCCAAAAAATTTTAATAGGGAATAGACACCAAGGCTGACGAAAATTTATTTTGCCCGTACGGCGAGTACCCTTGCTGCTTTTCAGGTAAAAAGCGGGGCACCTATGCCAAGCATGGGCCGAGCAAAGAAAACCGGTGAAGATGAGTTATCAAATATGATATGCTTATATTATAGGAGTTCACAATGAAAAAATGTCTATTCTTAATCCTGTTTATCATAAGCAGCATTGTAATGACGGGCTCAATACACTCTTATGCGGAGGATTCGACGATTGGGAAGGACGCAAAAAAGGCCGCTAAAGAAATCAAAGAGGCCGCACAACAGACCGGCAGGGCTGTGAAATCAGCGGTTAAAGACCCAAAGGTACGAAAGGCCGGCGCTGACGCAAAAGAGGCGGCCAAAGAGACCGGCGGGGTGATCAAAAAAGAGGTTAAAGAGGCGCTAAAGTAGGCTGGCATCGTTAGAGGAGGTTTACGTCAAATGAAAGTAATAAGCGGCTGGCTCATGGAAATGGAAGAACGCGCCGCCGTCGCGTATGAACAGGCTGCGGCCATATTAAGCGATGACGCCGAAGTGTCCACGCTCTTAAAACGGCTTGCCGCTGACGAATGGATGCATCTTGAGTCGTTAAAAGGAGCGTCCGGCATTATTGATGAACTCAGCGTCGCCGGTGTGCCGCTTATCCGCCTTGACGAGGAAACAAAGGCGGGGATCGCGTCAGCCTTCGAGTCGTGCGAACGACAAATAATGGATGGCAGCCTGTCAAAAAACGGGATGATCGAGTGCTTGGTGGCAACTGAATTTTCGGAATGGAACGGCCTGTTCCTTTATGTCGTCAATGCGCTTGCGCGCAGGGACAGCGCATACAAGTCTGTCCCGCCAAGGATGCAGCAGCATAAAAGGCTCATTGAGCGTTATCTTCAATCGCTCCCTGACGCCGGCGTTTGCCTGAAAAAGATAACCCAACTGCCCATCGCGTGGCAGGAAAAGATTCTTGTCGTGGACGATTACGCGATGATAACGGACATGCTTTCAGCGCTGCTGGATGATGAAGGCGCAATTGACGTTGCGCGAAACGGCATGGAAGCCATCGAAAAACTCAAGACCAACTACTACGCGGCCATCATAAGCGACGTTGACATGCCGGTAATGAACGGCCTGCGGCTCTATGAAGAAGCCGTAAAGATCTACCCCGCCATCTCGGAGCGATTCCTGTTCTTCACCGGTTCAACGGATGACGAGCGCAGGGATTTCTTTTCAAAAAACAGGATCAGATACATCGTTAAGCCTGCAAGGATCGGCGATATTAGAAAAGCCGTGGCCCAAATACTGTCGAGGCAGGGCTGAGGACTCACGGCTCACTATACCCCTATCGCATCTTCTTGTATTTGGCCGATACCTTCTTGAAAAAATACTTCGGGTCCTGCCTGATGAGGGTCAGATATTTGCTGATGATCGCCGACCTCTTTGGGGCAGGGTTATCATAGCACCACGGAGAGCACCATATATAATCGTTGTTCGTTACCTTCTTCTGAAAGGCGCGCAATTTAGCTCCCTTCAATATCTCATCCATCCCCGCCTTGTAGGTGTTGCCTATCACCTTCCATGTTCTGCAACAGACCAATACGTCCCCATTGAAGTCCACGAGAAGATGATTGAACGGCACTGGGCATATCTTATTGGGCTTATGGCTGATCGACTTGGAAACATCCATGCCGAACTTCCTCGCAAATACGTCAAGGCCCGCGACGCGCATCTTGAGCCGATCTATCGTTTCCTGCGTCTTTGAAAGCTGACGCACCATCTCGCCGCGCTCAGGCAGTCCGTTGAAACTCAAGATGGGGTCAATGATATACTCGATAAAATCCACGCCGAGCTTATCTCCAAGCTCAACAATGGCGGCGAGCTCCAGCGCATTATGCGCGACGATTACCGAAGATATAGAAACAACGGGTTTGTCTCCGCGCCTCGCCTTTATAAGCATCTCGATATTTTTCAAGACATTTCGGAAGTTTCCTTGCTTGACGATCATGTCGTACGCCTCAGCGCTTGCGGCATTGAGTGAAAAATTTATGCGGCTGCTCTGATTAATGAACGTATCCATCCAGAAGTCGCTGACGCGGATGCCGTTGGTCGTTATATCGAGCTTTACACCGTTGAATTGACGCATATGTCTTGCGAACTCTGCGCAATTCGGCATTATCGTAGGCTCGCCGCCCTGGATCCTCACGTTCCTAAGCGATGGATACAAACCCGCGAGGTGTTCAAGATAGATAACGGGCGGCATATTGTGCTTTGTGCTGAAGTCGGTCTGATAGCACATAACGCATCTCGCGTTGCATTGCCAGCCCATGATAAGATGAAGACCTGTAACATTGCTATCTATGTTCGTCAAATGCACCTCCTTGCAGTTCCGATAATCATGCGCCTTAACCTCTCAATCGCTTGACTCTTTGCTTGCCTTGGCCAGCGCGTTTTCGGCCACAACCAGCCTGTCGCGCCCCTCGGCCTTGGCCTTGTACAGCGCCTCGTCAGCGGCGTTGATCACGTCCCTTGCGTTAAGCCCGTGCTCCGGGTAGACCGCCGCGCCTACTGATACCGTAACCGCGCCGAGCGGCCTGCCGCCGTAGAGCAACTGTAATCGCCGGACGGCCTGTCTAATCTGCTCGCCCCTCCCGCACGTTACATCAATGGCGGCCTCGGGCAGTATCACCGTGAACTCCTCTCCGCCGTAGCGGCAGGCTATGTCGCTTGCGCGTATGTTGCCCTGAAGTATCACGCCCAATTCACGGAGGAGCATGTCCCCGGCTTCATGCCCGAATGTGTCGTTGTAGTCCTTAAAATGGTCCAGGTCGAGCATCAGCACCCCGACCGGCACGTTCTTTCTCTTTGCCCTGTGTATCTCCTTCTCGAAGGACTCCTCCATGTAGCGCCTGTTGAAAAGAGAGGTAAGGGGATCGCGGATCGAAAGGTTACGAAGGGTCTGTCTCAATCTTATGTTGGCAAGCTCAAGCTCGGCGTGTTCGGACAGGCCGGTCAAAAGCCGCTCCCTGTCCTGCATCCGCTCATCAGGGACGCACGCGCCGTCCGAATCGGCCAGCGACAGATGCAGCACCCCTATCATATCTCCCTGCGCTATCATGGGCACGCACAGGTATGAGCCGGCCTCCTTCACATGCGCGCATCTTACGCCGGCGCCCGGCCCGTTTACGGAATACCTCTTCCCACGCCGTATAGCCCAACAGTCCTCTGGCACGAACACGCTCTCCTCAGGCGGATTGGGACCCCATACGCTCACGGCGTCGAGTATGTTCTTTGAAGGATTCATTATGAAGAGAGCGCCGGAGTCGTCCGGGAAACACTTTCCTCCGTGCTGCGCGATAACCGTATACGCCTCCTCCGCGCTGATGCAAGTACTGAGGGCGTCCCCGGCCTCGCGGATCATGGTTATTTCGTAGTTGAGGCATTCAAGCTTGGTGGCACGATAAATGAGTTCCGTATTGGCGTCGCTCAACTCAAGCTTACGCTCGGCGACCTTGCCTTCCAGCTCGGCCTTTGCCGCGATTAGCTCCGCATCCATGCGCTTTCTTCCCGTTATGTCGCGGATGAAGCTGAAAAAACAACCGTTGTCAACGTTCATGTAGTTGACGCTGACCTCAACGTCAATCTCAACGCCGTCCTTCCTTTTGTGCTTCGTCTCAAAGCGGTCGCTCCCTGTCTCGGCGATCTTTTTCATACGCGCTTGAACGCCCGAACGGTCTTCCACGGCCTCTACGTTCCACACACCCATGCGCAGGAGTTCTTCCCTTGCGTAGCCTATGATGCGGCAGTAGGCATCGTTCATATCGGTAAAGCGCCCGTCCCTGTCCACGATAATAAAACCGTCCATCGCGGTTCTGAGGATGGTCTTGTACTCCTCCTGAAGCGCCTTTTGTTGGGGGGCCTCACTCAGTAATTGTGAGTTGGCGTCCTTTAACTCCGTTGTGCGTTCGGCGATAATGCGCTCAAGGTCGTCGGCTGACTTCACAAGGAACGCCTCAAACCGTTTTCTTTCGCTGAGATGCAGCAGGAGCGGCTGTAGGACAAGGTAATAGAGCACCGGGCTGATGAGCGTTACAAGAAAAAGCGCGTCGAATACTATCTCCATCCATTTATCGGGAAAGGGCGGCAGTATCAGGATGGTCAGCATGGAAAGCACCTCTGCGATGAATATCGCAAAGGCAACGATGATGACCATCCTTAAAGGGGACTCCTGACGCTGTATCGCGGGCGGCCTTAATAGGTCGGAGGCGCGTACTTTGCCGTTGGGATTTGACGATGGCTGCGATGTCTTGTGCGTTTCCATAAAGTCCTGTTAGGCTGTTGAAAAACTCCAAATTTTATACAGGCTGCTCAAAAAGTCACAGATGCGCGGCGTCGAGGAGCGACGAATGAGGCGCACGGAGCCTGCCCCCGAATGTTTCTATCGGGGGTTGTGCGCCGCAGTGAGGAGCGACGAAGACAACAAAGCAGCTGTGGCTTTTTCTTACAGCCTGTCAGTCCTTGCCGCCGAAGTGTGAAAAGCCTATCAGGGCGGCGGTAACGACGCCGATGCTAATGCCGAACATCATGGTTGCCTGCGCGTCCCTCCATTGTACGAGATGCTCAAGGAACGTAACGGCCATTACAAGGATAATCACCCCGCTGAGCTTGGCCTTGAGGTCATGGAGGTTATGGATTATAAGCCACTCCGGCAGATCAAGCTTGCCGATGAAAAGCTCGTACAATCCGACGGCGAATATATAAAGCGCCGTGGCTATCAGGAACGTATCCATGACGGATATAAGCTCAACGCCTATTCCGTGAGCCTCTGAGCCGAAACTTAACGCGATGTGCGCTACGGCAACGACGGTCTTGTACGCGCCCCAGATAAAGGCGGCCAATGCCGCAATCGCCGATGAGACCACGGCAATCAGTATGAGGTATCTCGACTGACTCAGCAGTTGTTTCATGTCGGAATCTTCCCCTTTTCATCTATCTGTTTATTGTCAACGTCAAACGACGGGACAAGCTCTTCTGGAGAGTCAACGCACCTTGGGTCAAGTAAAAACCTGCCCTTCCCCACCCTGCCCAGTATCGGCGGGCGGCTCCCAAGAAAACGTCTGTATATATGCCGAGGACTCTCGGTGTCATGTGTTATTGACACAACCCTTGTCCGCAAAGTCTCAGTGGGCATTGCGCCGCCGCCGATTGTCGAAAGGTCGTCAATAACCACGACGGTGTAACCAGCGCCGAGCCGCTTGGCGATGAGCGAGGCCGCCTTTTGTGCCATTGCGTCAAGCTCGTCAAGCGGTCTTGTCATATATCTGAGGACAGGCAGCCGTCTTTTAAGGCTCTCCGGCTCAAGATACAGTCTCAACGTAGCCTCAAGCGCGGCCATTGTGAGCTTGTCAACCCTGAGTGCGCGCTTTAGCGGGTTGTTTTGTATCCTGCTTATAATCTCCTTCTTTCCGGCGATTATGCCGGCCTGCGGCCCGCCAAGGAGCTTATCCCCGCTAAAGGTTATCACGTCTGCGCCGCTTACGATGCTTGTCAAGGCTTGAGGCTCCTTTGGAAGTCCAAAGCCTGACAGATCAATCAATGACCCGCTGCCAAGGTCATACACGACCGGCAAACCTTTTGCCTTGCCAAGTTTATGAAGTTCCTTTAGAGTTACCTCGGACGTGAATCCGACAACCTTGTAGTTGCTCGTGTGCGCCTTGAACAGGAGCGCGGTATTGCCGTTAATCGCCGCTTCGTAATCCGCAAGCCTCGTTCTGTTGGTTGAGCCGACCTCCCTGAGTACCGCCCCGCTCTTTTCAATTATCTCCGCGAGCCTGAAGGAGGCGCCAATCTCGACAAGTTCGCCCCTTGATACTATTACCTCCCTGCCCTGTGCAAGGGTACTGAGCGCAAGCACTACGGCGGCGGCGTTGTTGTTGACCACGGTAGCGGCTTCGGCTGATGTGAGCCGGGTTATAAGACGCTCCACGTGGCAGTCCCTGTCGGAACGCTCGCCCGTGGAAATATCCAATTCGATATTCACGTTGCCGCGCGAAGCCGATAAAACCGCCTCTTGAGCCTCGACGCTCAACACGGCCCTGCCGATGTTCGTATGAAGCACGGTGCCTGTCGCGTTTATGACCTTGCAAAGAGATGGCTTTGATTCCACGGCATACCTTTCCATTACCATGACGATTATATCTTCAATGGACGGCGGCAACCACTGGCCGGAGATTATCTTCAAACGCGCCTCGCCTAAGACCATTCGCACCGTGCATGTGAAAAGCGCTCCGCTCAAACTGCTGAATTCAGACTCAAGCCTTGCCGCTTTCAATACCTCGTCAACCGAAGGGAGCGCCCTTAAAAGTTCCTGATTCAACATGTGCATTATGATACACGCTGCAGGGAAAAACCGCAAGGAGCGAGTCTTGCCCTACGAAACGTTTGCATCGGCGCAAGGCGCGTAGTATATTGTATACATAAGCCATATAAAGGAGGTCTCCGGTTATGGCGCGAAAATGTCTTTTATTCGCCTGTCTGACCCTTTCTCTTGCGCTTTGGGCATGTTCCTCTGAAAAGAAAAAGGAAGAAGAGCAGCAATCCACAAAAGAGATAATTGATAACTACACCACCACCCTCGTTACCGCCCCTGAAAAGGCCAGGGCCGCAAGGGCTGCAACCGAGGCACGTGCCGAGGCTGAAAAAAAGGCGATAGAAGAAACAACTAAATAGAACGGCAAGAGGTTTTAATCGCATGACCGTCCCGGTCGTATCCATCGTCGGCACATCAGGCAGCGGCAAGACCACGCTCGTTACAAAGATAATAGCGGAGCTTTGTAGCAGGGGTCATCGCGTCGCCACAATAAAACACGACGCCCACGGGTTTTCCATTGATCATAAGGGCAAGGACTCGTGGAGACACAAACAGGCAGGTGCATCAAGCGTCGCCATATCGAGTCCAGCTAAATTTGCGGTCATAAAAGACGTAGTGAGCGAATGGCCGCCTGAAAGGATTATCGAGACCTTCCTTCAAGACGCGGATATCGTTATTACGGAGGGCTACAAGAGAGGGGCATTCCCCAAGATTGAGGTCGTTCGAGCGGCGCACTCTAAAGAAAGCGTGTGCGGCCTTGACCTCCGATTACTCGCTTACGCGACAAACGTAAAAATCAAGACCGATTTGCCGCTGTTTAAGCTTAATGACTTCAAAGGGTTGGCTGATTTTATTGATAAAAAGGTTATCAAAACACATCACCCGCAAGAGGTCTCGCTTATCGTTAACGGCTCAGCTGTAACGCTAAAACCTTTCATAGCAAACCTCCTGAAAGACGGGATTTCAGGGATGATAAAAAGCCTTAAAGGCTGTTCAAAGGCGGATGAGATTGAAGTGAGGATACGGAAGAATGATTGACGCAACGGGCGTTATTCTCGTCGGCGGTCAAAGCACCCGCATGGGATTCAACAAGGCGTTCATTGAGGTTAACGGCCTTCCGATAATAGAACGCACGGTCGCCCTGTTCAATGAGATATTCGACGAAGTAATCATAGCCGCAAACGACGTTGAAACCTATTGCGGACTCGACGCTATGATAGTAACCGACGTCTACAAGGGAGCTGCCACGCTTGGCGGCATCTACACCGGCCTGTTCCACTCTCAAACGCCATATACATTCGTCGTTGCCTGCGACATGCCCTTTCTTGACGCGCGTGCCATCAAGAGAACGCTCGAACTCAGCGGCGGCGACGGAACCGCTCCGTTCATAAACAACAAGCTCCACGCCATGCACGCCGTCTACTCTCGAAGATGCCTGAAAAAGATAGAGGGAATGATCACAACGGGCAACCTTAGGGTGAGCGATCTCTTCCCGATGATATGCACAAAAAGGCTGGTTGAGGCCGACTTCGCCGGCATCCCCATAGTCTCGTCCATTGAAAACGTCAATACGCCTGAGGAGCTTTCAAGGATACGCGCCAATGAAGACAAATAAAACGGAGATAGAAAAACTTGTAAGCCTGCTGAAGAGGCTCAGATCCGCTGACGGCTGTCCCTGGGACAAAGAGCAGACCCTTGACTCGCTCGTTCCATTCATAATAGAAGAGGCTTATGAAGTTATCGCGGCCATTGATGAAAGGTCATTTCCTTCCATAAAAGAAGAGCTTGGAGACCTGCTCTTTCAGATCGTCTTTGCCTCGCGTATCGCCGAGGAGGCAGGCCAATTCGACTTGAATGACGTTATCGCCGAATCCCATGAGAAGATGATACGCAGGCACCCTCACGTATTCGGGGACAAGACCGCAAAAGACTCCGCTGAAGTCCTCATGCACTGGGCTGAAATCAAGAGACAGGAAAAAAAAGGCAAGCCTGCCACTGACGGACTGCTTTCAGACGTGCCGGATGTCCTGCCCGCGCTAATGAGGGCGCACAAGGTGAGCCAAGAGGCCGCAAGGGCCGGGTTTGACTGGACTGACGTTCCCGCGGTCATTGACAAGTTGGACGAGGAGATAAGCGAGTTCAAAAAGGCCGTGAATGATAAAGACCCTCTGGCAATTGAAGAGGAGCTTGGGGACATACTCTTTACGCTGGTCAACGTGTCGCGCCATCTTGACGCCAACCCTGAAAACGCGCTCAGAAAGACCATCGGCAAGTTCATAACCAGATTCCATCATATCGAACAGGCCGTTGAGAAACAAGGTGGAGCTATATCCCAAACGCCGCTGGCCGCGCTCGAGGCGCTTTGGCAAGAGGCGAAGAGGAAGGAAAAAGACCGTGAACCGTGACCCCGTGACCGTGAAAGACTCAACGGTCACGGTTAACGGTCTTTAATCCTCATCACCATCTCCCTTGCGCTGCGGTCGTTCGGATTAAGACTCAGCGCCGCCTCAAACTCGGAGAGCGCCTCGGCGAGCAACCCCTTTTTCATGAGCGCGGCGGCAAGGTTGTAATGCGCGTCAACGTGGTCCGGCTTGAGCCTTAATGCGCTCCGGTACTCAACGATAGCCTCGTCAATATTATCTGTCATCATGTAGATGTTGGCAAGGTTGTTATGCGCCTCCGGATAGTCGGGTCGCAACTTGATGGCGGCCTTCAACTCGCCGGTTGCTTCGGCGATGCGTCCGTTGCGGACATAAAGCACCGCCAGATTATAATGGACATAAGGGTTGTCGGGGTTCACGGTCAAAGACCTTGAGTATGCTTCCGTTGCCTCCGGTATACGCCCGGTCTTATAATACAGGTCTCCGAGTCCGTTGTGCGCCTCCGCGCTTGACGGGTTTATTTTATTAAGCACGAGCCGGTAATGTTCCTCGGCCTTGTCAAAGACCCCAGCCTGAGCATAAGCAAAGCCAAGATTTACGTGCGCCCTCGGATTAATGGGGCTCTTTCTGACCACGTCTCCCCACAGGCTTATGTCGTCCTTCCATACCCTGTTCCTGAGATATGAGGCGATTGCGAGCGGGACTATGACAATTACAAGAAATGCGGCGGTTGCCTTATAAAGATTCAACCCAAATCGTTTAACAACATACGCCGCCAAAACGCCGACAGCCATGAACGCGCCGACCGATGGGAGATAGAGCCTGTGCTCGTTTATCACGTCCTGAATCGGTATGACCGACGACTCCACTGAAAGGGTTATGAAAAACCAGAGCGCGCCAAACGCGGCAATAAGCCCGAACGGCCTTTTACCTCTTTTGGAAACGATGAAAAAAAATATCGCGGCAGCGATTACAACGAATATGAAGATGCCGGCGGCTATTGTTCCGGTATCAGGAAAGCCGTGCACCGGATGCAGCAGGTAGTCAAGGTTCTGATCCACCGGAAGGATGAGAAGCCGCATGTACGTTACGTAGACCTTCATCTCGGTTAAAAAATAGTCCTGTCTTGACAGGAGCGTGATGTCCTTTACCTGCCTTACCCGCATCTCCTCGGCTATACCGCTCTCAGTTCCTATTCCCAACTCCGGGGCAAAGAGATCCAAGGGAATGATGAGGAGCGCGATGAAAAAAGGCGCTATGTACAGCGCCCGCTTTTTTAAGGATTCGCGTCCAGTAAAGAAGGCGTACTCATAGACAACGATGACGACCGGCAGAGTTGCGCTTATCTCCTTTGTCTTGAGCGCAAGCACGGCTGATAAGATTGCCGGAATGTAAAAGCGCGGCTTAACTCCGCCATGCATCCGCGCCTTGACGTACAGTAAGAGCGACAGGAGGAAAAAAAGAGTGGACAGAGAAGCAAATCTTTGCGTTATGTACGTTACGGCCTGCGTCTGAACCGGGTGCGAGATGAAGATAAAGGCGGCGGTTAGCGCGGCTATGTAACGCGCCTTGTCCTCCACAGCGTCTTTTATCGCGGGAGTATCAAAAATTTGAAGCGTTAAGAGATAGACAAGAAAGGCGTTGATGACATGGATGAATGTATTGACCAGATGATAGCCGACGACGGTAAGCTCGTTTATTTTATAGTTGAGCGCAAAGGAGAGGAACCCGGCCCACCTCGTTCCGAGAGGCGGCCAGAAGCGAGTCAAGTCCCTCAAGAGATAGTTCTCTACGATATTGAACTTGTCGTCAAAATGGAACGTGGAATGGAATGTGTTGGAGTATATGACAAACCCGGTAACGCACAGGGCAATGAATACCACTGGCGCGGCAACGGATGGACGCGCCTGCCCTCGTGTGCTTGAAGCGGGGGACGGATTGGCCATAAAAAGGTTATCGGTGGACGGTTATCGGTAACGCCGTCAGCAGGTGGAACCGCGTGTTCAAACCTTCAGCCTAACTAAACACCTTCGACGCATCGCGTTCACGGCCTTCAAGTCATATCCCCGTTATCGTATCAAGGAGCTTGCCCAGCTTGTCGGCAACCTCCTTTGTGTCAATGCCCTTTTTCCTGTATATAATCTCGACGTCGGAGTAACGCTCTATGGCCTCCCTAAGTTCGCTCTCCTTCTCGAACTTTACGGCCTCTTCAAGGTACTTTTTCTCAGGTCCGGCGAACATGTCCTTTAACTCAGAGCCTATCCTCTTTATCGCCTTTTCCTGCACCCTTTTCATAAGCTCAATGTCGGACGGGACCTCGGCGCGTTTCATCGGCACCTTGAACTCCCCCACGTCCACGCCATCGGTGCCGTCATCAGCGGCCTCCTCGCGGAGTTCCACGATGCTGGTCGTAAGGAGTTTGCCCTTGGTGTCAACCACTCGGTAGCTTATGTTGGCAAGCCCGGTCTTCTTATAAAACACCACCTTGTACTTTATGTCCTCGAACACGGGCCTTTCAATATGGGTGGCCGGTTGAGGCGAAAGGTTCGGCGCGCCTTTTTCCTTGTCCTTGAGCCAGTCGTCGTACTCTGGGTTTCTCGCCTTCTCAGTGCGGGTCTGCGCCCTGACCGTCTTTAGCGTTTCGTTCTGGCTGCTCTCCACCTTGTAGTCGAGCACGTCTCCGAAGAGCATGTAATCCGCGCCAAGAAGGCTTAATATATTCTCGCGTGATTTATCGTCCATCTGCCCGGCGGTCTTGACCTCATACTCCTTGAGAAGCGTCTCCATTGCCTCTCGCTCCACGACCTTTATGTCAGGGGTAAGATTCTTATGCAGAAAAAAAGTTATGTTCGATGAGAATATCTTGCCGGACTCAGGCGCATATCCGGTGCTCTTAAACGGCATCACGGCAAACCCCTTTATCGCCCTTTGGGTTATCTTATCCTGTAAGGAGTTAAAGCGCTTCTTTGCGCCAGCGAAGTTGGCGTCAATGTCAGTTACCATCTTCATCAACTGGAAGGCCAACCCTATGTTGCCCCTGTCCTCTTCCTTTTCAGCGGTCTTGACAAGCCCTTCAAGAAACCCGTTTATGGCCTTTGTCGGAACCTGCACCAAAGACCTGTCCTTAAACGGCACGTCGTTAAACCAGCCCTGAGCCGCGACGAAAGAACGATAAGCCTTGAAAGGCTGCGATGCGTCATTGTACTCGATGCCCTTCTTATACAGCTTCGAGGCCGCCGCTATCTTTGTCTTGTTCAGTACCGGACGAATAGCGTCGGAGTCCGGGTATTTCAACGCGGCCTGATAAAGTTTTATAGCCCTGCCAAAGTTCTCCTTCTTTACCGCCTCCTGAGCCTCGCTCACGAAATAGGTCAAAGAGTCCTTGGAAGCCGCGTCATCAAGCCTTTGCGCTACGCCGGGATAGTCAGGGGAAATGTACTTCAACTCGCCGAGAAGCGCTGCGGCCTCATTCCAGTCCTCTTTTTCAACGGCAGAGGCGGACTTGATTGACAACTCTTCCGCCATCGCCATTATCGCCTCGTCCGCCTTCTTTTTCGCGGATGAAGAAAGTTTTGCCGCGAGGTTATAGCTGTCAGCGGCCTTGACGTACTTCATCTCCGTTTGAAAAGAGGCCACCTGTTCAAGCATATCCTTGACGGCAGTCTCGGTCTTTGCCTTTTCAGCGTCTATGCCCACGACGTGCGGTTGGGTCTCCGACGGCGTATACCCGTAGTTGGAAAGCTCCTGAATATCCTTGTAAAGGGCGTCCGCAATATCAAGCGGCAGATAGCCGTTCACCTTGGACCCTTCAACCGTATTCTTTACCTTGTCGAACACGGCCGCGCCTATCTTGCCCTTTACATCGTCTCTCAGGGCGCATGCGGCCTCGCCGGGACGCTCCTTGCACAAGCGGTCAAGCGTCGCGTAAGTGGTCTTGAGTTCGCCCGCCAGCAGATCCTTGCGCGCGCCCTCAAGCACCTTGTCATACGGCGTAACGCAGGACGCCATGAAAAACATCATTACAAGAAGCAGCGCGTACAGCTTCCTCATATCAGAATACCTCCAGTATTACTGCGATGCGAGGCCGTCAGCCCAGCACCACTTTGCATCACGAAAGCATGTAGTTAACAAATTTCTTCGTATAGCAAAGTGGTAATGGGCTGACGGTACACAAAAATACCGTTGTCCGTGAAAAGATTTTTCCTTTCACGGTCACGGTTCACGGTCTTTACCGCCTTACCCGCCCCTCGGCCTCGCCGGGGCCACGGCCACCTTGCGGCCTGAGATCATGCTCTGGTGCATAAACTCAATGACCTTTTCAGCTGCGTCCCTCGGCACCTCGACAAACGTAAAGGTATCGAATATCTTGATACCCTGTATGGTTCGCTTGTCCATGCCGGTCTTTTTTGCTATCGCGTCAACTATGTCGTTGACGCGGGCACCCTGCTCCTTGCCGATGGTCATAAAGAGCCTTGCCATGCCGGACGGCGCGCCGGTCTCGTCAAGGGAGACGCCCCCTTGCGCGGCCTGTTCCCCGCTGCCGAAACCCTCAAGCTGGAACTTCAATAATGCGGCAACTACGTCTACGGGTTTGAGCTCGACGGTCAACTCCTCGGCCAGCTTCAGGAATTGATCGAAACGCTTGTCGTCAATGAACTCGTCAACCTTTTCCTTTAACGACGCGACGCGCGAGATCATAACCTCCTGCTTTGAAGGGAGCTTGCCGCGTTTTATATCGGCCTTTGAAACGGCCTTGATGAGTCTTAACTGTTTTTCCTCTCTCGGGGTTACGAAGGTGATGGCGACGCCCGCCCTTCCCGCCCTTCCCGTGCGGCCAACCCTATGGACATAAGATTCAGGGTCCTGCGGTATGGAGTAATTTACCACGTGGGATATATGGCTTATGTCAAGCCCCCTTGCCGCAACGTCCGTGGCCACAAGCACGTCCACCCTTGACTCGCGGAACCTCTTGAGCACCGACTCCCTTTGCGCCTGACTATAGTCGCCGTGCATCCCGTCAACCTCGTAGCCGCGAAGTTTAAGGTTCCCGGCCACGTCGTCCACCTCGCGTTTGGTGTGGCAAAAGACGAGGAAAACGCCTGAGGCGTCGGAGTCAATGAGCCTTGAGAGCGCCTCTATCTTGTCGCCCTGTTTTACCTCGTAGAATATCTGATTTATCTTGGAGGCGGTAAGCGTGTCTCCGGTTATCCGTATCCTGTGAGGCTCCCTCATGTAGCGCTTGCTTATCTTGACTATCGCGTCCGGCATGGTTGCCGAGAAGAGCATGGTCTGGCGCTCTTTTGGCGTAGCCTCCAATATCTTGGTGATGTCGTCAATGAAGCCCATGTCGAGCATCTCGTCGGCCTCGTCAAGGACAACGATCTTCACGTCCTTGAGGGAAAGCGTCCTTCTCTCAAGGTGGTCTATGACGCGCCCCGGTGTGCCGACGACGATATGAACGCCTTTTTTCAGGGCGTTTATCTGCCGCTCTATGGACGTGCCGCCGTATACGGGCAGGGCATGGAGCTTTTTTACCGCGCCGAGTTTGTTCATCTCCTCTGCGGCCTGCACCGCAAGTTCCCTTGTCGGCGCAAGGATTATGGCCTGCACCGTTGTCGCGCTGCGCTCGATCTTATCAACTATCGGGATGCCGAATGCCGCTGTCTTGCCCGTGCCGGTCTGCGCCTGTCCTATAACGTCCTTGCCCGTCATAAGCACGGGTATGGTCTTTGCCTGTATGGGCGTAGGCACCTCGAAGCCCATCTTGGCAACGGCCTTGAGCACCTCTTGCCCCAGACCGAAATCCTCAAAACTCTTTACATTCTCTTCCAATTTTCCTCATCTCCTTAAGATTATGTTTTGCAGTTGTTATACCACAAAATCCTGTAAAAGCAACACTTACCTTTTTTGAAAGAAAGGGGGACAAGCCGCACGGGCGCTATCAGTATTCGTCAGCCGGAATGCTCAAGCCCAATTAAAGTTCTTTGGCCCACCTTTCTTTCAAGAAAGGTGGGCATAAATTTCTTCTTGACATTATATACCCGCAGGAGTAAATAATGAGTCATATATGGAAGACAGAATTATCAACATTCTGCTGGACATCAAGGCAGACATCGGCGAAATAAAAAAGGGGCAGTCTGACCTCAGGAATGATGTTATCCTTCTTAAAGAGGCTGTTATTCTTCTTAGAGAGGATGTCAGTCTTCTGAAAGATGGACAGGCAAGGCTCGAACATCGGATGGATGCCTTAGAATATCGGATGGATGCTTTAGAAAATCGGATGGGCAATCTGGAAGGTAATATGTCCGAGGTCAAATCCACCGTCAATTCCCTGGCCAATGCGTTGCTGGAGACGTCAAACGATGTAAAACGGATAAAAGGAAATGGTTAACAAGTGATATAATATAGCGCGCATCTTACTTATTCATTTTTAACTTTGAAGGCAGACTGATTTCCCTGTCTGCCTTTTTGTTTTGGGGGTCGGATTGAAAAACGCAGCCAAACCTGCCATACTATACTGCGTGTAACATCAAAGCGAGGAGGGTTCGTAAGCGTTCCTTATGGGACGGCTCGGCAACCCTGACTGAATAGGACATTTCTATTTTGGCTGGACAATTTTTAATTTCCCGCTTGACAAGGATTAAGGGGAATGATACTTACTGTTTGAAATGTGATTTTTTTCTCCTAAGGATATGCAGGCGGACATGAAAACCCCATCATCACGGCATACCAATTGCGCAGGCAGACAGGTAGGCAGGGCTATTGCTTTAGCGACAACTGATTTTTTTATTCAAGAAGGGACAGGACGTAGAACGGCCTGTCCCTTCTTTTTTTATCCATGAGCGTAATGAAGATGAAGCCTCACAATGTAAAAAATATCGGGGAGGTCTTAATGCGTAAGGTAATGATACTCATGCTTTTTGTAAGTCTTGGGTTTTTAGTCTCTTGTATACCCCAACGTCAGCTTGGGCGATTACCGGTGTCGCCATGGGGCGGAGCATATTCGTATATTTATAACCCGCCTGAGCAAAAGGCGGCCGTATCCGTCCATGCCACGATTATCGTGGTAAATCCGTCATATAAAGAGGAAGACAGCGTTTTAACGAACGAGATTTACAAAAAGGTGGCCAAGGGGTTTTCAGCCTCAATGGGCATAGATATGGACAAGGTAATCATTTCCAAGGGGATGACGGCAAAGGGACCGTACAAAGAACTTGACGATATAACATATCCCGATAAGAAGATGTCGGACCTGACGTTAGCTCCTAAGGTTTACATAGCTGCCGAGACCAAATACAAGGTTATGAACCGCAACAGGCAGGACAGCGGGGAGCGGCGCGCTTCGGCACAGGCCACTAATTCCGCATACGACCATATCTGGATCGTCGAACAAGGAATCGAAGGGGGGGAAAAGGTCGTCGAACAGTATACCGAAGACGATGGGACGATTAAGAGCAGGAATGTGATCAGGGGGGGGCGTCATAAAGTTCGCATGACTCGTGAATTCGAAATGAAAATCTCCGGATGGGTGGCGTTCGAGATGCGTGAACCCCTTTCAGGGCAGAAGATGTGGATTAAGAGACTCAATTTGGAAGAAACCATGGTAAGCGGCATGGAAATTTACGAAGGCAACGTTAAGCGCCTTGGAGGGAATCAGTTCGAATACACGGCCGGCAAGGAGCTTTTTGACGGCAGGACAGACGCGATAGCCGATGCTATCAAAAAAATGTATCCGGTTATCATGGACAAGTGCTGGACGTATATAAATACGGACGAAATCCTCTCTTTGAAAACGAAGTCTAAGGAGATAAGGGATATCAAGGTGTATTAAAATTCCACGCGCTCAATGGCGGAGAAATGATCATGTTGGCCGAATCCTTTGGCCAGGCCGAGGTAGTGCGCAGCTCTGATTTCGCCAAGACCCTCAATGAAGGCCGTCCGGTCTTGGTGAACGTAGTGCCAAAGGGAGGCATAGGCGGGCACGAGGTCGTGCTCACGAAGGCTTTTCAATATGACGGAGAATCATGGTACGAGATGATGGATTCCAACCAAGGGCCTCTTGAACGGCTATATTTGAGCGGCAAGGAACTGAACACGATAGTTCAAGAAAACGGAGTGCCCTTCCGTCCGGACCCCGGAACGACTCCGAGGCTCCTTAGATAGAGCGAGACGACTTTTTAAAAGCCGTGTTCGTGTGCGTCGAGCGTCGCCGATAAATCGCAAGGCCCAAGCCTTGCCCTACAGCCAATCTATCATCCTCGTCCCGGTCGGCCTCCATGCAGGGGATATGACGTTGCTTTCCAGTCCGTCATCACGGAGCACAGCCCACGTAAGCGACGATGAACCAAAGGCCGCGTTTACCGAATCAAGAACGGCAAGAAGCCTTTGTCTTTTTTCACTGCCCGGAAAAAGCTCAAGCTGACTGGAATAGCACGCCACGCCGGACAAGGTAACGCCGACAAGCCTCACCGCCATTGCAAGGCGAATGGAGTCCAATATGGCAGAGGCCGCAGCGGTTAGAACGCGCTCGTCATTGGATGACATAGGCAGGCGCGCGCGTCTCGTGAATGTATTGAAATCAGCGTACCTTAACGTAAGCTGCACAGTGTGGCCCATAAGTCCGTGTCTTCTCGCCCTCCTTGCAACCATTGAAGAGAGTTTGAAGATATGCCATTTAATAGCTGATTTATCGGATACATCCAACGGCAACGTATGAGAGTGTCCTATGCTTTTCGCCTCTTCCTCGTGCGATTTGACAACGCTCTCATCAATCCCCTGCCCCATGAGCTTTAGCCTTGCCCCGATTATGCCGAAGCGCCTTCTCAATATGCCTTCGGAAAAACGGCCAAGCGGCCCGCACGTCCTTATGCCAAGGCCCTCAAGTTGTGCCGTAAGCGACGGTCCTATGCCGCAGAGCTTGTCTACCGGCATATCTTCAAGCAGTCCGGCCGCCTCAGAGCGCCGTATCAGGACTAATCCGTCCGGTTTTTGAAGGCATGAGGCCAATTTTGCAAGGAGCTTATTCGGCGCAATACCGATAGAACATGTGATGCCGATGGCGTCCCGTATCTTCCGCTTTATCGCCTTTGCGACATGCGCGGCCTCGCCAAGGAGCGCCTCTGAGCCGGTCATGTCAACAAAGGCCTCGTCAATGGAGCACGGCTCAACCACCGGGGAAAAACCGCTTAATATATCCATCACCCGCAAGGATGCGTCAATGTATTTGCGGTTGTCGCCCACGACGAATATCAGGTCCCTGCACGCCTTTTTGGCCTCATACCTGTTCATGCCGGTCTTTACGCCGAAGGCGCGCGCCTCATAAGAGGCCGTGGTTACGACTGTTCTGTGGCCGGAACCCACGACCGCTATCGGCTTGTTGCGAAGGGCAGGACTATCATGTTGCTCTATGGAAGCGAAAAAGGCGTTCATGTCAACGTGCATTATCGTTCTGTCGGGATTGGTCATTTAACGGCTCCAGAAGACCGCAAGGCAAACCCCTCCCAGCCTCCCCTTTATTAAGGGGATGAGTTGCCCTACGGTCACGGTTCACGGTCACGGCCTTATGCTAAGTATGTTTTATAACCGACACTACCTTGCCGATGATGGAAAACTCCTGAGAGCTTTTTACGATGACAGGCTCAAAATCAGGGTTTTCCGGCCTGAGCGTTACTGTCTTGCCGTCAAAGAAAAACCTCTTTACTGATGCCGAGTCGCCAAGAAGCGCGACCACTATGTCGTTGTTCTGAGCATGGCTTTGCCTGCTTACAAGGACATGATCGCCGTCCTCGATGCCTGCGCCGGACATGCTTTTTCCAGCCACCTTGAGTAAGAACGCATCCTTGCACCTGAAAAACCGGCTGTCCAAGGCAACATGGCCTGATATATCCTCTACGGCCTGATGCGGGACCCCTGCCCTTACCTGCCCCAATATGGGAACAAGGAATGTATCTTTTGCCGCCGCGTGGTCTATAACTTCTATTGCCCTCGATATGCGCTTACCTCGCCGTATAAAACCTTTTTTATCAAGCGCATCAAGGTGTTTTGCGACATTCTTATGACTTGCTATGCGAAAATACGCGGCAATCTCCCTGAGCGCGGGAGGATACCCGTTCTCAACTATGAAACCTTTAAGAAACTCCAATATATCGCTCTGACGCTTGGTAAGGGTCTTGTTCTTCGTCATATTTTTATGGGATACTGATGTTCCCCTATTATAAACATGGAGCAGGCGTATGTCAATGGCCGTATGAAAATAGACGCCCGAGGACACTCCCATGAAGATGGAAATACACAGATTTTTGGACAAGGCGAGAGAGGTCGCGGCAATATCATACCTTACGTCCATCAAGAGAGCAGAGGAGTTATACAGACACGACTCAGGAGGGGCATACACTGCGGACTTTGACGCTCTTGAAAACAACCGGCGTATTGACAAGCGGCCATAGCGGGCCGGTACGCATTGAAAAGGACTATACGTTCTCCGTAATGAAGTGGTTCTTTACTAATGAAACCGGGGTTATCAGATACGAGGTCGGGACAGCGGCGGGCCTTTGGGAAGCAGACACTTTAGACGGCTAACGCGCTTGCCATGCGTTTTATAACGGCCTGTCCGGAAGGGTTGTCATGTTATCAGCCTTTAGTGCTCTCGTCAATCCAACCAAGGTACTCGGCAAGACCGTTCTTGATGTCAATCGAGATTATCTCAGGAACCTTGTAGCTGTGCAGTTCCTTTATCCTGTCCTTGAGCCTGTCGAACATGGATGCCCTTGTCTTGAAGATGCACAGCGCCTCAGGCTCGTTGCACAACTTGCCTTCCCAGCTGTATATCGAACGCAGCCCGGAGACTATATTGCAACATGCCGCCAGCCCTTCCACAACCACCTTCTTTGCTATGGCCTCGCCTTCCTCAGGTTTGGATACTGTGATAAGTACCATTATATAGCCATCAGTCATAACAATCTCCATGATATAAGTTATATTGCTTGAAGAACAATTGTACAAGTAGGCGAATGTTACCATTGACGCTATAACAATGCAAGAGAAATGTTACTTATAATTCGCAGGCACTGTAGCGGCTTGTAAAGACAGTGATGCGTGAAAAACCATAAACGTCAGTTGGTTGTCGAAGGAGGAGTAAAGCCTGATGGACTGTTTACTGGTTGGCGTTATAGCCGTTCATCCTACGATAAAAAACGATTATCGGTTTAAAGATAATTATCCTTAACCGATAACCGTATACCGATAACTGCCTTCACGCCTCATCCACGATGCGTCTTATGCGCGCCTGAGTCTGGTTCACGCCCTCGACTCCGGTATTCAGGATATGACATGTCGCGGCTGAGAACAGGAGCCTGAAAAAATCATTTTGCATCTTGTGTCTTCTGACGAGGAGATACGGGTTGTAATACGG
Source organism: Deltaproteobacteria bacterium (assembly GCA_038043305.1). Lineage (GTDB taxonomy): Bacteria > Desulfobacterota > GWC2-55-46 > GWC2-55-46 > GWC2-55-46 > JACRCE01. Next base: position 2,956 of record JBBTCG010000069.1, on the reverse strand, counting down.
CTCGCAAGTGAACTCCCCGTCCTTCGCGCCCGCGCCTGCAAGCGAGAGCACCCTGCCCTCCTCAAGGATGCGTACCGCTTCATCGGCGTTGAGATTGAGCTCCGGCAACGATTCCTTATCGCGCCTCAATAGTATCACACACGCAACGGCCGTTCTCTCCACGAACTTATCCGGCCCGGCTATCCATTCCGGGTCAAGGAGCGCCCTTGAGTTACCAAAGGCCGTAAAGTCGTTGTCAACCACGTTCTCGCACATGCTTTTTTCAAGGAGCGGGGCTATCTCAGGGAAGCTCCTTACCATGTCCGTGCGGAGGTAAAACTTCCTCTCAGAGATGTCGGCCATCGCAAGCCCCTTCTTGTACTGAAGGAATATCCAGTCATCGGAGTGAATCTTGCCGTCAGGCAACTGCATCAGCCCCCATGTATGCGTTGATTTTCCGGTGCCGGTCGGAGCGATTATGACCACGCCCCTGCCCTTGACCACGGCGCATGAGCCGTGTATGGAGTGTATGCCGTGCTGCGTCTCCAATATATCCGCGGCCATACCGAGCGCCCAGCTCTTGCACTGGCCGTAATATTCGGTATTGACGAACACGGCCGTCTTTGTCTCGTGGTTGTAGTATGCGCGAGGGGCCTCGCCTGAAATCCCGGTTACGGCGTAGATGACCCCGTGCGGAAGCACGGTATGGGAACGTGGGGCCGGATACCAGTTTTCAACCCAGAACTCGTAAAGATGCCTTGAGTTGGTTATGAGCCTTATAACTACGCCGTGGATGTTGGCGCTCCAGTGGAAGGTCTCAAAGCGCCCGGCCTCGCCGAAAAGGCGCACCTCGGCCTTATCAACAAGGGTGCGTATCTCGCCGACGCCGCAGTCCTTATTTGAATCTACGCGGCCTTTGACGCCAGTAATGTAGTTTGAATACATTAGTTTCCATGAAAAGGGTGCGTGCCGCACGGGCAATATGAGTATCCGTCAGCCTTGGTGTTTGTTCCCTATTAAAGTTCTTTGGGCTTACCTTTCTTTCATGAAAGGTAAGTTAACTCATCTTCCCCATCTTCGTTAGAAAATCTCCCACCGCTACCCTTACGATGGCGCTAAGGTCCCACCCCTTGCCGAGTTTTTCCCTATACTCGTCCGCGAGCGCGGTGAGCAGTTCAAGCTGATCTTCTTCAATCAGAACTTCAATCTTCCGGTACTCTTCAGCGTCGTGCGAATGAGCCATGTCAAGTCTCCTTACATTAGAAATGCGCTACGCAGGGGGAATTTATGATGAGGCTGACGATAGAGGCAGCTCTCACAAAATCAGACCTTCCTGCTTTAAGGCAGACCTTACGGTTTTTCTTGCGAGAGAGGCCAATTCAACGGCTTTTAACGCCTCTTTTTTGCTCACAATGTCCTTTCCGGGATAGCGTGTAGTAACGGCATATTGAGTTAAGACCCCCAACCCTTGCAACGACGCCACCCATCCCGCATGAGGTGAAGATAATTCGAGCAGCAACGCTATATTATGGGTATATGCAAAATCAACATCTTTGCAAACAAGAAAAGATTTCAGGTATTTCTCAGCGCACTGCTGTGCGTGAAAGGCGATAATTTTATGCGGAGCAGCACTTTTGATCTTAAGCGCATACTTGGCTACGCGCAGGTCTTCTTCGGCATATTCAACCCATTGCTTTACGATACGGTTTGTTTCACCGCTTATGGTCATAAAGCGCCCTACCTTCCTTCCACGCATATCGCGCGATAGTACCGGGGATTTGCCTTTCCACCTCATACTCTTTCGGCGTCAGCAATACGATATCTCTCGCCATCCCAAGCCCCCAGAGCGTCATATCCATCTCAACCGCCAGCTTCCTTCTGTTTTTCTTAACCCGGCATATCACGAGCAGGTCAACGTCGCTGTGCTTATCCGCAGTGCCCCTCGCATAAGAGCCGAAAAGGATAATCCGATCCGGATGAAACTTATCGGCAAGCCGTTTCGCGGCTTCTTTAATCGTCTCCTCGGTAATCATTCTAAGCATTATTTTCAATCTCCAAAATCTCCAAAATCTTCAAAATATAATCACAGGCTCGTGCTTGCGCCCATAAACGAACCAACGCTTCAAAGCCTGCTTGTTCATGATCAATCTCGGGCAAGAGGACAACCACACCGTCACCTCAACTATCGCCGCCATTTCATTGCCAAAAACATTACCACCATGACCGTTAAATAGCAAATATGGTCTTCCAACAACGCTTGCCCTCGAAAACGCTATGCTCAGAGCATTTACGGTCTACAGACATCTACCTTACAATCCTCTTTCTGCGTTTTTTCTGAATCTCCGGCGAAGGGAATAGGCTTGTGTATTTGTGGTAAAGCTCAAAGAGAAGCGCCACCCGCTCGGCGTCGGAAGAAAAGCTTTTTTTGCCATAAGCGGCATCAACGGCTTTATCAAGCACCTGATGCGCCCGTCTGAGGTCAGGCGGCATGGCAATTGGGTCGTAGAGGTCGGCCAGCGATGAGCCGGGATGCGCGGCGCGGGCGTCGAGTACGGCCTGCGCTGTTTTTTCGATGGCCTTGCGTTGTTTGTCCGTGGGCGCGCCCGGCCACGGGTAGTTGTTGTAGACGATAACAATAGAATACTGATAGTCACTCTTAAGCCTACCACTTGTGTAGCGCATCCATACCATATGCATCAAAGAATGCAATACACCAAAGTGATACATCGTTGCCGGTTCAACAATCCTCAGTTTGTCCCCACAAAGCACGGTCTGATCAAGAAATGCAATTGGAATATAAAGACGACGCACTGACGATACCTGCGGTAATGCAAGATAACGGCTTTTTGGAATGCATTCTGTGTGGAATCGAGTAGGCATATCTGCAATTTTTCGAGTTGGTGCGCTTACGCTACTATGCCGAAAAGAAGCTACTGCCTCAACTCGCTTCATAACTTCCGGCATTTTTTTTAGCTCA
>JBBTCG010000068.1:0-2732 GCA_038043305.1 Deltaproteobacteria bacterium | reverse complement strand
GCCCGTGCGGCTTACACCCTTGCATCTGGCTGGGTTCCCATTGCGTCTTTTCATTTTTGCAATGGGAAGATTTGAGCAGCCTGCATATGTAGAGTTTTGGACGCCTTTTCGTTTGCGTAGGTAAAAAGGAGGTAACATTGGAACGCCTTGCGGCATTGTTCGATAAACATAAAAGGCCTATGGATTTTAAGGCCATCAGGATCATGCTTGCCTCTCCTGACAGGATACGCGAGTGGTCGCGGGGCGAGGTCAAGAAGCCGGAGACCATAAATTACAGGACCTTCAAGCCTGAAAGGGACGGGCTTTTTTGCGCCAAGATATTCGGCCCGGTAAAGGACTTCGAGTGCAACTGCGGCAAGTACAAGCGCATGAAGCACAGGGGCGTGGTCTGCGAGAAGTGCGGCGTGGAGGTCATTCAGTCCAACGTCAGGAGAGAGCGCCTTGGGCACATAGAGCTTGCGACGCCCGTCGCGCATATATGGTTTTTAAGGAGCCTTCCGTCGCGCATAGGCGCGGCGCTCGATATGACGCTCAAGGAGCTTGAGCGGGTGCTTTATTACGAGAACCACGTCGTGCTCGACCCCAAGGACACCGAACTCAGGAAGGGCGAACTCCTCAATGAGGATAGATTCCAGAAGGCGGTTGAGAAGTGGGGACCTAACGGCTTCACATCAGGCATGGGCGCGGAAGCGATACGGAACATGTTGAAGGACATTGATCTTGAACTGGTCTCGACGTCCCTTCGCGCCGAGATGAAGAAGGCCGCCTCCGACGCCAAGAAAAAGAGGATAGCAAAGCGCCTCAAGGTGATTGACGCATTCTATAAGTCGGGCAACAAGCCGGAGTGGATGATACTTGAGGTCATACCCGTGCTTCCGCCTGATCTGAGGCCGCTTGTGCCGCTTGACGGCGGCAGGTTTGCAACCTCTGATTTGAACGACCTGTACCGCAGGGTTATCAACAGGAATAACCGCCTGAAGCGGCTTATGGAGCTTTCCGCTCCCGACATCATCATAAGAAACGAAAAGCGTATGCTGCAGGAGGCAGTTGACGCGCTGTTCGACAACGGCCGGCGCGGGCGCATAATTACAGGCCAGAACAAGAGGCCGCTGAAATCCTTGAGCGACATGATAAAGGGCAAGGGCGGCAGGTTCAGGCAAAATCTATTGGGTAAGCGCGTAGACTACTCAGGCCGTTCCGTCATCGTCATCGGACCTGATTTGAGGCTCCATCAGTGCGGACTGCCAAAGAAGATGGCGCTTGAGCTTTTCAAGCCCTTCATCTACCAGAGGCTCGAAGAAAAGGGATACGCCACGACCATCAAGGCCGCGAAGAAGATGCTTGAGAAGGAAAGGCCGGAGGTATGGGACGTGCTTGACGAGGTGATACGCGAGCATCCGGTGCTCCTTAACAGGGCGCCGACGCTCCACAGGCTCGGCATTCAGGCGTTCGAGCCGATACTCATTGAAGGCAAGGCCATTCAGCTTCATCCGCTCGTCTGCACCGCTTTTAACGCGGACTTCGACGGAGACCAGATGGCGGTGCATGTGCCGCTCTCCATAGAGGCGCAGGTAGAGGCGCGCGTGCTTATGATGTCAACGAATAACATACTCTCTCCGGCCAACGGCAAGCCGATCATCGTGCCGACGCAGGACATCGTGCTTGGGCTTTACTATCTCACGAGGGAGAGGGCCGGCGTCAAGGGCGAGGGAAAACGGTTTTCGTGCTTTGACGAGGTAAGGGCCGCTTATGACGCCGAAGAGGTGCATCTGCAGGCAAACATCAAGGTAAGGGTCGCCGGCAAACTCGTTGACGCGACCGTGGGCAGGGTCATCCTCATGGAGGTTACCCCGCCGTGCATAAGGTTTGACGAAGTAAACAAGGTGATGGACAAAAAACGCCTTGCCGACCTTATAGACACCTGCTACAGGAGGGCCGGCAGCAAGGAAACGGTCATACTCGCGGACAAGTTGAAGGACCTCGGCTTTCAGTACGCCACAAAGGCCGGTATCTCCATCTGCATTGACGACATGAAGATACCCAAGAGGAAGACTGAGCTTCTTGGCAAGTCCGAGGCTGAGGTTTTAGAGATACAAAAGCAGTACAACGAGGGTCTCATAACGGACGGAGAGCGGTACAACAAGGTCGTTGACATCTGGGCGCAGGCAACCGAGGAGATCGCGGATGAGATGCTCAAAGAGCTTGCGTTCGACGTTATAAAGGGCGACAACGGCGTCTCTAAGAAGGTTCCGAGCTTCAACCCGATATTCATCATGGCCGACTCCGGCGCAAGGGGTTCGGCACAGCAGATAAGGCAGCTTGCCGGGATGAGGGGCTTGATGGCAAAGCCCTCAGGCGAGATTATCGAAACGCCGATTACCGCGAACTTCAGAGAGGGTCTGACCGTGCTCCAGTACTTCATCTCCACGCACGGCGCAAGAAAGGGTCTTGCCGACACGGCATTGAAGACCGCCAACTCCGGCTATCTTACAAGAAGGCTCGTGGACGTCGCGCAGGACGCTATAATAAGCGAGCAGGACTGCGGCACGCTTGACGGCATCTATATGACCTCCCTTGTAGAGGGCGGCGAGGTGATAGAGCCGATAGGCGAGCGCATACTCGGAAGGGTCGTGCTCGAGGATGTCATTGACCCGTTCACCAAGGAGGTGCTTGTCGAGGCCATCGAGGAGATTGACGAGGGCATGGTCGAGAGGATAGAGGAGAGCGCGGTT
>JBBTCG010000067.1:0-4733 GCA_038043305.1 Deltaproteobacteria bacterium | reverse complement strand
AAACCGATCGAAGTAGCTACTCCCTTTGTTGCACTTCGAGGTTGAATGTGGGATATTTGCGTGAAGGTGAAAAAACTTATGCCTAAGGGAAGGATGATATGCTGCGGCGGCAACGAAGCGCCGGCAAGGAGATTCACGTTCGCGATGAAGAAGTCGGCGTATTTGAAGTATCCTAACAGAACAATATTAACGCTTATTCCGAAGATGAGAATATATCTGCTATTGCGTGTCTTTATTTTTTGGAGGAAAGTGCCAACGGCATAGTTAAAGGTTATGCTTCCGAGCATGAGCGGCAAATACCGGACGTTCCACCAGCTATAAAAAAACAAGGAGCAAATAACCAGCCATGATTTTGATGCAAGCACCAGCCTGCATTTATTCAGATAAAAATAGACCATTAGCGAGATTGGTGCAAATAGTAGAACGAATTCGTAAGAGTTGAAGAGCATGATGCGGCAACTATACCATATATATATGGTATAAGCCAAACGCTAACGTAATAATACATATATGTGTGGTTAAAACCTGCGTGTTTGAGGCATATAATTGGTTAATGACCACTGATGCGGGTAACATCATAATAAAAGAACTCGGCCAGAGGATACGGGAGTTGAGAAAGATTGCGGGGCTTACGCAGGAGGCGCTTGACGAAAAGACGGGGCTTAATTATAAGTACATAGGCGAGCTTGAAAGAGGCCGTGTAAACGTAAGCATTGGCTCTCTTGTAAAGATTGCCGAGGCTCTTGGCGTGAGAGTTGGTGATTTTTTTACAAAGGAAAAGATTCCGGAGCAAAAGGCGGCCGAAAAAGTCTATGGCAAGGAGAAAAACCCATTGCTGAAATTTTCTAAAAAAGATTTGAAGACCATAAGGAAGGCATTTCGTCTCATCGACAAAATTCTTTTAGAGGAATGACTTCAAGCCGCCGCAAATGACAAGGCACAACACAGGATTTAATCGTCAAAAACAGAAAAGTAAGCCACTTTTCACTTAAAGACCCATCAACCTGAAACGCCGTCCATTCCGTGCCGCGCAAATATGGCGGACTCAACGGTGCACAGCCCGCTAAGGCCGCCTGTCCCTCAACCCCCTTTCTATCTCGTCCGCTATTGCCTCAGCGGCCTTTGCCGGGTCAGGCGCCTTTCTTATTGGCCTACCTACGACAACGTAGTCCGCGCCGCTGCGTATCGCCTCATAGGCGGTTGTTACTCGTTTTTGATCGCCAACCGGGTCCGACTCCGAGCGGATGCCCGGGGTTACTATCAGGAAGTTTGCCCCAACCAATGCCCGCACCGCCTTTGCCTCAAGACCGGAGCAGACGACGCCGGCGCAGCCGGACTCCTTTGCAACGCGTGCGCGTTGCAGGACAAGCGCCTCCGGCGTCTGATACCTTGGGTCAATACCGGCGTCTTGCATGTCTTCCTTGTCAAGGCTCGTCAGCACTGTTACGCCGAGAACCTTGACTCCCAATCCGCTTGCCTCGGAGAGCGCCTTGAGGATCCCCCTGCCTTCGCAGTGCACGGTAACAAAATCTGCGTTAAGCGCCTTGGCAACGGACAGTGCGCCTCTGACCGTCTCAGGGATGTCGTGAAACTTCATGTCAAGGAATATCTTTTCAGCGCCCGCGTCCCTCACGGCCTTTATAATTGCCGGGCCGGTTGATATGAAAAGCTCAAGACCCACCTTGAAGACTCCGACGTGTCCTTTTAACAGGCGCACATATTCCACGGCCTCGTCAATGCCCTGCACGTCAAGCGCGAATATTATTCTGTCTTTTGGTGAGATTGTCATGGTAATAGCTTGGGGGAAACCTTCTGTAGAAAGTTTCCCCCCAAGGATACTGCCGCGCGACCCGTCAAGGCAAGCAACGGGTTTATTCCTGAATGGCCTTTTGCATCTTCTTGTGCATCTCCATGAGGTCTGTTTTAGTGAACAGGCTCTCGAATTTGCATCTGGTTTTTGATTCGATGTTTTCTTTTGCGCCCTCTTCCCTGTCCACGAGCGCTATGACGCGGCGCACCTGAAGGCCCTCTTCGCGCGCCCTTTCGATTGCGAGGATGGTGGAGCCGCCGGTTGTTACCACGTCGTCAACGATGACTACCCATGCGCCTTTTTTCATGTTGCCTTCCACCCATTTCATGGTCCCGTGTTTCTTGGGCTCTTTTCTGACTATGAAGGCGTCGAGCGCCTTGCCGTTTATGGTGCTCACGAGCGCCGTGGCGTAAGCGATGGGGTCCGCCCCGAGCGTAAGGCCGCCGACCGCGTCAACCGGTTCAAGCTTGAGTTCCTGGAACATGGCGTATCCGATAAGCTGCATGCCCTCGGCGCTCATAGCCGTCTTTTTCACGTCAATGTACACGTCGCTTTTTGCCCCGCTTGTAAGGGTAAACCCCGATTGCGGGTCGTGCATGAAAGACCTCGCGCACAGCACCTCCAACAGGTGCATCTTGTACTCCTGATTCATTATCTGCTGACTCGGATCCATGGTACGCTCCTTCTTTGCGCTATAAGATGAATTTTTACAATTTGATATTTTAGCCCGAAAACTCTCCTGAATTCAAGGGAAATCCGATAGAGGCCGTGAAGACCGTGAACAATGACCGTGAAAAAGACCGCAAACTGCCAATCATACTGCGAGGTTACTTGGAATGACGGTCAGCCACCTTGCTTGCGCCGTAAGAGGAGGGTTTTGTGATGGCGGCGTATCCTGAGCCTGTTACCATGCCGACGACCTCTTTTATTATGTCCTTGGTGTCGCCGTTCGGGCCGATGTCGAGGTGTATCTCGACCGGCAGTTTTTTATAGCCGTTGTCATCAAGCCTTGCGCTGACCAAAGAGGCAAGCTCTATGCTCATCGTGGCCTCGTAGAACATGCGCTGCCTTAGGTTCTCTATCTTGCGTCTGTGGCTTTTCCTGTAGAAGTATATGCCGCCGTGGCCGACCCTGTGCGCTATGACCGCGCTTACGAAGCAGGTGTCGGCGTTGAGAAAGGAGTCGGTGCCGATTATCAGATTATACTGGGAGTCGTTGTCTGAAGAAATGTATTCGACGATCCTGTTGAACATGCCGTCAAAGCTGAAACGGCCGTGCGTCGGGCTTATGAAATCCTGCCAGGAGCTATGTCTGTCAGGTGGAGTCATGATTATGATTTGACGCCTGTTTGTGAAGATGTTGTTTTAGCGGCTTTGCTTGAACTACATCTCCGTGTTGAAACTATGTCCTGTTTGCGTAATCATATAAAAGTTTGCCCTTAAAACGCAAGGCTTTTTTCCGTTTTTCAAAAAAGGCAGGTTGCAAGTATAATGATTTCTAAAAAAATTAAGAACATCGCTGATTATATGCTCGGCGTAGAAGCCGGTCTTGACGGCAACGGCCATAAAAATCGCAGCGGCAGGGTAATGGTATCAATATATGAGCGATTACGGAACGGAACCCTCCGCTAACCTATCGCGCCCACCACGACCTCAAAGCGCGTCCTGCCAGGCCACCAAAACTGCTCGCCAAGCCTCGTGAACACGGCGTCGTAGTAATTACGAAGGGTTTTCGATTGGTCTAAAGTCCGTGCGCGTCTCATCTGGTACGAACAAGGATACCACATATGATAGCACATAACATGCCATCGTTGCCACTACTTGCTTGAGGTCGGCATCGGATGCCGTGAAGGCGATTCGATGTCAAGGGTGATTATTACATATAGTCTCTTCAGATATTATTTGTAACAAGCTATACTCCCTCCTCATGAACAAAAAGCCCGCAAATGACGAAAGATGCGCCATCCTCGGCTTATCTATCAAAAAACTGAGAGAGCGGAAGAATATTACACAAGAGGCATTGGCAGAGAGGGCTGATATTCATACGAGCTATATCGGTCAGATTGAGCGCGGTTTGAGGTACCCCTCTCTGAAAGTGCTGTTTAAGGTCGCGGACGCCTTGAATGTAAAGCCTGCCGATCTGTTGAAAAATATAAATCCCCGGGAAAACGGTTAATTATGAGCGGAAAAAGAACCAAAACAACGGTAAAGAACGTAAAAGAATATTCCGTTTCCGAAGAACCGTTCGGTTTTTACGCTTCTGAAGAAACCGCCGGATATGACGGACAAAGGCGGTTTAGCACTTACTATGATAATCCCGGCCACGGCGTCAAGCTGCTCAAGGGCGATTGCATTGAGATATTGAATAAGGCAAGGGAGGCCAGCGTTGACATGATCTTTGCTGACCCGCCGTATCTTCTTTCCAACGGTGGCATCACCTGCCATGCCGGAAAGATGGTTTCAGTCAATAAAGGAGCGTGGGACAAATCAAGAGGCGTGGAAGAGGATCACGCTTTTATTCTTGCATGGCTTGCCGCGTGTCAGCGCGTTTTGAAGCCCAACGGCGTCATCTGGGTTTCAGGAACCACCCACATCATCTACTCTGTCGGCTTTGCCATGCAACAACTGGGCTACAAGATACTCAACGATATCGTCTGGTATAAACGCAATGCCCCGCCGAATCTCTCATGCAGGTACTTTACCCATTCAACAGAGATTATCCTGTGGGCGGCGAAAAATGGAAAAAGCAAACATCACTTTGACTATCATTTGATGAAAAAGATGAACCAAGGAAAACAGATGAGAAACGTCTGGGAGATATCGGCGCCTCTATCAGAAGAAAAGAGGTTCGGGAAGCACCCAACGCAAAAACCTGTAGAGCTTCTGAAAAGAATATTGCTTGCATCCACAAAAGAGAACGATTT
>JBBTCG010000066.1:7870-17191 GCA_038043305.1 Deltaproteobacteria bacterium | reverse complement strand
AAAATAGCAATTTTTAGAGCCAGCCTTAAGGGTCATAAGAGGAGGATACTATGCGCAGGGTTTCGAGGGCGTTCGTTTTGGCTATGCTATGCGTCTGGTGCATGTCGCCGGGCATGGCTATGGCGGCGGCTCAGGCGGCCGCGGAGTGGAGGTTTTTTCACACGAGCGGCGATAACTCCATATCGTACTACTATGACGCGGAGAGCGTTGTTTTTCCTTCGGCGAACATCGTAAACGTCTGGGTAAAGCTGGAGGTCAGGTCAAAGGTATATTCGCTTGCCCTTTGGGAGATAAGCTGTTCGGAGAGAAAACTACGCACCCTTATCAAGTACGGCTACGACGGCGTCGGCGGCGGCGTGGTGGAACTGCCGAACGCGGCGGAGATGTATCCGACAAGATGGGGCTACATAGTGCCTGAAAGCTATGAGGCAAAACTTACGAAGATAGTGTGCGTCAGGCAAAAGGGTAATTAACGAACATGGCCGATAACGGCAACAGGGAGCAGTGGAATTCGAGGTGGGGGCTTATCCTTGCAATGGCGGGCAACGCCATCGGCCTCGGCAACTTCCTTCGCTTTCCGGTGCAGGCCGCTGAGAACGGCGGCGGCGCGTACATGATACCCTATTTCGTGTCGCTCCTGCTCCTCGGCGTGCCGCTCATGTGGATTGAATGGGGCATAGGACGCTATGGCGGCTCATTGGGGCACGGCACGACCCCCGGCATGTTCGACGCGCTGTGGAAGAACAGGACCGCCAAGTACGTCGGCATCCTCGGCATATTCCTGCCGCTCGTCGTGCTCATTTACTATATCTACATCTGCTCATGGACCCTTGCCTTCAGCGTCTTTTCGCTGTTCGGGTCGTATCCTCATCCAGAGGTCGGGGCAGCGGCGCTGTCAACCGCGGATTACCTCGCCCCGTATCAGAGGTATCTGGGCGATTACATAGGCCAGACAACAAGCGGGGCGATACTGTCGCCTACGCCGCTCGCCTATCTGTTCTTCATCGTTACACTTGCGATGGGCATGTGGATATTGGGCAAGGGCGTTTCAAAGGGCATCGAGGTACTCAACAAGATCGCCATACCTCTTCTGTTCGTAATGGGTCTTGTCCTGTTCGTCAGGGTTCTGTCCATGAGTTCGCCGACGAACCCGGATTATACGGCAACGGCCGGCCTGGCGTTCCTGTGGGAGCCTGACCTTACAGGGCTTTTCAGCGCAAAGACGTGGCTTGCCGCGGCAGGGCAGGTCTTTTTCACGCTCTCCCTCGGCATGGGCGCCATTGTTACCTATGCAAGCTACATGAAAAAGGATGACGACATAGCGCTATCCGGCTTGACGGCCGCGTCCCTGAATGAATTTGCGGAGGTGATATTCGGCTCTACCATCGCGCTTACCTCCGCGGTGATATTCTTCGGCCTTGACGGGGCGCGGGATATTTCGCACGGGGGAGCGTTCAAGCTGGGCTTTATAAGTATGCCCGCGATATTCACGCACATAAGCTACGGCCAGTTCTTCGGATTCCTCTGGTTTATGCTGCTGTTCTTCGCGGGCATAACGTCCGTGGTCGCGCTTGCCCAGCCGGCCATAGCCTTTCTGGAGGATGAGCTTGGCTGGTCAAGGAAGCGCTCCGTTATCGCGCTTGCCGTCTTCTTTTTCGTAACGGCGCATCTGCCCATGCTCGTAAGCGGCGCGCTCGACGAGATGGACTTCTGGGCGGGGACCTTCGGACTGGTCATACTGGCCTTTTTCGAGGTCCTAATATTTTTCTGGATATTTGGGAATGGATGGGAGGAGATACAAAGGGGCGCTCAGATAAAAATACCCAAGGTCTTTTTCTATATAATGAAGTACGTAACGCCTGTTTTCATCGCGGCCATACTGATAGCGTGGACTTATGAGCAGCTCCCCGGCGTCCTTGCAAAGGAGGATGGCGGCATCTGGATTACGCGGGGTTTTCTTGCGCTCCTTCTCGTCGTTCATCTTGTGTTGGTCAGGGTCGCGTGGAAAAGGAGGCGCGGTTGAGCTACGCGGGCTGGATATTCCTCATTGCATCGTGGGGAGTGGTGGCAGGTGTGAGCGTCTACTGCTTTTACAAGATATTTGCAAGGTAGTCAGACCGCAGGGTTCCCTTCCCGCTCCCGTCTTTTTCGTTCTTTTCGCGCCCTGTAGCCGGTTATCGTTGCCTTCACCAAAAAGTACGATGCGATAGTAAAGACCGCTGAAAGCATGGCATTGCCCGTCATAAAGACCAGCGCGGCCTCGCCTGCGGCGTTAAGCAGGTCTTCGTTTTTAAGGGTTGCGAATATGGCGCTGGAGTCCCGGCTGAGGATAACGCTTCCGGTCAGTATGCTCGCGGTCCAGAAGAAGGGCGCGGTAAGCGGATTTACGATGGCGCTTCCGATGATGGCCGCCGCCTTGTTGCCCCTGAGGAGCCATGCAAAGGCCAATGACAGCAGACCGCCGAGGCCGAACGTCGGCAAAACGCCCATGAGCACGCCAATGGCGGCCCCGCGCGCTATCCTCTCAGGCGGATCGTCAAGGCGCAGCAACTTGAGATACCAAAGCCTTGTGCGCCGCTTGATTTTATTCAGCGGATGGTTTTTGCCGTTGTTGCGTTTATTGTTGTTTTCGGCCATCTGACGTGTTTAGGAGATGATGCGCTTAGGTTTAATCTTAACACATAATCAAAATGCTTGCATTCTTTTGTCAACCGTGTAAAATATTCGCTTGTCTTTAACTTTGAGAACGACGCTTACGCCAGGGCTTTAGGACAACCAATGTATACAGCAATAATCGTAATCCACATCTTCGTGAGCATAGTGATGATCATCTCTGTGCTCTTGCAGGTCGGAAAGGGCGCGGACATCGGTTCTGCCTTTGGCGGCGCGTCAAGTCAGACCCTTTTCGGAAGCGCGGGTCCGGCAACCCTTCTTGTCAAGGTTACGGGCGTATGCGCCGGGATATTCATGCTGACATCTTTGTACCTCACGTATCAGTCGTCAAGGGCAAAGCAGACGTCCGTGATGAGCGACGCCCCGGCCGTAACGGCCCCTGCCGCTCCGCAGGTAACTGCTCCGCAGCCTGACGCGCTCCCTCAGCCGACGGTGAATAAATAACATTCTTTTTCAAATGCCGAAGTGGTGGAATTGGTAGACACGCTATCTTGAGGGGGTAGTGGAGAGATCCATGGGGGTTCGAGTCCCCCCTTCGGCACCATATCATCAGTAAGTAAATCAGAGAGTTGGAATGTTTTTGTCCTCCAAAAAAGCGTCATCAGACCGTCACCAAAGGCGGCAGTGACGTTTTTTTATTGGGCATCCGGCTGATAGCTTAAGGCAACCTTTGTCCGTATCGGTTAACGGAGATAACGGCGCTGATTTTTTCCTTTTCAAAAAGGTAGGTTGACAGTAGTAAGTTTTGGTGCTATTTTTTATATGTCTGTTATTCAAATATTCAAACGTGTTGATGTGCGACACAATTCCCAAGGAGGCGGATAAAATGGCGACAAAGAAGCCCGTAGTAAAGAAGAAGACCGAGAAGAAGCCTGCGGCCAAGAAACCGGTCAAGAAGTCAGGCGGACGCTGCGGCTGCTGAGTATTTCGTTCATGGTTTGAAGAAGAGGAGGCACAGACGATCCGCAAAGAGTCTGTGCCTTTTTCTTTTTACCGGTTTACGGGATAGAAAGGAACTGACAATCAATGAAGGCCGGTTTTGTGCAGACCTCGCCGCGCTTCGGCGATATACAATGGAACGTTGACGACGCGGTTGAAAGGATACGCGCCCTTTGTCGTTCAACCGGCGTTGCGCTCGTGGTGCTCCCTGAGCTTTTTTCCACCGGCTATCAGTTCAGGTCCGCAAAGGAGGCTTATGCCCTTGCGGAGGACGCAAGGCGCGGGTATGCGGCAAAAAGGCTTATCGAGGCCGCAAAGGAGATCAACGTCTTTATCGTTGCCGGGCTTGCCGAGAGGTCTGGCAAGAAGGTCTATAATTCAGCGGCGCTCATCGGGCCAAGAGGCCATGTCGGCACGTACAGAAAGGCGCATCTCTTTTGGAATGAAAAAAAGATATTCAGCCCCGGGGATACGCCGTTCGAGGTGTATAAAGCGGGCGAGGCAAGGGTCGGCATGATGATATGCTTTGACTGGTTCTTCCCGGAGGCCGCGAGGACGCTTGCGTTGAAGGGCGCGGACATAATCTGCCATCCGTCAAACCTTGTGCTGCCGTACTGTCCGGCGGCCATGATAACAAGGTCGCTGGAAAACAGGGTATATGCGATAACCGCAAACCGCGTTGGTACTGAGGAGCGCGTTTTAAGGCAACGGCTCAGGTTTATCGGCACAAGCCAGATAACCGCGCCGGACGGGAAGGTGCTTGTCCGCGCTGGAAGGATAAGGCCGTGCGCTCATGTGGCTGACCTTGATCTGAAGACCGCTCGCGATAAAAGGATTACCCCGCTGAACGATATATTCAAGGATAGAATGACCGGGTTTTTTGAACTATAAAACGGTTATCGGTTATCAGTTATCGGTACTCGGTGAAGGTGAAAGAATAATTGTCCTTAAACCGATAACCGCCTACCGATAACTGATAACCGGTTTTGCGGGGCTGACGCCGTCAGGAGGAAACTCCTGACGGCACACTAAGGCGCAGGCTCCACCTTCAGCCTTTAAGTTTGTCCTTGACAAAATTTTCCCGATGTTTTATTGTGCGTGCCTGCCTTAAATGTGTTTAAGCGGTTGTGCGCGTGAAGCCGGTATCGTAGGGACTGCGAAGGGAGTATTATGCTTATCTCTTATCTTGCCGTTCTTATAATGATAGGGTTTGTGAGCCTCCTTGGCATAGGCGCGCTCGTGGCCAGCTACGTCATGCAGCCAAGAAACCCGTACCGCGAAAAGCTCGCTCCCTGGGAGTGCGGCATGGAGCCGATAGGCGAGGCCAACAGGGGACAGTTCAAGATACACTTCTTCATAATCGCAATCCTGTTCATCGTATTCGACGTTGAAACGCTCTATCTTTTTCCGTGGGCCGCGATCCTGAACGATAAATCAATATCCATGTTCGTCTTCGTCGAGATGGTCATATTCGTGGCGGTGCTTGCGCTCGGACTTGTTTACGCATGGGTGAAGGGCGCGCTCGACTGGATTTGACGTGTTTGTCCGGCTCAACTGATGGAAGGCTGTTTGTGGTTGTCCAACTCAACTGACAGCCGGGAAAAAGGAACGGTTCATGATCAAGGGCAACAACGGGACGCACGAAGGCATCCTGTTCACGACGATTGACGGGATTGCCGATATTCTTCGCAACAACCCGCTCGTTGACAATATCAAGCATAATCCCATCACCGGCCACGTGGCCAATTGGGGGCGTGCGTCCTCTCTCTGGCCCATGACCTTTGGTCTTGCCTGCTGCGCCATAGAGATGATTGCCGCCGGGTGTTCTCGTTACGACACGGACAGGCTGGGTATAGTCTTCCGTCCTTCTCCGCGCCAGTCCGACGTCATGGTCGTCGCCGGAACAATGACAAAAAAGATAGCGCCGGTGGTCAAAAGGCTCTATGACCAGATGCCTGAGCCGCGCTGGGTCATTGCAATGGGCGGGTGCGCCTCGTCAGGCGGGCCGTACAACACCTATTCAGTGGTTCAGGGCACGGACCTTGTCGTGCCGGTGGACGTATACGTGCCGGGCTGTCCGCCGAGACCGGACGCGCTCCTTTTCGGATTTTTGCAGCTAATGGAAAAGATAAAAAAGGAAAACCCCTACGTCGTGGATGAAAGAAAGTTCGGCCAATGCACCGCCTCGGTACACGGGGAGGCGTGCAGGAGCAGGCACAGGTAAGTCCAGAGCGCCGAGCAAAGCGCTTTTATGAGAGATAGGCGATATGAACGATTCGACATTGATACAGAAAATCAGGGACACCTTCGGCGACGACGTCATTGACACGGTGGTCTTCAGGGGCGAGGTGACTCATCTCGTGAAGATTGCCTCGCTCACGAAGATACTGAACTTCGTCAAGACGGACCCGGCCGTAAGGATGAACTGCCTTGTTGACGTGATTGGCGTTGATTACATGGGCGAGGCGCAGCGTTTTGAGGTGGTCTATCACCTCTATTCCATCCAGAAAAAGCACAGGCTGAGGATAAAGGTAAGGGTTGGCGACGGCGAACATGTGCCATCGGTTACGCATATATGGGCGGGGGCTAATTGGCCTGAGCGCGAGATATTCGATATGTTCGGCGTGGTCTTTGACGGCCACCCCGACTTGAAGCGCATCTACATGGCCGAGGACTGGGAAGGGCATCCCCTTAGGAAGGACTATCCGCTTAGGGGCTTTAAGGACAAATTTAACCCGTACGGCGTTGAGAAGGAAGACTCATAAATGGCAGCCAAATACTTGAAATGTCAGAACGCGACGAAATAATAAGCTCAAACGTTGTAACGATGCACATGGGGCCTCAGCATCCGTCCACGCACGGGGTGCTGCATCTTGTGCTCGAGTTGGACGGCGAGAAGATACTCAGGGCCTTGCCTGACATCGGGTATCTGCACAGGGGCACGGAGAAGATAGCCGAAGGCCTCCTGTACCACCAGTTCGTCCCGTATACCGACAGGCTCGACTACATGGCGGCCATGAGCAACAACCTTGCCTACGTTCAGGCGGTTGAAAAGCTCCTTGACCTTGAGATTCCCGATCGCGCCAAGTATATACGGGTCGTGGCCGCGGAGCTTTCAAGGATTGCCTCGCACCTTCTCGCCATCGGCGCGTGGGCGCTCGACCTCGGCGCCATGTCAATACTGCTTTACGCCATGCGCGAGAGGGAGATTATCCTCGACATCTTTGAGATGCTTTGCGGATCGCGCATGACCCTGACCTATCTGCGCGTGGGCGGCGCGCGCTACGACTTTACGCCTCAGTGCAAGGAGGCGACGTTAAAGTTTCTTGACATCCTGCCGGACAGGCTTGACGAGTACGAGACCATACTTACCGGCAATAGGATATGGATAAAGAGGAACAAGGGCGTGGGCGTCATTTCAGCCGACGACGCGGTTGCCCTTGGTCTGACCGGCCCGGCGCTTCGCGCAAGCGGCGTCAGGTGGGACATAAGAAAAGACGAGCCGTATCTCGTGTACGACAGGTTCGAATTCGACGTGCCTACCGGGGCGAACGGAGACTGCTTTGACCGTTACGCGGTGAGGATGGAGGAGATGCGGCAGGCGGCACGCATCATAAGACAGGCGGTCAACGAGATGCCTGACGGGCCATTTGCGGTTGACGACCCGCATATAGTTCCTCCGCCAAAGCCGGACGTCTATAAGAACATGGAGAGCTTGATTCACCACTTCAAGTACGTCTCCCACGGCTTTAAGGTCCCAAAGGGAGAGATATATTCGGCGATAGAGGCTCCGAAAGGCGAGCTTGGCGTTTATATCGTAAGCGACGGGAGCGAGAGGCCATACAGGCTCAAGATACGAGCGCCGTCGTTTATGAACTTGCAAACCATAAATCATTTGGCAACCGGCAGGTATCTGTCCGACGTAATAGCCATCATATCAAGCCTTGACCCTGTTTTTGGGGAGTGCGACAAGTAACGCCGGGATAAGCGATATGTCAGAGATACTCAGTAAAGTCAAGAATGAGATAGACGCGGTGCGCGCCAAGTATCCGAACGGCCGTTCAGCGGTCATGGACGTCCTGAGGATAGCGCAGGAGGCCCAGGACGGCCATCTTACCAAAGAGGCGCTCGACGAGATAGCCGTGATGCTCGACATGCGCCCGGTAGAGGTCAATGCCGCCGCGTCCTTTTATACGATGTACCGCATACAAAAGCCGGCAGGCGCTCATCATATATGGGTATGCAGGAACATATCCTGTTCGCTCCTCGGGGCCGAGCATATCATCGCGTATCTTGAAAGGACGCTCAGGGTAAAGACCGGCGAGACCACGGCTGACAACAAGTTCACGCTCTCAACCGCTGAGTGCCTTGGCTCATGCGGCACCGCTCCAATGATGCAGATAGACGACGACTACTACGAAAATCTTACTGAAGGAAAGATTGACGAGATACTGAACGGATTCAAGTAACTCAGGACGCAATATACAATGGAAAAGGTGCTTCTTAAAAATTACGGCAACCCCGAGGCCCACAAGATAGACGTTTATATCGCGGGGGGCGGCTACGCTGCCCTTGCCTCGGCCATAAAGACGCAGCCCGACCAGATCATCCAGACGGTCAAGGACTCCGGGCTTCGCGGGCGCGGCGGGGCCGGGTTTCCAACCGGGCTGAAATGGAGCTTCATCCCGAAAGACCCGACTATCCCTAAGTTTTTGTGCTGCAACGCGGACGAGGGCGAGCCGGGCACGTTCAAGGACAGGGGCATAATTGATTTTGACCCGCACCTTCTCATAGAGGGCATGATCATAGCGAGCTTTGCCTTTGGCGCTTCCAAGAGCTACATCTATATAAGGGGCGAGTTCGCCTTTGGCGCAAAGAGGCTTGACGCCGCGATAAAAGAGGCTTATGCCTTGGGGTTTCTCGGAAAGAACGTCCTCGGTTCCGGTTTTTCGCATGACATGTACGTTCACAGGGGCTTTGGCGCGTATATATGCGGCGAGGAGACGGCGCTTTTGGAGTCCATAGAGGGTTATAGGGGGCAACCAAGGAAGAAGCCTCCTTTCCCTGCGCTGTCCGGACTTTACGGAAAGCCGACGGTCATAAACAACGTCGAGACGCTCTCGTGTATTCCCGCCATAATATCAAGGGGCGCAAAGTGGTTTTCCTCAATCGGGACTGAGAAAAGCCCCGGGACTAAGATATTCGGCGTCAGCGGACACGTGAAAAAACCGGGACTCTATGAACTGCCGATGGGGGCCACCTTGAGGGAGCTTATATTCGACCACTGCGGCGGGATGTCCTCTGACAGGCCGTTAAAGGCGGTCATACCCGGAGGCGTCAGCGCCCCGATGCTCAACGAAAACGACCTTGACACGAAGCTGGACTTTGATTCGCTTGCCGCAAAGGGCAGCATGCTGGGGAGCGGCGCCGTCATAGTGATGGACTCATCCGTGTGCATGGTCAAGACGGCTTATATAATCAACAGGTTCTTCAGCCACGAATCCTGCGGCAAGTGCACCCCCTGTAGAGATGGCACCCCGTGGCTCACCAAGGTATTGAAGCGCCTTGAGCACGGTGAGGGAAGGGTTGGCGACGTTGAGCTTCTTGAGCGCCTTTGCACCAACATATTCGGCAGGACGTTTTGCCCGCTCGGCGACGGCGCGGTCATGGCGCTTCGGGGCTTTATAAAGAATTTCAGGGAAGAGTTTG
>JBBTCG010000066.1:0-7770 GCA_038043305.1 Deltaproteobacteria bacterium | reverse complement strand
ATGGTAACAGTCAAGATAAACGGAAAAGAGATAACCGTAGCGGACAACACCCTCATACTTGAGGCCGCGCGGGACGCGGGGCACGAGGTGCCGACCTTTTGCTATCAGGCCGACCTCATGGGGCTTGGCTCGTGCAGGATGTGCCTCGTGGAGATAGAGGGGCAAAAGAAGCTCCAGCCCTCGTGCATCACGCCCGTGCTTCACGGCATGAGCATCCTTACCGATTCGGCGACCGTTACGGCGGCGAGGGCAGGGGTGTTGGAGTTTTTGCTTGCCAACCACGCCATGGACTGTCCCGTGTGCGACAAGGCCGGGGAGTGCGAGCTTCAGGACATGGTTTATAAGTACGGCCCGGCAAAGGGCGCTCACGCGGAGACCAAGTTCAAGTTCCACGAAAAGGACTACGCATTAAGTCCGGTGATAATAAAAAACTCCAACAGGTGCGTGCAGTGCACCAAGTGCGTGCGCGTTTGCCGCGAGGTGGTAGGGGTAGGCGTACTGGGTTCCGTAGGCAGGGGAGATCATCAGGAGGAGACGAGTTTTCTCAAGTCGCTCCTCGACTGCGATCAGGACGGCAACTGCATAGAGGTCTGCCCGGTCGGCTGTTTCATGCGTCTCCCGTACAGGTACAAGACAAGGCCGTGGGATCTGAAGTCGGCCGACACGGTTTGTCCCTACTGCGCCACCGGCTGCAGGATGGTCATAGAGGAGAGGGACGGGGTTGTAGTAAGGGCAAGGGCGCAGCACGGCGTAGGCGTCAACAGCGAAACGCTTTGCAGCCGTGGCAGGTTCGGCTTTGACTTCATCGGCAACTCCGAGAGGCTCGCCACCCCGCTTGTAAGAAAAGACGGCGTACTTGTCCCTTGCACATGGGAGGATGCCATTGCAATAATAAAGGAAAACCTATCGGCCTTTGCAGGCCCGCGCATCGGCGGCGTGGCCTCGCCAAGGCTTACCAACGAGGAGTTGTATCTCTTTCAGAAGCTATTCAGGGAGATACTGGGCAGTCCCAACGTGGATTCAAGCGCAAGGTGGGACTCATCCGGCGTCGAGGCCTTCATAAAGGCGACGGGTATGAACGAGGGCGGGGTTTCCGTGTTCGACTGCATGGACTCTGATACGGTACTTGTCATCGGCTCGCAGGTGAGCGAGGAAAATCCGGTCACGGATTACATCATAAGGCGCATATCCTCGGGCAGGAGGATGAATCTTATTATCGCCTCTCCGCGCGCCATGAAGCTGGATAGTTCGGCACAGACGTCCATCCGCCATAATCCGGCCGCCGAGGGCGCGCTTTTGAAGGCCATAATCCTGACGCTCAATGAAAACAACCTGTCGTTAAGCGCGGCGCTTAACGCCATCAAGGAAACCAAGCTAAAGGAGTGCGCGGCCTCATCCGGCGTATCTCTTGAAGCCATAAAACGCATTGCAGACGGCCTTAAAAACGCTCAGAGCATAAGCATCCTCGCTGGGACCGAATTTTTACGTTTCCCTGAAGGCATAGAGGGGCTTGATTTGTTGAAGGACGTGCTGGTAAAGTCGCTCGGTAAAAAACTCAGGATACTGCCGCTCCTTGACAGATGCAACCAGCGCGGCGCGTGGGAGATGGGGGTGCACCCGGGATTCGGACCGGGTTACAGGGCGATTGCCGGGCGCGGCATGGGGACCCATGCACAGCTTCAAGCGGCTGAGAAGCGTAATCTTGACGCCATGTATGTCGCAGGAGTTGACATAGCCTCCATGTACCCTGACGCCGAACATGCGAGGGTGGCGCTTGCCGCGCTCAAATTTCTCGTGGTGCAGGATATGTTTCTGACGGATACGGGGCGCCTTGCCAACGTGGTGCTTCCAAGCGCGGCCTTTGCCGAAAAGGACGGCGCGTTCACCAATCAGGAGGGCAGGGTGCAGACGATAAGGCGGCTCAAAAACCCGCCCGGCAAGGCAAAGCGCGACCTTGACATAATCCGCGCAATCGGCGAATCCTTTGACCGGTCGTTCGGGCCAAAGAACGCCTCTCTCGTATTCGACGAGATACGGCAACAGGCACACATGTATAAGGACGTAGACCTTGCCTTCAACAACAAAAGGAACATTGACAACAAGCTTGATAATAAAGAGGCGCTCGTGGGCGGTTCGAGCGCCCCAGCGCACGGTTTTTCCGCATGGCGCGGGGGAGCGTCGCCATCTGAGGAGACGGATGCCTATCCCTTCACTCTGATGACCGGGAACCATCTGTTCCATTCCGGCGCGCTGTCCTCCAACTCCGCCTCTCTTTCAGGGCTTCTCCGCGCCGCGGTCGTGGAGATAAGCCATGAGGACGCCGACGAGATGGGCGTAAAAAGCGGCTCGATCGTGAGGGTCAAGGGCAGGGTGTATGAGTCGGACATGAAGGTTATCATAAGACGCGGCAGCAAAAAAGGCGTGGTCTTTATAGCCGAGAACTTCCCGGACACGCCTGTAAACAGATTTTTCTCACGCGGACGCGCAGGTGCGATGGTAAGCATAACAAGGCTTGGTTGAACACAAGGTGGCCGCAAAACGGTCTGGAGGTGTAAAGATGGTAGACCCTAAGCTGTTAAGGGACATAATGTTCTTTTCAGACCTGTCGGATAAGGAAGTGGCAGTCGTTGCCCCGATAGTCAACACGAAGCAGTTCAAGACAGGCGAGACGATATTCAAAGAGTCGGATGACGGGCAGTCGCTCTATATCCTCAAGAAGGGCGAGGTAAAGGCCTGTAAGATAGCCCCTGACGGCGAGTTGTTTACGCTGACCATAATGAAGGACGGCGACATATTCGGGGAGATGAGCTTTCTTGACGGCAGGCCGCGCTCGGCCACCATCGTGGCTATCTCGGACATCGAGACCTATGTCATCGAAAAAAGCGACTTTGAGACGCTGGTTGACAACAACCCGCGCATCATATTCAAGCTGTTGAAGAACATCGTCTTTACCATACACTCGATCGTGCGCGGCATGAACTCAAGGTACATCGAGATGATAAACTACATGTGGGGCAGGAGAAGGTGAGGCCGTAGATTTTTTAGGGCGTTGAGGGAACATCAAACCGCTGGACAAGGACGGCCATGCCGGACGTTGCAACGTTAATAGAGGTCTTGCTAATATGTGTCAAGGTGGGAGTGATCGCCATGATACTCTTCAGTCTTCCCATGCCGCTGACGTGGTTGGAGAGGAAGGTGGCGGGGCATATACAGGTAAGGCTGGGACCCTGGAGGGTTGGGCCGCATGGCATACTGCAGGCGGTTGCGGACGCGATTAAGCTGATGCTCAAGGAGGACATCACGCCTGACAAGGCGGACAAGTTCCTCTTCAAGCTGGCCCCGCTCCTCGCGCTGGTGCCGGCCTTTGCCGTGTTCGTTACCATACCGTTCGGCGAGAGCGTATGGATACCCTTCATCGAAAGGGACGTTACCCTGTATATCGCGGACATGAACGTGGGGATACTCTACATCCTTGCCATCGCCGGGCTTGGCATATACGGAGTAATACTCGGAGGCTGGGCGTCCAACAGCAAGTACTCTCTCCTCGGCGGGCTTCGTTCCTCGGCGCAGATGATAAGCTATGAAATCGCCATAAGCTTCGCGGCCATAGGCGTCGTGATGATCGCCAACTCCCTGTCCCTCGTGGATATCGTCAAAGCACAGTCCGGCTCACTGCTAAACTGGAACATCTTGTATCTTCCGGTAGGGCCGGTGTGGTTCGCCGTGTTCCTGATAGCCTCCCTTGCCGAGATAAACCGCATACCGTTCGACCTGCCGGAGGACGAGGGCACGCTCGGCGCGGGCTTTCATACCGAGTACAGCGGCATGAGGTTTTCGCTGTTCATGCTTGCCGAGTACGTTGCAATGGTTACGGTGTCAATACTTTGCGTCCTGCTCTTTTTCGGCGGATGGAACGCGCCGTTCGAGATGCCGCTTCCGATACCTGCGATATTTTGGTTCCTCGGCAAGGTCAGCGCCTTCATATACTTTTTCATGTGGCTGAGGTTCACGCTGCCAAGGTACAGATACGATCAGCTTATGACCCTTGGATGGAAGGTGCTGATACCGATATCGCTGGTCAACATCCTTGTAACAGGGTACATGAGGATATAATGAGCGGCAAGTTCGACATAGTCGGTCTTATAAAGAAGGTCATCTTCACGGACTTTGCGCGCGGTCTTGCGATTACGCTCAAGTATAACGTGTCGCGGAGCATAACGCTCAAGTACCCGGACGATGAAAAGTGGGTGCCTTACGTCCGGTTCAGGGGCGCGCATACGTTGAACCGCGACCGCTCCGGCAAAGAGCTTTGCGTGGCCTGCGAACTTTGCGTCAAGGCCTGTCCCACGAGCTGCATAACCGTCATCCCGGAAGAGGACGACGCGGGCAGGGGCATAGCCGACAGGGTCGCAAAGGTATGGAAGGTTGATCTGGTGAGGTGCATGTTTTGCGGCTACTGCGAGGACGCGTGTCCAACGAGGGCAATAAGGCTCGGCAGAGAGTATGAGCTTGCCTGTACGGACTTGAGCGCCACGATCAGAAACAGGGACGCGCTCCTGAAGCCGCAGCCCATACATGAAGGCATTGCCGGCGGCGTCGTGGCAAAGGCAAGGTTTGAAAAGACAGAGGCGGGCATAAGGGTCGTAGCCGATACGGCAACGTTCAAGAAAAGGGCGCTGTAAAGACGGTGTAAAGACCGTGAACCGTGACCGTGACCGTGAAAAGATAAGTTCATCTCCAAACAGTTAAATAGGCAAATGGAACAGTTATTCTTCTACATATTTTCGATTGTCGCCGTCGTATCCGCGATACTTGTCGTGTCGGTAAGGAATCCGGTGCACAGCGCGCTCTACCTTATAATATGCTTTTTGCAGGTGGCTGCGGTGTTCGTGCTCCTGAGGTCTCCTTTTCTGGCCGCTGTGCAGGTCTTTGTTTACGTGGGCGCGGTCATGGTGCTATTCTTGTTCGCGGTCATGGTACTTGACCTCGGAAGCGAGCGGCTAAAGGATAGTATACACAGCCAGAGCATACTCGGAGGGGCACTGGCGCTCGTTTTGTTCTTCATCGCATTTTATCTCGTATACAACGGCGATATTGTGGCCCCGCTCGGGCCGTACACGGAAACCGCGCTGATGAAAAACACGGAGGTCATAGGCGCGGCGCTTTATACGAAGTACATATACCCATTTGAGGTGGTTTCTCTTATACTACTCGTGGCGCTTGTAGGGGCCATTACGCTTGTTATGAGGCATAAGGATAAAAGGCCGTGAACCGTGAAAGGAAGTAACCCTCTCCCCAAGGGGGAGAGGGCAGGGTGAGGGGGAGAGCGGCGATTAAAACCCCCTCACCTCGGTCCTCTCCCCTTCGGGGAGAGGAAGATAAAATGTAGTGTTTTGTTTTCTCACGCATCACGGCCTTAAAAGGGATTACATGGTTACTCTTACACATTATCTGGCGCTCAGTTTGATATTGTTCACGATCGGGCTTGCGGGAGTGCTCATCCGCAGGAACATCATAATCGTGCTGATGTCGCTTGAGTTGATATTCAACTCCGTCAATATCTCGCTTGCGGCGTTTTCATATTTCTTGCAGTCCTTGAACGGCGTCGTCTTCGTCATATTCAGCATAACCGTTGCCGCTGCCGAGGTGGCCATCGGCCTTGCACTGCTGGTTACGGTCTACCGTACCCGGCGCGCCGTTAACGTAGACGAATTGAACGAGATGAAGGGATAACTACCGTGAACCGTGACCGTGAACCGTGTAAAAGATTCAACCCCCAACCCCCTAAATCCCCCTTGTCAGGGGGACTTTATCAGGGGGACTTTCACGGTCATTGTTCACGGCCTTTAACAGAGTGGGGACATGGTAATATATTCATTTAAACCTTTGATAGTGCTGGGCGTTGCCGCAGTTGCGGCCGCGTGCATCCTGCTCTCACGCAGGAGGCCCAACCTCCGTGAGTTCTGGTCCATCCTGGCCGGGGCAATAATATTCCTAATCGTCTTGTCCCTGGCGCCGGACGTCCTTTCAGGCAATAACCTTGAACTAACCCTTGTGAGGTTTGCCCCGGGATTGAGCCTGACGCTCAGGGTGGATTCACTTGGCCTCATGTTCGCCCTGACCGCTTCTTTTCTGTGGATACTCACCACTATATATTCCATCGGTTACATGCGTTCCCTTAATGAGCACGCGCAGACGAGGTACTTTGCGTGCTTTGCCGGCGCGATCTCGGCTACCATGGGCGCCGCGTTTTCCGGTAATCTGCTGACCCTGTATCTTTTTTACGAATTAATCACGATGATAACCTATCCGCTCGTCGGCCACAAGGAGACCCCAGAGGCGGCGGCGGGAAGCAAGAAATACATTGTATATCTGCTCGGCACGTCCAAGGCATTCCTCCTTCCGGCCGTGGTTCTCACTTATGTCATCGCCGGGACGCTTGAGTTTTCAAGGGAGGGGATACTCCACGGCGGGGACCCGATGTTGCTTACGGCGGTCTACGTGCTCTTTATCGCCGGCTTTGCAAAGGCGGCCATAATGCCGCTGCATAATTGGCTCCCATCAGCCATGGTCGCGCCGACGCCGGTTTCGGCCCTCCTTCATGCCGTGGCCGTGGTGAAGGTGGGCGTATTCTCCATCTTACGGGTGATACTCTACGTCTTTGGCACCGGGATGTTAAAGGACCTCGGGCTCGGCATCCTGACCGCCTACGTCGTCTCATTTACCATAATAACGGCCTCCGTGATAGCGCTTACCAAGGACAACCTGAAGGCCAGGCTCGCCTATTCAACGATAAGCCAGCTCTCATATATCGTGCTCGGGGCAGCCCTCCTGACGCCCTCCGGCATAACCGGCGGGGTCATACACATCACGAACCACGCCTTTGCGAAGATCACGCTCTTTTTCTGCGCGGGGTCCATCTATGCCGTGGCCCATAAGGCCAACATAAGCGAGATGGCCGGCATAGGCAGAAAGCTCCCGATTACGATGGTTGCCTTCTCGATAGGGGTGCTCGGCATGATAGGCGCGCCTCCAGCCGGAGGGTTCGCCACCAAGTGGTATCTCGCTTTAGGCTCGATGGAGGCCGGCTCCACGGTAATACTTTTAGTGTTGCTTGTGTCCACGGTACTAAACGCCGCCTATTTTCTGCCAGTCGTGTATACGGCGTTTTTTAGAAGTCCTGACGACGCCCATCACGGCTCCTCGCTTGATCCCCACGAAGACAAGCCCCCGATAGATACATTCGAGGGCAGGCATGGGGATGCCCTTCATCATGGCGGCCACCACGAAGACATAAAGGAGAACCCGTTCATAGCCGTCCCGCTCGTTGTCAGCGCGCTCGGCTCTCTTGTGCTCGGTTTTTATCCAGACATGCTTTTAGGCTTCGTAAAGGGGATATTGTGAAGGTAATTGACTGGCTGGCGGATGAAAAAAACAGGGGAATGATCAAGAAGGCGTCCTATGTCGTGCTTGCCGTGGTCTTCGGCGCGGACTTTCTCGTCCACCGCCACCATGCGGCGTTTTTTTGGGACAACATCTACGGGTTCGGCGCCGCATTCGGTTTCGTATCCTGCGTCGTCATAATAGTCGTGTCCAAGTTTATAGGGCACGCATGGCTTATGAAGAAAGAGGACTATTATGATTGAATGGGTGCATCCCGGGGCGATATTGATAATCGGCGCGGTGCTCGTTCCGTTTCTCAAGGGAAGGATTAAGCAGGTATACCTGCCTATCCTCCCCCTGCTGGCCTTTGCGGCCATAGTGTCCGCT
>JBBTCG010000065.1:970-2402 GCA_038043305.1 Deltaproteobacteria bacterium | reverse complement strand
CTAATCTTTAATATGACGGAAATCAACTTACCTTTCTTGAAAGAAAGGTAAGCCCCACCGATAGATACATTCCCTCGATAGAGACATTCGAGGGCAGGCTTGGGCAGGCTCCGAACTTTAATAGGGAATAAACACCAAGGCTGACGACCGGTTGCGCCTCGCGAGCGCCGCAGGCGTGATAAGACGGGCTTCAAAATGAACACTTCCTTACCGGGGCTAACCGTGCCTTTACGGTTAGCCCGTATCAATATTGCCCGTTCGGCAAAAAAACGCTTGACAAGAAAACTTTTTACAGTATAATGTAATTATTCTAAGCTAATAATCATTCTAATTATATGAACTATACGGAAAACATAATAAGCAAATACAGGGCAAACGGCTTTAAGCTAACGCCGCAGAGGCTTGCGATACTCAAGTGTCTTGACGGCAACACAGGGCACCCGACAGCAGAGAATATCTATGTCGAGATAAAGAAGACCCATCCGACCGTTTCCTTTGCAACGGTCTACAATACCCTGCAATCGCTCAAGGACATGGGAGAGATACTTGAGGTTACGATAGACCCGGACAGAAAGCATTTTGACCCGAATACCGAGGCCCACCACCATATAATATGCACGAACTGCGGAAAGATTGGCGACATATTCGTGGACTACTCACAAGCACTGACCTTGCCGCAAGAAGTCGGCGCAGAATTTTCCCCTACAGGTAATCACGTTGACTTTTACGGCCTTTGCAAGAAGTGCAGGATAAAAGGACGGGTTTGATTTTGTATTCGTAAATCTGTAAATGACGCAAAAATAAAAGGAGGATTCTTTATGTCAGAGGCGTTTGTTCAGAATGAAGCCCCGCAGTTCGCGGCGCAGGCGGTTATGCCGGATGGAAGTTTCAAGGAGGTAAAGCTCTCCGATTACAAGGGCAAGTACGTGGCGCTGTTCTTTTATCCGCTTGACTTCACCTTCGTATGCCCGACCGAGATTATCGCGTTCTCCGACAGGATAAAGGAGTTTGCCTCAAGGGACACGGAGGTCATCGGCGTGTCGGTTGACAGCCACTTTTCCCACCTTGCGTGGAGGAACACGCCAAGGAAGAAGGGCGGCCTTGGCGAGATAACCTATCCGCTGGTTGCGGACCTGGACAAGAGTATCAGCAGGAACTACGGCGTGTTGCTTGAAAAGCCGGGCATCGCGTTGAGGGGGCTTTTCCTCATAGACAAGACCGGTAAGATTCGCCACATCACCATAAACGACCTGCCGCTCGGCAGAAACGTTGACGAGGTGTTGAGGCTGGTTGACGCCTTGCAGTTCAACGAAAAGCACGGCGAGGTCTGCCCCGCCAACTGGAAAAAGGGCGAGGACGGGATGAAGGCCACGCAGGCCGGACTTGAAAAGTACGCATCAGCGCATTTCTAAGGGACGCGGGAGGCGGGGGG
>JBBTCG010000065.1:0-960 GCA_038043305.1 Deltaproteobacteria bacterium | reverse complement strand
TGGTTACAGGAACAGACGGCGCTCAATGGCGAGGGAAGCTCTCATGCCGATTCAAACTGGCCGATCACGGATTCCGTAAGCTATTATTTTTCTGACATACGCAGGTTCGCGCTCCTCAGCCAGTCCGAGGAGCGGCTTCTTGCAAAGGGAGTAGAGCGCGGCGAGATGCCGGCGAGGAGCCGCATGATAGAGGCCAACCTTCGCCTTGTCGTCAACATCGCCAAGAGATACGTCAACAGAGGACTTCCCATTCAAGACCTTATCGAAGAGGGCAACATCGGCCTTATCAAGGCGGTTGAGAGGTTTAAGGTCTCCAAGGGATGCAGGTTCTCGACTTACGCGACCTATTGGATACGGCAGGCCATTGACAGGGCCATAGCAAATCAGGCCAATACCGTCAGGCTGCCGATACACGTCTCCACGGACATGGCGAAATTGACGCGCGCGCTCAGGGAGCTTACGACCTCCCTTAATCGCGAACCGAGCGTGGTCGAGCTTTCCGAAAAGACCGGACTATCCGGCAGATACGTTCAAAAATTGAATAGAATAACGAGGAAGGAAGCGCTCTCCCTTGACGCGGAGAGCGACCCGTTAAGCGGCATAACGCTCATGGACAGGATTGAGGACACGTCGGCCTTGCAGCCAATGGAACTTATAAGCAGGGCGGGAAGCGCAAAAAAACTTTACGAATGGCTTGATGTGCTTGAGGCGACCGAGGCGGGCGTCATCCGTCTGCGTTTCGGCCTTGACGAGGACGAGCCAAGGACGCTTGAGTCCGTGGGCGTCGAGTACGGCATAACGCGGGAGCGCGTCCGGCAGATAGAAAACAAGGCGCTCGGAAAATTGAAGAAGATGTTTGAAAAAATGGACATGGAGCTTGACGACGCAGTTTAGCGACCATGATGCGCGATGAAGTAATATTTTTGCAAGTGTTCTGTTTTTTCACGGTTCACGGTCTTT
>JBBTCG010000064.1:0-4560 GCA_038043305.1 Deltaproteobacteria bacterium | reverse complement strand
GCCCTCCTGACTCTTTATCTCTGAGGACGCGCCGGCCTCGACGTCGCGGATGCGCACGTCTTCTAACCTGTAGGTTACGTTACCGCGCGTGTACCTGTCCGTTACCGGAAAGCCGAGCCTTACGTCAAAGCCGGTCTTTGTTACCTTATAGTCAGGGTACGTCTTGTCCGTCTTGTAGACGTCAAACCCGGCCGACAGGGGCTTGTCCATGAGCCACGGCTCGGTAAAGCCGAGGACGTACTTGGCGCTGGTCGCGCTCACCGTGCCTGAAAGGTCGAGCCTCAGGCCCGTGCCGAGCAGGTTCGACTGCGAGATGGAGGCCGTGCCTATCAGCTTGTCCACAGAGGAGTATCCGGCGCCTACCGATACCGCGCCGGTCGGCCTCTCCTTGACGTTCACGTCAAGCTTTATCTTGTCCGGGCCTGAGCCCTGCGCCTGAGACACCTTAACGTCCTCGAAGTAGCCGAGGCGTCTTAGGTTATTTCTGCTCCTTCTCATCGCCGAGGAGGAGTACAGGTCTCCTTCCGCAAGCTCCACCTCGCGCCTTATGACCTTGTCCCGCGTCCTCACGTTGCCCTGTATGTCTATGCGCTCGACGTAGGCAAGCTCGTTCTTCTTTATTTCGATTACGATGTCTACGACCTTTTTCTCCGCGTCAACCCGCGTGCCCGGCCTTACGTCGGCGTAGGCATAGCCCTTGTCCCCGTATATGTCGGAAATGGCCTCAAGACCCTTTGAGAACTTCCCTCTGTTGAATGTATCGCCCTTTTCGAGTTTTATCTTCCCAAGGATCTCTTCCTTGGGGACGTCCTCAAGCATGTCGCCTTTTACGTCTATCGTTCCGACAATGAACTGATCGCCCTCGCTGACGTATAAAGTGATAAGGAAGTATCTCTTATCCTCGCTGAGGAGCACGCGATGATCGAGTATGTCCGCGTTTATGTATCCTTCGTCGTAGTATTTGCCGAGGACTATGGCAAGATCGTTTTGAAAGACAAGGTCGTTAAACTTACCAGAACCCGTCAGAAAGGAGAATATCCCGGCCTCCTTGGTGGTCATGTGCCCCAAGACGTCTCCCTCTGAAAAGTGGCTTCCTCCGATTACGGTTATGCGTTTTATCCTGACCTCGGGTCCTTCGTTTATATCGAACGCGACCGTGGCCTCAAGGCCGTTGGTTTCCTTATCCGTTTCGATTACCGGCTTTACTGCGGCTGAATAATAGCCCTTCTCCGCGTACGCCGCCTTTATCTTGTCAACGTTCGCGGCAAGCACTGAGCGGTCGAGAACGGTGTTCGCCTTTATCGTTATCGCCTCTTTGAGCTTGTCCTCGTTAAGTTCCGAGTTGCCCTTGAAGGCTATCCTTCTGATAAAGGGCATCTCCCTGACCGTATAAGTAAGCACCTTGCCTCCCGCCGTGTCGGAAAGGTCAACGCTAACGTCGTCGAAAAAACCGGTACCATAGATGGCGCGTATGTCATCCTTCACGTCATCCGGCGAAAACGGCTCCCCGGCCTTGCTCGTTATCTTGCGTAAGACGGCCTCTGCGTCCACCCGCCTGTTGCCGACGACCTCAATCCTCTCGATGACCCCTGTCCTTACGACCTGACGGGAAGTTGTTGCGGTTTTCATCTTTTCAAACATCCGGCCGGATGCCTCGTCAACCGCCTTTACCAAAGCCGGGATGCCCTGCTCCGACGCCGTATAGGACGCAATGATTGCCTGCGTCTTCATATCCATCACGCGCCATGAAACCTGTACGGTATCCACGGACTTCGATATCTCGCCAAGCACGGCAAACCCAGCGGCGACCTTGCCGGATACGGCGATCGCGTCCTGCTCGGTAAAGCCCTTGCGTCCCTCCTTAAGCACCATATCCTTGATAACGTCAATGCCAGCGATGGCGACGCCGGACTGATCAAGCCTTTGCGCCACGGCCTCCATTACCTCCCTGCGTTCAATGGACAGGGACCGATCCTCCCCGTCCTTTACCATGATATCAAACGGCATGATAAGCACGGAGATGCGCTCCTCGGCGGCGTCAGCGGCAACATGACTCATTGCAACGGAAAATATGCACGTAAGGAATAAGATGACGATTAATGCGTTGCGTGATGCTATCAACTGATGTACGGCCCCTTTCAATTACCGGCAACAACGACGACGCGGCAAACCATCGCGTCAAACCTCGCTCATGAGGCCGTCGGCCATCCTGAAGTTCCTTTGCATCCGCGAGGCAAGTCTTTCGTTATGGGTAACAATAACCAGCGTCGTGCCCTTGTCCCTGTTGAGCGCCATGAGCAGATCAAAGACCTCTTCGCCGGTTTTAGTGTCAAGGTTGCCGGTCGGCTCGTCGGCAAGTAAGACTTCCGGCTGCTGCATGAGCGCCCTGACAAGCGCGGTCCTTTGTTGCTCCCCGCCGGACAACTCGCCGGGCTTGTGATCCAGCCTTGCCGCAAGACCGACTTCATTGAGCAGCGCAGACGCCCTATCCCGCGCCGCTTCCTTGGTCAAGCCTCCTATAAGGCCCGGAAGCATGACGTTTTCAACTGCCGTGAACTCAGGCAGCAGGTGGTGAAACTGGAAGACAAAGCCTATGTTTTTATTTCTGAAGGCCGCAAGCCGTTTGTCGTCGCAATTGAAAACCGCTTCGTTGCCGTACAACACCTCGCCGGAGGTCGGCCTGTCAAGCGTGCCCATGATATTCAGGAGCGTTGATTTGCCTGCCCCTGATGCCCCAAGGATGGCAACGGTCTCCCCTTTTTTTACGACAAGGTCAACGCCTCTCAGGACCTCCACCCCCCGCTTAAGACGCGCGAGGGCAGGCTTTTTTGCGACAACGCCGTAGGACTTATACAGACCTTTTATGGTTATCAGATTCAAAGCAAGTATTCCCCGTCAATCAGACCAGCGCCGCGGCCAGCCTCTCCTTAGCCTTTGCGGACTCTGTCACCCGCTCCTTGATCACGCGCTCCAACACTTCCTTGACAGCCGGATACTTCAGGAGAATGTCTTTTATAAGCGGTCTTGAAAAGGCCACAAGCTCCGTGTTTTCAATGGCCGTGATGCTTGCGACGCGGGGCCTGCTTGTGGCAAGGGCTATCTCTCCGAAGAAGTCGCCCTCGCGGAGTTCCGTAAGGTTATGCGCCTTCCCGCCCTTGTCCGTCGTCCAAACCGACACCGCTCCGGTTTTGATAAGGTACATGATGTCGCCCTTTTCACCCTCCCTGACGATGACGCTTCCCTTCAAAAACCGCGTCAATTGAAGCCTTGAGAGTATCTCGGCCCTGTCGGGCTTGGTGATGGGCCTGAAGATGTCGGAAAGCCCCATGAGCCTGTCAACGACGCGCTCCTTGTAGAATTTGAAGAGCACCTCCTCGATGCGCTTGTGCCTCGTGATCAACTCGTCAAGATCCGCCTTTGTAAGTTCAAGTATCGTGGACGAATCAACGGCCTTTATGTCCGTGGTTCTTTTCGCGTTAGAAAAGAAACCGAACTCGCCGAATATCGCGCCCTCGGCAAGGGTTGCAAGGGACACATCACTGTTGTCCTTTGCGCGGCCTATGACCTTTACCGCGCCCTCGGCTATGATGAAGATGGAATCCCCCCTGTCTCCTTCGTGAAACACGTAATCCCCCGGAGCGAAATCATGCGAGCGCACCTTCCTGATGACCGCTAAAAACTCCTCCTCGTTGAAGTCCGAAAAGAGCGGAACACGCGGCAGCTTCATGGGCTGGATGACCTCAATATCGTCCTCGGCGTCCTCGGCCTTTCCCCATGCCTTTGACGACCCTGAAGGCTCTTGGCGCGGCGCCTCTATCGGCGCCATAGGCTCAACGGCAACGGGAGGCGCGGGTGTCTGAGTCCTTGGCGCGCTTGGCGCTGTCCCGCCCTGACTGGCGTACAACTCCGCCAGCTTATCGTGTATGTGCTGCTGAACCGGATCAATGGCGATTATCATCTTGCATACCGCTATGGCCTTTATCACGAAGCCGAGCTTTGTAAAACTCCGCACCGCGTCCTTATAACATAAGACGGCTCTGGCGTTGTCGCCGGTCTTCCTTGCTATGTCGCCCATCCTGAGATAGATGCGCGGGTCCTTATCTCCGTAAGGCTTTATCTTCTCGTAGGCTTCAAACGCCTCGGCAAACCTGCCCTTGTCGAAAAGCGCCTCAGCCTTGTCCTTGACTATTGACGCCGTTGCCGCATCTATGGCCATTGCGTTGCCTCCTCAGGTTGCCTCTGAAAATTAGATAGTTTTTCCGAGTTCAAGGAAGGGCGAAAATAAAAAGCGCAGCATATACGTTAATATGTGAGCATTTTTATTTTCGCCCTGACACAGAAATCGGGAAAAATAGCAATTTTCAGAGGCAACCTTTACTCATAACGCAGACCCTCCACAGGGTCAAAGCGCGACGCCTGCCACGACGGATAGAGCGTGGCGAGAAAACTGATGCTTATGGAGATTACGACGATAAGTATGACGAAGACCGGCTCCACCTTTGACGGAAACTTGTCTATGTAATAAACGCTCGGCGGCAACACCTTGAAATGAAAGACGCG
>JBBTCG010000063.1:0-1568 GCA_038043305.1 Deltaproteobacteria bacterium | reverse complement strand
TGCGTAAAGGTGGATGGGCAGGTCAGAGGCGGACCATAGATTATGACGTTATTCGTTGCGGGAGGGGCCTGTATTGGCCCGCCGCTCGGATTCGTTACCCTGCCGGATACGGTTCCGGTAATGCCCGCAATGGTTGTCGCTGGAATGATTACATCATCGGCGTCCGGAGCCGCAAAACCGCCGAATACCGCATTAGGTCCCCAGCTGCCTACCCTGCCGGTTGGAGCGTCATATGAGTATGCCCTTCCCCAGCCGTCAAGAAGAGCGAGGTAGTTTCCTGAATCGTCCTGTTTGTTGTCAATATACGGCCCTCTCCAACCGGCGCCTGTTCCGAGATTGGTTCCTCCGCCAAGGGCAGAGTCTGACACGAAACCGCAGGCAACCGGGTTTGTAACGAGGTTGCTCATCGCGGCGGGCAGTGCGGCCCTGTCTCCGGCATAACCGAAATTGCTTCTGACGCCTCCTTCAATAAGATCGGGATTCCCGATCGTCGCGGCCTTCAGGTCGGTCATCTCCTTGACCGTCGCGTCAAAGCTCTGCTGGCTGATGATGTTGCCTATTACCACCACGGCGGTGGCGGACACGATGCCGAGCAGGACGATGACCATCAACAACTCTATAAGGGTAAAGCCTTTTGAACGGCCTTTTCCGGGGTTCATTGTAATTATCCTTGACTAATATCTTAACTGCACGACGATATCATCGCCTCCGCCGGAGGCTAAATCCTTACCGTAACTCGTTATGTCCGGCGGCACGGCCGCCGGATTGTAGACAAAAGCGGTATTCCATGCGTCAAGGAGGTATTGCCCTCCGGTTGAATCCACATACGGCCCGTTCCACCCCGTTCTCGTATATCTGTTCCAATTGGGATACGCGCCCTGAGTGACCAGATCAGTGAGCAGGGCTGGAAAACTGCCGACGTCTCCCCTGAAACCCCTCGCCGAATACGTGCCAGCGACAATGGCGTCGGGGTCCCCGACAATCGCCTTTCTAAGCTCCTCCATTCTGTGTCTTGTTACCTTTTCCTTCGACGGATTTATCATATCCGTGATCCTTGGAATCGCCACGGCTGATAGAATGCCGAGCAGGAGGATGACCATCAGCAGTTCTATCAATGTAAATCCGCGTTCGCGCATATTTCAATGTTACTCCCACTTATCTTCACGTGTCAAGCGAAACCTGCCTTTCTTGAAAGACCGGTTGCCGGTCGGCTCACGCCAGCGGCGCGATAAGACCGGCTTCAAAATGAACATTTCCTTTCAGGAGCACCCCCCCCCATTCCCACCATTTTTAAGGGGGGGGGGAAATGGGGGGCCAAATTAATGTTGCCCGTGCGGCTTGCCCCCTTTCAACCCTCTTGTCCCACAAGGCATAATCTGTTATATTTTGACGGTATGGTTGAATTGGAGAACGTTTGGAGATAGTGAAATAATCATGTTGTTAATAGAGCAGGTTACAAACCTGCTCCCGCAATGAGTTGCGAGATTGCCGCTGATCAAAAACAGTTTTCACAAAGAGCCATTAATTATAAAGCAAGGAAGTATCATAGTTATTGAAATCATGAAGGC